>DASPOJ010000064.1:0-9154 GCA_035626055.1 Candidatus Methylomirabilota bacterium | reverse complement strand
GACGGCCCGAATCCAGGCATAGTGCTCGGCGCGGAGACCGAGGCCGATCTCGATGTCGAAGTGGCCGGAGCCGTCGCTAAAAATGCGCAGATTGATTTGGTCGTTGCCGCGCCCACGGAAACCACGAGCGGGGACCGCCTCGCTGCCGAGTACATCGTGGACAACAATCTAGCTCCCGTGATGAGCATGAGCTTCGGAGATTGCGAAGCAGACCTCGGCGCCGGCGGCAACGCTTTTTTCAATTCTCTTTGGGAGCAGGCCGCCGCGCAGGGCACTAGCGTGAGCATTGCCACCGGCGATGGCGGCTCGGCAACGTGTGAAGCGGGGGCTTCCGCTGCCATGAATGGCCTTGCCGTGAGCGGCATAGCCTCGACGCCTTTCAATGTGGCAGTCGGCGGGACCGACTTCAACCAGACGTCCTTGAATGCGAGCACGTACTGGAATTCAACGAATAATGCGACAACGCTGGAATCCGCCGACGGCTACATCCCTGAAGTTCCCTGGAACCTTTCCTGCGCTTCGGCTGGCCTCCAAGGATGTTCTGGGCTGCCTCAGAACTCCCCATCCCTGGTCGTGGGCGGTGGAAGCGGTGGCCAAAGCACGGTCTATTCCAAGCCAGTCTGGCAGAACGGGCCTGAAATCACCGGAACGCCGGCGACGGATGGTCATCGTGACATCCCGGATGTATCCCTTTTTTCCTCCGTCGGATCTTCGAGCGATGCCGCCTGGATAATCTGCGATCCCTTCGCCGTCAATCCTCTTGAGCCGACCGCATGCTCCCTGTACTCAGGCACCGGCTACGTCCTAATCGGCGGAACATCCGCTTCCGCGCCTGCAATCGCCGGCATCATGGCTCTGGTAGACGAGTACATGGCAAGCCAGCCCACGCCCGTGACTCGCCAGGGCAACCCGAACTACGCGCTCTACTATCTCGCCTCTACGGAAAACTACTCGAACTGCGCTTCAGCCGCGGTTCCGGGGCTTGCCAACAATGCCTGCACGTTCTACGACATCACTTCAGGGAACAATTCCGTTCCTTGCGTCGGGGGCTCTCCCAATTGCAGCGCGACCACCAGCGGAAGCACCGGCGTGCTTGTGGAAACCGGCAGCCCTTCTACACCGGCTTATCCTGCAACCGCGGGCTACGATCTAGCAACCGGCCTCGGCTCTATCAATGTCACGAACCTCGTCCACAACTGGACCTCGTTCAAGCGCACGGCACCCACAGTGACACTCCAGTTGAATGGCGGGGCCGCGGTGAATATCACGCACGGTGCCTCAGTTCCTGTCTCGATTAACGTCACGCCGTCCTCTCCCGTTCCTACCGGCGACGCGTCCCTTCTTGAGACGCAGGGAAGCACAACTACGACATTCAACACTTTCACCCTGAGCAACGGTTCGGCTTCCGGCTCAACGAACTTCCTTCCGGGCGGCTCCTCGTATACTGTGCACGCCCATTACGCAGGTGACGTGAACTACTCTCCTGTCGACTCGAACGCCGTGCCGGTCAACAGCGTCAGCCCGGAAGCCAGTAATACAGCCGTCAGCGTTACAACATACTCCGTCAATCTCACGACGGGCGCGGTGACAGCGCAACCGAACGCCACATCGTTTCCCTACGGCACGCTGTACGACATCCGTATGGTTGTGACGAATAGCTCCGGAACGCCTTGCGTCAGCTCAACCACCGCTCCCTTCGCATACCCTTGCCCCACAGGCAGCGTTTCGTTCACCGATAATGGATCTACGCTCAACTCCAATTTCTTCCCTTCTCCCTCGACGTTGAACACAGAGGGCCTCACGGAGGTTCCCTCCATCTTGGCGGAACTCGAATCCAGGTGTGGGGGATGTTTCCTTTCCGGCGGATCTCATACCCTGTCCGCAACCTATAGCGGGGACAACAGTTACAATCCGAGTCCGGGCTCCGCAACCATCACCATTACCCCAGCGCCCACGACCACCACGCTCACATCGATAAATGGCTATTCAGCAAACGTAGTCGTCATCGGACGGACCTTCAATATCAACTTCGACGTGTCCGCGAGCGACTGGGGAGAGTCCCCCGACGGGAACGCAACGGTCTTCGATGGGACAACTCCTATCGCAGGACCTTTGGGGGTGCTCGGCTCTGGAAATTGTATCAGTGGTCAGTGCGGCTCCCTCGGCGTAATAGGCGCTACAGTCTCTGGAGCTTCTGGGCCGCATTCGATCACTGTTGAATTCGACGGCAGTCAGAACTATGTCTCTTCGGTCTCCAACGCCCTGGTCGTCAACGCGCTGTACCCCACGACGATGTCGGCCACCGCCAATCCGAGCACGGTCTACGTTGGCCAAAATACACCCGTTACGCTCACCGCGACCGTTGACACGACAAATCCTGCAAGCAATCCGGGTCTCAAACCCACGGGAACCGTTACGTTCCAGGGCACCTCGAGTCCCGTCACTATCACGGCGATGCCGGACGCGAGCGGAAACTGGGAATTGCAAGCCACTACGACTGTTACACCGCAGGGGACTACACTATATACTGCGGCCTACTCTGGTGACTCCAATTACGTGCAGAACGGGCAAAATGTTGAAGTCGCTGTGGTCTATCCCGACTTCAGCGTTACCTCCGGCCCCGCGCCAGCACCCATTACGGGCGGTCAGACCGGGACGTTCACCTTCACGATCACTCCCATGACGGACTATGCCAGCACTGTGACACTCAACTGCGCCAGCGCGCTTATCGCAAACACGCCCTGCAATTTTTCGCCATCGCCTGTATCTCTAAACAACGGTGTCCCCGTCACAGTGACGCTCTCGCTCCCCGTTCCGCCGCCATCGAGCAACCTAACGGCGATGGCGGCTCCCCGCCGGCTGCGGCGGGTTCCGTTTAACTCACCGGGTCGCCCCGCGTGGTGGGGATTGAGCGTCATCGCGTTCATGGCCGCCTTGATGCTGACACTCCGTGGAAGAGGCCGCTCGCTGCGCGCCGCCGTCGCCCTAGCCTCGGTCGGACTCTTCTGCTTCTTAATCGGATGTGGTGGTGGCGGAGGAGCTGGCGGAGGAGGCGGGGGTGGCGGTGGGGGTGGGCCAGTTGCAACAACGACGACATTGACCACGACGAGCACCAAACTTGCACCGAACGCCAGCGCCACGCTGACTGCGAACGTTGCGCCCACGAGCGCGGCGAGCGGAAACGCTTGTTTCCTCGAGGACGGCGCAGGCGTCTGTTCCGCCCTGGTGAACGGCACGGCCCAAGAGGCGGTCGCCAATCCCGGCGCTCCAGGTTTCGTCGGCACTCACTTCTTTGCTGCACAGTTCCAGCCGAGTGGCAGCGCACTACCCTCACAGAGCGGCCAGCTGAGTATTGTTTTCACGGGGAGCATGCCTCTGGCGGTGTGCGGGGTGACAGGGGGCAACAGCCATTGCCTGTCGCCGACGATCACAATCCAGTAGCCACCAGCCGGAGGCCGCGGCGCGCCACTTCACTTCCGAAAGCCCATTGGCGGGCGCCTCCGCCTGCGTCGGCTTTGCGCTTGCTCGCCCAATCAGAAGGTGATGTGCGACTTGTCTACGTCTCCGCCCTCATGGCTGTCCGCGGAAGGCCACAAAGCTGTGCGGCTGGATTTGCAATTCGTAGCCGTACTGCGTGGGCGGCGGCGTGGTTCCGGGTCGAGGCGGGAAAGCGAAAAAGCCTCCGGCAGGGGTTACTGGGTCGCCGCTCGAAGTCACTCCCGTCGTCAAGTTCTCGAGGTGACTGGAGCCAACGATCACTCGCACCGTCACCGGCTGATCGAGAAACGATTCGACGACAAACGTCCCGTTGTTGTACTCGAACAGGCTCACGTTGGCCGGGCCTTCCAGCCGGACCGGCAAGCCGGGCGACAAATAGCGGCGAATCGCGTCCAGCGCGCGTGGCGGCAAGGAATAGAGGTCGTTCATCTCCTCCGGCACGGCGAGAACGTAGAGCTCCCCTTTGCCGTAGTGGTCCATCAGCAAAATCGGGACGCCGCGGTCATTGTCCAAGCCGCGGACGACGGCCCAATCTTCGTTCGTGTAGAAATGGATTTCGGGAAATGAGATTGGCTTTGACGTGCCAACCACCGTGCCCTCTCCGAAGCCGGCTCCAGTCACGTACTCGGTGGCGGCCAGGACGTTGTCGGTGACGCGCATGTCTGTAATCTGGTCCATGCCCTTGTCTTGTATCGCGCGAAGGAGGCCGGACGTAATCACCACGTTATCTCCCGCGCGGAGGTGCGTTTCAATTTTCGTGACGATGTCGGGATCGCGATCGGCGGCTTCGCTCAAGAACACGGTTTTCGCATCCGGCCATTGCGGATACATCTCGACGGGAACGCCGCTCTGGCCAACGACCTCTTGCAAAAAATCCTCGCCGGTGGAGTGCAAGGGGCGGTAACTCGCGAGTCCCACCGGGTCGCCTAACGCGCCCGCCACCTGGTCCACCTGGCGCAGGGAATATGCGACCACGTCGGCCAAAAGCGGATCCTTCGATCCAGGGAGGCCGGGAAAACCGCAGCAATCACGCAACATGGCGAAATAGTTGAAAGAAGTGGGCATTGTTTCCCAAGCCGTTCGGTCGCCAGGATCGGCGCCGCGCAAAAGGTCGGTGTACTGGAAGAGATTGATGGCGGGCGCCTTGGCCAGAATGGTGTCCCAGAGTTGTTCGGCGTACCGGTCGAGATAAACCATGGCGATGGGGTCCACCCAGCCGCCGCCGTTGCGCCCCGGAGCGATATTCTCGAAGTAGCGGAAAATCTCGTAGCTTTCATACTGCTGCAACTGCTGGTCGGTCGTGGGGGCGTAACGCGTCTCATCGCCGGTCCAGATCTCCGGGAAGATTTTCGGCTGCTGCTCGAGATCGAAGCCCATGCCCTGAAACGACGGATAAAAATTCGGGAACTTTATGATGACGTGAACTTTGGGATTGGCCGCCAACGCCGGCTTCAGGATGAGATCGAGGGACACCTCGTCCATCAACTGCATGCGAAATTGATCCCAACTCAGCTTGCCCTTGGCCGCGATGTCGGATTCGCTCTTGGTGTTGGTAAAGAAGAGGTCGTCGAGGATGAACTCGTCGAAATGCCTCGCGGCCAGGGCGGACATGCGCTCCGCCAGCGCGCGATCGTTGGGGTCGGTGTAATCCAGTGTGCGGAACTGGCCTCCGCCGGCCGGCGCCAGCATGGCCATCCCCCCCGACACAGCGACGCCTTTCGAGACGAAGAATTGCTTGACGCGAGAAATCGTGTCGTCGTCGGCGGTGGCCCCGGCGCGATAACTCTCGATGAAGACCTTATCGACGTGCAGACGGCTGCTGATGGTGTCCCAGCTCGATTCCATCCAGGCGGGATCGTGCCCCATCTGCTGGACGACTTGGACGGGGATGTAAACCGTTACCTTGAAATTCTTGTAAGGCTGGGGCTCGGCTGCGAGCGGGGTCACAGCAAAGAGCAAAAACATGGCTGCTGCAAAGCAATCCTTGCGCATCACGATTCCTTCCGCCCTTCTCGAATGGATTTTGCGCAGCCTCCACAGTGACGCAAGCTGCGTCTCGATTCGCCCGTGCGGCCCCTAACCGCGCCTCCGATGCGCCCGGGCGAGCGAACTAAGAAAATACACCCCTGAGAGCGAAAACGGAAATGCCAAACCGGTGGTGCTCACTTTACTTCCGCAGTCAGTTTGGCTAACTTTACCGGCGAGCCTGCTCGCAGCAGTTTCCCTGCCGCGGAAACAGCAGGCTGACTCCGATGGACACGCTATCCGCCGGCAAGGATCTTCTCTTTACGCTGCTCATGAGGATAGGCGTGGCCGGATCGATTGCCGCGCTGATGGCCCGCTGGGGAACCTTTCGCAACGTCCTGTACACCGAAATCCGCGATTCAGACCTCAAGGTCAAACTCATGCTTTTTCTCACGCCGACACTGGCCATCGGCGTGATGATGCGCCTCTTCGGCCCGGCCTATCGGTTTGCCGACCTCATGCTCGAAGGCTCGTTCCTGCTCGGCCTTCTCGGCGGAAACGTCGTCGGTGTGCTCGGCGGCTCGATTATCAGCCTGCCCGCATTCGGCAATCACGAATGGCTCTCCACTCCGATGGCCGCGTTTGCGGGACTCATCGGCGGAATCATCCGCCAAATCATCCCCAACAAAGAAGAGATCTGGAATTTCGGCCCCTTCACGTTTCTGAACATCCCGGGCGCGATAGTCCGGCTCGTGCGCCAGCGCCGCGCGACCTGGGTGATGTTGCCGCTCGGCGGCTCGATCGCTCTCGAGTTGGCCCGCCAGGCCCTCGGCCACGCCACCAAGATCCAGTGGCTCTTCTACACCCAGACAACCGCGTCCTGGCAATTCGCCCTGGTTCTGATCGCCGCGATGATGACGGTCGCGGTCCCCATCAAGATTTGGAACAACACGCGCATCGAGATGAATCTCGAGCGCCACCAGCAGTTGCTGCTCAAGGCGCGCATGGACGCGCTCACCGCCCAGATCAATCCTCATTTTCTGTTCAACACGCTGAATACGGCCTCCTCGCTCGCTCGCCACGACCCCGATACGGCCCGCGAAGTTCTCATCAAGCTCAGCAACATCCTCCGCCGCCTGCTGCGCAAACACGAGACGTTCGTCCCCTTGCGCGACGAACTCAGCTTCGTCGACGATTACCTCGACATCGAAGTCGTCCGCTTCGGCCGCGACAATCTCCGAATCTTCAAGGATGTCGATCCGCGCACGCTGGACTCTTTTATCCCCAGCATGCTCCTGCAACCCATCGTGGAAAACGCGCTCAAGCACGGCCTCGCCGCAAAGCTCGAGGGCGGCTCGATCGTCATTCGCACCGTCTCGCAGGACTCGCGCCTGGTCATCGAAATTGAAGACAACGGCATGGGCATCCCCGGCGAGCGCCTCGCCCAGGTCTATCAGGAAGGAATTGGCATCAGCAACGTTCAGGAACGCCTTCGTGTTCTCTACGGCGGCGATTTCCGGATGGACATCTCGAGCCGCGAAGGCGAAGGGACGCGCATCCGCATCGAGATGCCGGAATTGTTCACGCTCCTGCCGGGCTCGGAGTAGTTTTCGTGGCGAATTAAGAATCGGCTTGGAATAGATAGCCGGCGGGACCTTGAGATGGGCCCGGACCGCTATTCGTACCGCAGCGCTTCGAGAGGGTCCACGCGCGTCGCACGGCGCGCGGGAATCAGCGACGCCAGAGTTGCGACCGCCATCAGAAGCACCGCGACGCACACGTACGTCACCGGATCCCAAATCTGCACGCCAAACAGTTCACCCTGTAGCATCCGCATCACGCCGACCGCTGCGATTCCTCCCGCAAGCAGACCCCAAAGCGCAAGGGACAATCCCTCATTCAGCACCATGCGCAGCACGTCCGCGGGCTGCGCACCGAGCGCCATGCGCACGCCGATCTCCTGCGAGCGTTGGCTGACGCTGAACGCCATCACACCGTAGAGTCCCACGGCTGCCAGCCCCACCGCGATTGCCGCAAACAGGCCCAGCAGGAGAACCTCGAAGTGCCGCATTCCAACCGCTTCATCCAAATAGTCGTCCATCGTCTTGATCTCGAAGACCGGCTGCTCCGGATCCACACGCTGGATCGCGGCAAGCACTTGCGGCGCCGCGGACAACGCGTCGTTCCGAGTGCGGACGACGAGGTTCAACAGCGGCGACGGATCCTGCAGCACCGGCAAATAGACCATGGGGATTTTTGGGTCGCCCCATTGCCATTCCCGAACGTCTCCCGCGATACCCACGATGGTGAGCGCATCCATCCGAAAATTCGGTCGCCACGGCTGGTAACCTTCGGAGATTTGCAGCGTGATCCGCTGTCCGATCGGGTCGCGTCCCGCGAAATAGGATTCAGCCGCAGTCTGGCTCAGGATGGCGACACCCGGGCCGTTCGCGTCGTCCGACGCCGAAAATTCGCGCCCCCGCTCCATTGGGATGCCCATGGTGCGAAAGTAACCGGGCGAAACCACGGCATAGTCCGCGTAAGGCGCCGAGTGACCGGCCGGCGTGGCATGTCCTTCGATGGCAAAGTTCAAGAGGCTCGCCCATCCGCTCAGCGGCAAGAAATCGGTTGTGCCGGCCGATGCGACGCCGGGCGACGCTCCCACCTGCTCTTGCATTTCCCGGCCGAACTGCTCCATACGCGCGGAATCCGAGTACTTGTTCTGCGGGAGCCAGAGTTGCATCGTTAGCACATGGTCCGGCCGGAAACCGGGACTCGTATCCAGCAGCCTCAGAAAACTTCGCAGCAGGAGTCCCGTTCCCGCAAGCAGAAGCAGCGATACGCTAACCTCCAGGACGACGACCGTATTGTGGAATCTGCGCGCACGAATCCCCGTCGCGGCCGATCGGCCGCCTTCCTTCAGCGGCTCGCTCAAATTTCTCCGCAGGATGCTGATGGCCGGCGCGATACTGAAAAGCACGCCCGTCGCCACGGAAACCGCCAGCGTGAACCAGAGCGCGCGCAGGTCGAGACTTGCCAATTGCAGCCGCGGGATTTGGAAGAGCCCCGCGGCCTTGCCGACGCGCCGCAGCGCGGTCAGCCCAAGCTCGCCGATCCAAACGCCCGCGAAGCCGCCAAGGAACGCGAGCAGCAAACTTTCCGTCAACAACTGTCTCACGATCGGCCACGCACCCGCGCCCATCGCGCGGCGAATCGCGATTTCCTTCTCGCGGGCCGCGGCCTTCGCCAGCAGCAAGCTCGCGACATTGGCGCAGGCGATCAGCAGGACGAGTCCGACCGCACCTTGCAACAGCAGCAGTTGCGGCCGGGCCGTATGCACCGCATCATCCAGAATTCGCACGACGTGAATCCCCATGTCCGCGTTCGTATCCGGATACTCACGCCGCAACCCCGCGAAAATCCCCTCCATCTCCGCCTGCGCTTGCCCGAGCGTGACGCCGTCACGCAGCCGCCCGTACACGATCAGCGAGTCCACCTTGCGCGTCGCTTGATTGCGCGCCAGAGTCATCGGCATCCATAGGTCGTACTCGCGCGCCGTGCCGTAGACGTGGTCGTATCGTGCGGGCAGGATTCCGATGACTGTGTACGGCTTGCCGTCGATCAGGATGCTTCGCCCCACAAGCGCCGGATCTCCTCCGTAGCGCCGCTGCCACAGGCCGTGCGTAAGGAC
>DASPOJ010000063.1:0-21620 GCA_035626055.1 Candidatus Methylomirabilota bacterium | reverse complement strand
ACCTGATCGATTCCATCCTGCGCAGGGCGGGCCGCCGGACCGGGCTGTTCGGCACGATCCAGTACCGTACGCCTTCCGCGACTTTCCCCGCGACCACAACCACGCCCCAATCGCTCGACCTGCAAGCGTATTTTGCCCAGGAGGTGCGCGAGGGCGGCACACACGCAGTGCTTGAGGCCAGCTCGCACGCCCTCGCACTGGATCGCCTCTGGGGCTGCTCGTTCGCGGCGGCGGTCTTCACGAATCTCACGCGCGACCATCTCGATTATCACAAGACGTTCGAGGCCTATTTCGCCGCAAAGCACCTCCTCTTTGAAGGCACAGGCGAGGGCGCGCCCGGAGTGGGTGTCATTAACGCCGACGATGCTTATGGCGAGCAATTAGCGGGGCTTGCGGGCCGCACGCTGACCTACGGTTTGCGCGCAGCCGACATCTCGACGCGCAAGTTTTCGCTCGCGATGTCCGGCCTCGAATTCGTCGCCGAAACGCCCGTGGGCCGGGTGAATGTTCATTCACCCCTCGTGGGCCGCATCAACGTTTACAACATTCTCGCCGCGATCGGCGCCGCGATCGGTCTGGGCGTTGAAACGCCCGCCATTGAAGCGGGCATCGCACAATTGGCGGCGGTCCCCGGGCGATTCGAGCGCGTCGACCTCGGCCAGCCATTCTTGGTCGTTGTGGATTACGCGCACACAGACGACGCGCTGCGCAATCTTCTCGCTACCGCGCGCGAGTTGGATGCCGCCGGGCGCGTCATCACCCTGTTCGGCTGCGGCGGCGATCGCGATCGCGCCAAGCGTCCGCTGATGGGAGAAGCCGCCGGCCGCGCCAGCGATTTCGTGGTGCTCACGAGCGATAATCCGCGCAGCGAAGATCCGTTGCGCATCATCAACGACGCTGTTGTCGGATTGCAGCGCTCCGGCCTTTCGGCGCAGACGGGCGCGAACTATCGCATCGAGCTTGACCGCGAGCGCGCCATCGCCATCGCGCTCGAAGCGGCGCGCCCGGGCGACATCGTCCTGCTCGCGGGCAAAGGCCACGAGACGTATCAAGTCTTGGGCGACCGCACGATTGATTTCGACGATCGCGAGTTCGCGCGCCGATGGCTGCGCAAGAATGGCTACGGCACCTGATTCGTTCGCAGGGGCCCTCGCCGTGCAGCTGGCATCGGAGGCCCCGTAGCGGAATGCCCGGGGCGGGGCGTTCAACCGAGGTGACTCGAAACCGGTGAAAATCAGCCCGCTGGGGAGACTATGCGGTGGACGGTTGGGGAAGTGGCTGGCGCACTGGATGTTGCGCCGCCCGCCGGGCTCGACCCCGTGGCCCGGCTGGCCGGCGTCTCGATTGATTCTCGCACCGTGGGTCGCGGCGAGCTGTTTGTGGCAATACAAGGACCGCGTCACGACGGACACAGTTTTGTGGCTGCCGCACTGGAAAGCGGCGCTCTGGGTGCGGTCGTGGCGCGCGGACGCATGGCCGAATTCCCGGCGCAGCTCCGCGGGCGGCTCATCCCCGTGGACGACACGTTGGCGGCGCTTCAGGGGCTCGCGCGCGCCGTGCGCCGCAAATGGGGCCGGAAACTCGCGGGCATTACAGGCTCGGTCGGAAAGACGACCACGAAGGAAATTTTGGCCGCATTGCTCGCGGCGCAATTCACAGTCTTGAAGTCGGAAGGGAACTTGAACAATGAGTTCGGGCTGCCGCTCACGCTGCTGCGCCTGGAAGAAACGCACGAGGCGGCCGCGGTAGAGTTGGGAATGTCGCACGCCGGAGAACTGCGTCGGCTCGCCGGGATCGCCCAGCCGGACGTCGGCGTTGTGACGCGCGTCGCTCCCGTGCATTTGGAGTTTTTCGCGTCGGTGGACGAAATCGCGCTCGCTAAGCGCGAATTGATCGAAGGCCTGCCGGGCTCGGGGAGCGTGGCAGTCTTGAACGCAGACGATCCACGCGTCGCCACCTTTGCGCGCGTCGCGCCGGGCCGGGTAGTGACATTCGGCGCTTCGCCAACGGCCGATTTCCGCGCGGCCGAAATCGAGGATTGCGGCGATGGCGGTACGTCGTTCGATTTTATATTTCCTGGCGGCAGCGCGCGCCTCGATCTTGCCCTTGGCGGACGCCATAACGTCGAAAACGCCCTGGCCGCGCTCGCAGCGGCGAGCGTCTGGGGCGTCGGCGCCGCCGAAGCGGCTGATGTTTTTCCCCGGCTGCGCCCGGCGGGGATGCGCGGGCAAGTAGTGCATTTCGCGGCGGGCTTCACCGTGATCAACGACAGCTACAACTCGAATCCTCTCGCGCTCGACGCGATGATCACTTTGCTAGCGAGCCACACCGAGGCCCACCGCCGGATTCTCATCGCCGGCGAAATGCTCGAACTTGGTTCGCGCTCGGCCGAACTTCATCACGAAGCCGGCCTCCGCGCCGGCGCCAGAGGAAACCTCGATTGGATCATCGGAGTGCAAGGCGACGCCGCGCAGCTCGTGCGCGGCGCCATCGAAGCCGGGCAGCCCGACGCGCGCGCTGAATTTTTTGCAGATTCCGGGGATGCCGCGAAAGCGATCGCCAGCCTGGTCGCGCCCGGCGACGTGCTGCTGGTCAAAGGCTCGCGCGGCGTGAAAATGGAGCGCATCGTCGAAGCGCTCGAAGCCCGCTACGCCGTTGAGTCCGAGCCCGCGGCGAATTCGGCCGCGAGTCCCGCGGCGGGGGAGCGTGCCTGAGATGCTTTACTGGCTGTTTTACCGCGTGCTCGAGCGCCACTTCCATGCGCTGAATGTTTTTCGTTACATCACGGTTCGCACGGCGATGGCCAGCTTGACGGCGCTGCTCCTCACTCTCGTGCTTGGGCCGTGGGCCATTCGGCGGCTTCGCGAGTTGCAGATCGGGCAATTCATCCGCGAAGAAGGCCCGCAGAGCCACCAGTCCAAGGCCGGCACGCCCACCATGGGCGGTGTGCTAATCGTGCTCGCGACGTTCGTTCCCGTGCTCCTCTGGGCGGACCTGGAAAACCCTTACGTCCTTCTCGCCACGTTCGCGCTCGTGGGCTTCGGCACAATTGGCTTCATGGACGACTACCACAAGGTTCTTCGCCGTCGAAATCTTGGCCTCACCGGCAAGCTGAAATTCTTCTGGCAAGTTATCGTGGCCCTCATCGTCGGCGTCACGCTGCTCCGCCTCACGCTGGAAGGAGTTTATTCCACGCAGCTCAGCGTGCCGTTCATCAAGAAATTTCATCCCGATCTCGTCGTGGACCATCTGCGCGGCCACGGGTTGCTTTCGGCCTTCGCGTACCTGCCGTTCCTTGTGTTTGTCGTGCTCGTGATTGCCGGCTCCTCGAACGCCGTCAATCTCACCGATGGTCTGGACGGTCTGGCCATCGGCTGCGTCATCGTGGCCGCCAGCGCGCTCACGGTCCTCACGTACATTACGAGCCACGCCGGATTTTCGGCCTATCTCGACATCCAGCATCTCCCGCAGGTCGGCGAATTGACCGTCTTTTGCGGCGCGCTGGTGGGCGCGTCGCTCGGTTTTCTCTGGTACAACGCGCATCCCGCCGAAATTTTCATGGGAGACGTTGGCTCGCTCGCGCTCGGCGGCACGATCGGCGTGATCGCCGTCGCTATCAAACAGGAAATATTATTGTTTTCGATCGGCGGGGTGTTCGTGCTCGAACTGCTGTCGGTCGTTTTGCAGGTCGGGTCCTTCCGCTTGACCGGCAAACGCGTTTTTCGCATGGCCCCGTTGCACCATCATTTCGAGATGCTGGGTTGGAGCGAATCGAAAATCATCGTGCGCTTTTGGATCGTGGCGATGGTCTTCGCGTTGTTCTCGTTGACCACTTTGAAGTTGAGGTGAGTGCGTGAGGCCTGGGATCGAATTATCTGGCAAGCGCGTTTTGGTGGTGGGCCTGGCCCGCACCGGCCTGGCGACGGCCTTGTTCTGCGCGGGGCGCGGCGCGCGCGTTACGGCTAGCGAGGAGCATTCCGAAGAGCAAATGGCGGAAGCCGCGGCGAAACTCCGCGAGGCCGGCTGCGCGCTCGAATTCGGCGGACACAGCGCCGCCACATTTCTCGATCAGGATTTGATCATTCCCAGTCCCGGCGTACCCCAGAGCCTGCCGCAGCTCGTGGCCGCGCGCGCCGAGCAAATCCCCGTCTGGAGCGAAATCGAACTGGCGGGACGCTTTCTTCGCGGGCGCATGGTCGCCATCACGGGATCGAACGGCAAGACTACTACAACCGCGATTGCCGGGCACATTCTCGAAACCGCGGGCATTCCGACGATAATTGCCGGCAATATAGGCACGCCGCTGATCTCGCGCGTCACCGAAACCAGCGATTCCAGCGTGACGGTCGTGGAAGTCAGCAGCTTTCAACTCGAAATCATTCAGGAGTTTCGCCCGGACGTCGGCGTGCTCCTGAATGTCACCCCCGATCATCTCGATCGCCACGCCTCTCTCGAAGCGTACAGCCGCGTGAAGGCGCGCTTGTTCGAGAATCAAACTGAGCAGGATGCCGCGGTCATAAATGCCGATGATCCCGGCGCCGCGCAGTACGCCCCGCCGAGGCCGGAGTTATTCTGGTTCAGCCGGTCGAAGCGCATCGCCAGCGGCGCGTATCTCCGCGGCGACGAGATCGTATTTCGCCGCGAAGGCGTCGAAACTGTTCTCCTGCGCCGCCGCGACATCGGCCTGCGCGGCGATCACAACGTCGAAAATGTCCTCGCCGCCGTTTCCGCAGCCGTTCTCGTGGGTGCGCCGCCGTCCGCCATCGCTGCGGGTGTGAAGAGTTTCGCCGGCGTCGAGCACCGCATCGAGTTCGTCGCCGAGATTTCCGGCGTTTCGTATTACAACGACTCGAAAGCGACCAACGTGGACGCCACGCTCAAGGCCCTCGACGCGTTTCCCGGCGGCTTGATCGTGATCCTCGGCGGCAAGGACAAGGGCAGCGACTACGGCATCCTGAGGAAATCGCTGCGCGAACGCGCGCACCTGGTCCTCCTGATTGGCGCCGCGGCGGAAAAAATCGAATCGCAACTTCGCGCCGTCGTGCCCGTCGTCCGCGCGGGCACGCTCGACCGTGCCGTGGGAATCGCGTTCGAGCGCGCGCATTCCGGCGAGACGGTTCTGTTGGCGCCCGCGTGCTCGAGTTTCGACCAGTTTGAGAGTTACGAGCATCGCGGCCGCGTCTTCAAGCAGCTCGTCCACCGTCTCGAGGAACCCCTTTCCGACGGCGCGCTGGCCGAGAAGGAGTGAGCGTGCCGCGCGGCCTCCAGACCGACCGCTGGCTCTTCCTCGCGACGGTCGCGCTTTGCCTGCTCGGCGCCGTGATGGTGTTCAGTTCCTCCGCGATGACGGCTCGCGAGCAGTTCGGCAGCAGCTATCACTTCCTCCTGCGCCAGGTCTTGTGGCTCGCCGTAGGGCTTGCGGGCATGCTCGGCCTGATGAATCTCGATTACCGCAAGTTCCGCCAGCCGTCGTTCCTCTTCACGGGCATGTTCGTTGTTCTGGTTCTCCTGGTGAGCGTGTTTTTTCTGGACCGTTCGCACGCCACGCATCGCTGGATTCGCGTCGGGCCCGCGAGTCTTCAGCCGTCCGAACTGGCCAAGCTCGTGGTGATATTTTTTCTCGCGTGGTTTCTGGAATTGCGGCGCCGTCCGCCGAGTTTCGGCATCAACCACTGGCACCGCACGCTCTTGCCGGCGCTCGGGTCGGTTCTTCTCCTGGTGGCGCTGGTCGTGTTCGAGCCCGATCTCGGCACGGCGGTTGCGATTTGCCTGGTCGCCTTCACGATTTTCTTTGCCGCGGGCCTTTCCTGGACCTACGTGGGCGCCGCCGGGGTCTTGAGCTTGGCAGCGGTCGGTGCGTTGATCCTGGATCGCTCGTATCGCTACGAGCGCGTGATTGCGTTCCTGAATCCGTCGGCCGATCCGCAAGGGCACGGCTTTCAATTGCTGCAATCGCTCATCGCGGTCGGCTCCGGCGGATTCACCGGCGTAGGCCTTATGGAGAGCAAACAGAAGCTTTTCTATTTGCCGGAAGCGAGCAGCGATTTTATCTTCGCCGTGATTTGCGAGGAACTTGGTTTTCTCGGCGCCGCGTTCGTGCTGGCGCTCTTCGCCGTATATGGCTGGCGCGGCATTCGCGCCGCCCTGCGCGCGCAAGACGACTTCGGCCGGTTCGTCGCGGTGGGCATCACGGCCATGGTCGTGAGCCAGGCGCTGATCAATGTCGGCGTGGTGCTGGGCATGATGCCGACCAAGGGCATACCGCTGCCGTTCATCAGTTACGGCGGATCGAGCTTGGTGGTGATGCTCCTGGCCACCGGCGTGCTCCTGAATATCAGCCAACAAACGGACTGATCGCGCCGCGCGGAGTGAGACGATTTGGAGCTACTGATCGCAGGAGGCGGTACGGGCGGGCACGTGTTTCCGGCGCTCGCGGTGGCGCGCGAATGGATGTCGCGCGGCGCGGGGCGCGCGGCTGTCTTCGTGGGGACCGAGCGCGGATTGGAAAGGAAACTGGCCCCGGCGGCGGGGCTGCCGCTTGAGATGATTCGCTCGGCGGGCTGGAAGGGACTTGGCGGCATGACGCTCTTGAAGAACATTGCGCTTTTGCCGGCGGGCCTTTGGGACTCCGCGGCGATTCTCCGCCGCCGCCGGTATGGCGCCGTCTTCGGCGTGGGCGGTTACGCCGCCGGGCCGGTGATGTTAGCGGCGGTCTGGCGCAGTTTGCCGACGGTGATCTTCGAGCCGAATGCCGAGCCGGGCTTCACGAATCGCGTGCTCGCCACCATGGTCACGCGCGTGGCCACGGCCTATCCCGCGCAGGCCGAGCGCCTCGGGCGCAAAGCGGTTCTCACCGGATGCCCGGTGCGCGCGGAATTTTTTCGCGCGCCGTTGCGGCGCCCCGAGCCGCCGTTTCGCCTCCTCATCACGGGCGGCAGCCAGGGCGCCTCGCGCATCAATCGCGCCGTCGTGGACTCGCTCGACCGGCTCGCCGCGCGGAAAAATCAGATTTCCATCGTTCACCAGACCGGCGAGCGCGACTATGATTCGGTGCGCGCGGCGTACAAGAGCCGCGAAATCGCAGCGGAGGTCCTGCCTTTCATCGCCAACATGGCGGAGCAATTCGCCCGGGCCGATCTGATCGTTTGCCGCGCCGGGGCCATCACCGCGGCGGAACTCGCTGCCGCCGGACGCGCCGCCATCTTTATCCCGTTCGGCGCCGCCGCCGATAGCCACCAGTTGCGCAATGCCCAGGAATTCGAGCGCGCAGGCGCCGCGCGGCTGATTCCCGAGCCCCAGCTCTCCCCGGAACGTCTCACGCAGGAGATTTTTTCGCTTCTCGATCGACCCGCGCGCCTCGCGGAGCTTGCCGCGCGTGCGAAGGGATTCGCGCGGCCGGATGCGGTGCGCGACATCGTCAATTTGATCGAGCAGGTGGCGCAAACATGATGACGACGTTTCACAAGTTCCGGCGCATCCACATGGTCGGCATCGGCGGCATCGGCATGAGCGGAATCGCCGAGGTCCTGCTCACGCTCGGCTATTCGGTTTCCGGTTCGGACGCGAAATCCTCGGCGATCACCGAACGGCTGCAAAATCTAGGCGCCGAATTCCATGAAGGCCACCGCGCGGAATACGTTCAGGGCGCGCACGTCGTCGTCGCAAGTTCGGCGATTCGCCGCGATAACCCCGAATTGCTCGAGGCCGCGCGGCTGAAAATCCCCGTGATTCCCCGCGCCGAGATGCTGGCCGAGCTGATGCGCCTGAAATACGGAATCGCAGTGGCCGGGGCGCACGGCAAGACCACTACGACTTCGATGACGGCCTCGGTGCTCGCGGCCGCCGGACTGGATCCCACGTTCGTTGTCGGCGGCCGCGTCAATCACGTGGGCGCGACGGCGCGCCTGGGCCGCGGCGAGTACATGGTCGTCGAAGCCGACGAAAGCGACCGCTCGTTCCTGCTTCTGACGCCGGTCGTCGCCGTCGTCACCACCATCGACCGCGAGCATCTGGACTGCTACGCCTCGCTCGAGGAAATCCAAGACGCCTTCGTGCAGTTCGTCAATCGCGTGCCGTTCTACGGCGCTGTCGTGCTCTGCCTGGACGAGCCGAACGTGCAGGCGATTCTCCCGCGCGTGCAGCGGCCGGTGATCACGTACGGCACTTCGAGCCAGGCCGATGTCGTCGTGAGCGACGTGCAGCTTCTCGGTCTCGAAAGCGATTTCCGCTTGAGCTATCGCGGCGATGATCTCGGCCGCTTCCATTTGAGCGCCCCGCCGGGAATTCACAACGTTCGTAACGCCGCGGCGGCCGCGTCCGTCGCACTGCACCTGGACGTTCCCGCCGATCTGATTCGCGAGGGCCTCGAAAAATTTAGCGGGGTGGGGCGGCGCTTCGAGATCAAGGGCGCCGTCCAGGGCGTCACTCTGATTGACGATTACGGCCACCATCCCACCGAGATTCGCGCCACGCTCGAAGCGGCGCGCGCATGCGGCTACGACCGGCTGCTCGTGCTGTTCCAGCCGCACCGCTTCTCGCGCACGAAAGCTTTGTGGAACGATTTCTGCCAGGCGTTCAATCAGGCCGATCTGCTCGTTCTGACCGATATCTACCCCGCGAGCGAGCTGCCCATCCCGGGCGTCACCAGCGAGGCCCTTGCCGAAGCGATTCGCGCCGCCGGGCACAAGGACGTCGTGCACTGCGGCACGCTGCAGGACGGAATCGAATCGCTGCTCCGGCGCGCGCGTCCGGGCGACGCGATTCTCACGATCGGCGCGGGCAACGTCGGCCGCGCCGCGGGCGAGCTGCTGTTGCTCATTGGAGCGCGGGATACCCCCGGCCATGCGACTCACTGACGCCAATTTGCTCGCCGCATTGCCCGCTCTCGGGGTCGAACGCGTCGCCGGTGCTTCGCTAGCCGAGCGCACTTCGCTCGGAATCGGCGGCAACACGGACCTGCTCCTCATTCGGAAACACGAGTCGCTGCCGGAACTCGTCCGCCTATTGCGCGCCGCCGCGATTCCGTATCGCTTTATCGGCGGCGGCACGAATCTCCTGATTCCGGACGGCGAATTGCCGTGGATCGTTTTGCAACTCGCGCGCCGCGACCCCGACATCCGCATCGAAGGCAATTTCGTTTGGATAGACGCCGCGGCCGATCTCGGCCGCGCGGTTACGACCTGCGCCAAACGCGACCTCGGCGGCATGGAGGGGCTAATCGGCGTGCCGGGAACGGTGGGGGGCGCGCTGCGGATGAACGCCGGCGCATACGGCACGCAAATCGGTTCTTACGTGCGCGAAGTGGAAGTGTTCCGCGCCGCCGCGGGCAAGATCGAGACGCTCCGGGGCGCCGAGATTTCTTTTGAATATCGGCACACTTCCTTCGCGCCCGATGATATTATGCTGGCGGTGAAATTGGAGCTCCCCTCCAAGCCGTTCCTCGAAATTCTCCAAGGGATTCGCATCTGCAATGAGAAGCGGCGTTCCAGCCAGCCGCTGAACCAGAAGAGCGCCGGGTGTATTTTCAAGAATCCGCCGGGCGCATCCGCCGGCCGCATGATCGATGAATTGGGCCTCAAGGGCCTGAACGTTGGGGATGCGCGCGTGAGCGATCGTCACGCTAATTTCTTTGTCAACGCCGGGCGCGCATCCGCTGCGGACATGCTCGCGCTGATCGCGGAAGTCCGCGAACGCGTGCGCAAGGCGTACGGCGTCACCCTGGAGACCGAGGTCATAGTTTGGAACGAATGAGTGTGGAAGAAGTGATGGTCAAAGAGCCGGACAATTTCCCGCCGGAAGCGCTGAACGACGACGAGCCGCGCTACCTTCGCCGGCAGAAGCCCGTCGAGGTGCGCCGCAAGTTCGGCCGCAAGACCTGGCCGATCTATCGCCGCGTCCTCGTGGGAGGCGCCGTGACGCTGGCGGGCGTCTTTGTCCTCGGTGTGGCGGCACGATTCTTCCTATTTTCGCCGGCGGTGCGGCTCGCGAGCCTCGATCAGGTCGAAGTCACGGGAAATCATTTCGTCCCGGGCGCGACCGTGGCCGCGGCCTTCGTTCCCGATCTCGGCCGCAGCGTACTGCGCGTGCCGCTCGAGGACCGGCGCAAAGAATTGGCGGCGATGCCGTGGGTGGCGCAAGTTTGGGTCAAGCGCGACTTGCCGAATCGGATTCGCGTCGAACTCGTCGAGCGCACGCCGATCGCTTTTCTCCGCTTGCCGAACGATCTTGCGCTGATTGACGCGAACGGCGTGATTCTCGACCGCCCTCTATCCGCGGAATTTCATTTTCCGGTGGTGAGCGGGATTTCGGATTCCACCCCGGCGGACGCCCGCGCGCTGCGCATGAAGATGTTCGCCGAATTCATGAAGGAGATCGAAATCGTGCGCTCGGACGCGGCCGACCACGTCAGCGAAGCTGATCTTTCCGACGAGCAGGACGTTCGAGCAACCCTCACCGGAATCGGGAACGAGGACGGGCCGGTGCTGGTGCATTTCGGCGATTCCGACTTTGGCAATCGCTATCGCCTTCTGACAGAAAACATCGACCAGTGGCGCCAGAGCGCGGGACGCGTGGATTCGGTGGATTTGCGATTCGCGCGGCAGGTGGTGGTGAATCCGGAAAGCGGAACTTCGGCGCGCGCGATGCCCGCGGACGAAGCGGGCGTGAAGTGAGCAGTACTTGTGCAGTGCGAGTTTGGGGCCAGGGGAGTTGCAAGGGGAGAGCGGCAGCTTGGCGAAAAAGGACAAGCATCTGGCGGCGCTCGATGTCGGCAGCGCGAAAACGTGCGCGCTGATTTGCGAGTGGGATGAAGCGGGACTCCGTTTTCTGTCGATGGGCGCGGCGGATTCGAAGGGGATTCGCAAGGGCCTGATCGTGAATCTCGAGGGCGTGGCGAGCTCGATTCGGCGCGCGCTCGAGGCGGCGGAGAACGAGGCCGGCGTGCCCGTCGAGCGCGCCGTGGTCGGCATCGGCGGCAGCCACATCCACGGAGTGAATTCGCGCGGCGGCATCACGCTCGGCAATCGCCCGCGCGACATCGAGCGCGAAGACGTCAAGCGCGCGGTAGACGCGGCGCGCGGCGTCACGCTGCCGGAAGATCGCGCCGTGCTGCACGTCCTGCCGCAGGAATTTCTGCTCGACGCGCAGAGCAACATTCGCGATCCGCTGGGCATGGTCGGGCAGCGCCTCGAAGCGGACGTGCACCTTGTGACGTGCTCCGCCACGGCGATGCAGAACGTCGTTATCGCCGCCAATCACGCTGGCGTCGAAGTCGCCGACACGGTGCTTGAGCCGCTGGCCGCGGCCGAAGCGTGCCTCACCCCGGACGAACGAGAGCTTGGCTGCTGCCTGGTCGAAATCGGCGGCGGCACTACGGAGTTGATTGTTTTCACCGGCGGCGTCGTGCGGCATTCGGACGCGCTCCCGGTGGGAGGCGATCATTTCACGAACGATCTCGCCGTCGGCCTGCGCACACCGATCCCCGAAGCCGAAAAAGTGAAGCGCGAACAGGCCTGCGCGTGGCGCGAGTTGCGTGGCGAGGACCACGCCATCGAGATCGCCAGCGTTGGCGACCGTCCGCCGCGCACGATTTTTTCGCGTATGGTGCATGAGATCGTCGAACCGCGCGCCCAGGAATTGCTCGCGCTCATCAGCGACAACCTGCGCCGCGCCGGGCTCGACACGCAGATTCCCGCGGGGCTGGTGCTCTCGGGCGGCGGCGCGCGCCTGCGAGGCCTCGTCGAACTGGCCGAACACTCATTCAGTTTGCCGGTGCGGCTGGCGTCGCCGCACGGACTCGGATTTATGCCGGAAGAGTTGTCCCGGCCCGAATACTCCACCGGCGTAGGACTGCTGATGTACGTGGCGCGCGCCCGACGGCAAGCGCCCGCGCAGCAGCGAACGCTGATGGGAAAATTCAAGAGCATGTTCGCGGGCTCGTAGGGGATCGGTGGGAAAAGCGTCCGGCGAGAATCGGGGGAGAGAGGCATGACGGCAAAGGACATAGGCATTCGAATGTCGTTCAGCGACGACCACAACCAGGGCGCGCGGATCAAAGTGATCGGCGTCGGCGGGGGCGGCTCGAACGCGGTGAACCGCATGATTCGCGCCAAGGTGGAGGGCGTCGAATTCATCGCGGCCAATACGGACCTGCAGGCGTTGAAGCTCTCGCAGGCGTCCGTGAAATTGCAGTTGGGCGCGAAGCTCACAAAAGGGCTTGGCGCGGGCGCGAATCCCGAGATCGGCCGTAAAGCCGCGCTCGAAGACACCGAGAAAATCATCGAGGCCCTCGAAGGAGCGGACATGATTTTCCTCACCGCCGGCCTTGGCGGAGGCACCGGCAGCGGCGCCGCGCCCGTGGTGGCCTCGCTTGCCAGCGAACTCGGCGCGCTGACCGTCGCCGTCGTGACGAAGCCGTTCTCGTTCGAGGGCAGGCGCCGCATGGTTCAGGCCGAGCAGGCGCTCGCGGAACTGGTCGGCTGCGTGGACACCGTCATCGTGATTCCGAACGAGCGGCTAATGGATACGGTCGAGCGCGGCACGAGCTTCTTCGAGGCGTTCCGCATCGCCGACGACATCCTGCGCCAGGCCGTGCAGGGCATCAGCGACATCATCACCGTCCCGGGCATCATCAATCGCGATTTCGCCGACGTGAAAACGATCATGCACGGCCAGGGTTACGCCGTCATGGGCACGGCCGTCGCCTCCGGCTCGAATCGCTCGATTGACGCCGCGAACCGCGCCATCAATAGCCCGCTGCTGGAAGACAATTCCATCCAGGGTGCGCAGGGAATTCTCATCAACGTCACTGGCTCGTCCAGCCTCACGCTGCACGAGGTCCACGAAGCCAGCTCCATCATCCAGAAAGCCGCGCACGAAAACGCGAACATCATCTTCGGCGCCGTCCAGGACGACGCCATGAAAGAGTCCGTGAAAATCACGGTCATCGCCGCGGGATTCCGTGAAGCCGTGCGCCGTTCGCAGGGCCAGCGCCCGTCGTACATGCCGAAAACGTGGAGAGCGTCGCGTCCGGATCACTTGCCGGCAGGAGAGGAGCGGCCCAGCGTCGTGGACCAGGTCCGCCAAAACGTGCACGAAGTCATCAACCAGCAGGACGTCGCCGCCGACGATCTGGACGTCCCCACATTCCTCCGCCGCGCACCGCAAAAAGCCTGACCGCGCTCGCAAGAGATCCCCTGTAGGGGCGGAGCTTGCCTCCGCCCGCGTCCGAACGGTGGTCCATCATTGTGCGCAGGCGCAAAGGTTCGGCCTTCCTGTGCGCAATCCACGCTGGCGAGAATGGGTGGCCAGATCCCGCGATTTCATCCTTCGGCTGAGGTGGGGTCAATGATGCGGCGGACGGCGGAAATGCGATTGGCCGGAAAGCCGCCCTGTTGCGCGTGCTGGCGGATGGCTTCTTCGTTTGGCGCGATATAGACGCAGTAGATCTTGTCGTCGGTGACGTAGCTGTGCAGCCATTGGATTTGCGGCCCCATATTGCGCAACACGGAGCATGACTTCTGCGAAATGGCGAGAATCTGCTCCGGAGTGAGTTTTCCCGCGCCGGGGATTTCGCGTTCAATCACAAATTTGGGCATCTTCTTCCTCCAAATTGATTGGTGGCCGAGCGGGCGGCTTACGTTCCAATTATCTGCGAGTCCAACCAAGCCGCAACGCACCGTTTCTAAAGTACGGCACCCAGGATGGCGTAAGAGAGTACGCCATCTTCGCGCGCAGCGCAAAGATGGGTCTCCCGCCGCGGCTACTTCGCCAGCTCAGCGTTCACGCGAGAATACTCGTCACTTTCGACGCCGGCAGAATTCCCCGGCAAGAGGGAAGCGACCGCCTCCTTCAGCTCGTGTGCGCTCCGAACGTCCTGTGGATAGTTGAAAACTTTAATCTCAAAGATGAAGCGATTGGCCGCACCGGCGGCGTCGTTCAACCCGTCCGAGATCCGCGCCGCCACCAGACGCGCGTAGTGGATGCCTTTGCCAGGAAGAATAATTCCGAACGCCCCGCCTAGAAAATTGTGCAGTGACTCGTCCGATCTGATTTTTCGGGAGATGGCCTTCACCGCATCGCCCAGCGTGGCCATCACGTCCGCTGGATCTGTCATGCTCGCGGCAGGCTTTAGCACGATCACCACCACCGAGAGAGGGTCGCCGCAATTCACTGATCTCTTGAACTCCATCGAGAGCCGATCCTGAAATCGGCTCCTGCCCGGAAGCACTTGCAGCAGGTCTTCCGTCGCATTCACGCGAAGCTGGGAATATCGCATTTGCGCTATCGTGATTTCTCGGCGCAGCCGCCGCACCACGAGTTGCCGATCCAGCAAGTATCCGAACAGCAGCAGAGACAGCCCGCAAAAGCTGAAAAACAGAATTCTGGTGGTTCCCGCACTGAAATAAAGCGGACGCTCCACCACGGCCGGATACATGAAGAGGACCAGACCCACGCTAAAGATCACAATGCAAACAAGCGAAAGAATGGCAAGTTGGAATTCTCTCTTCTCAACACTTGCTGATTCCATGCGATCGAAGACGCGCATACGAGTTTCACCTCGGAGCACTAACTCCAAGGAAATGGTATGCGTCGAGCTTACGCCCCAACCTACCTGTACTCCTTGGGAATGTTCCTGAAATGCTTCAAGAGTTAACTAAGCGCTTCGGCTATGACGCTTCTGTATGCCTGGTTTGGACAACTCGCCCGCGCGCGGTTTCGAGGGTGGCCCCTGTTTGCGCGCTGCGCATAAGCGAGGGAGTGTGCCCGACCGTTCTTGTTCTCGGGAGGGTCGGGGTCTCTTTACCATCACCTCGATTCCTTCTTGAGCAGGGCTGTGTAGGTGCGCGAGATTCGCGGCGTATCCGCCACGCTGAAACCTTGCTGCTGGGCTGCCAAAAGAGTGCTCGCAAAGTCTTCTTTCTCGACGTGTCCCGTGGGTTCCCCCAGAAGAACGCTCGCCGAGGGCTTGATGGCGGAGAAAAGCTCGGCAAACAGAGCGGCGGGATAGGGGACTTCGTGGACAACGTACCAGACCAATGCGAAATCAAGCGTCCCGGAAAGCGCTTTCAGATCGGGCTCGTTCTGTGGACAGAGGCGAGTCTCGATCCGGCCTGCCACTCCCGCTTTCCGAGCGCGCTTCTCGAGCCTCCTCAACATTCTTTCCTGCATGTCCACGCAAATCACCTTTCCGGCTGGCCCAACCATTTGAGCCATAGGAATACTGAAGAAGCCCATGGCGCTGCCAAAATCGAGGACTTGCATCCCTTCTCTGACGTACGGCGCAAGTATTGTCCGGGGATTCTGCATGAGCTTTCTGATCGGGCTCGCAAGGAGATACCCGATCCATATGGGACACACTCTCTGTGACATCGCTTCTCCTCAATGGGCGCTGCCAGCGGACGGATCATCCGTTTTGCATAGGGCGGCGGCCAGCGTTTCGATCGGTCGTGACGGCAACGCAATCGCAACACGCTAACCTTAAATCATGGTATCAGGAATGGATTTGACTGTGTCCCACGTTTGCGCTTGGCGCAGATGCGGGACTTTGGCCGACAAGGCTACTTCGACGGCTCGATGGTCAGGTCGTCGACACTCAGCGCGGCAGGAGAGTCATCAGGCAATAGAGAAGTGACGGCGGATTCCAGTTCGTACGCCGTTTCAGCGTCCTTGGGATAGTTGAAAACCTTGATATCGGAGTTGAAGCGGTTGACCGAGCCCGCGGCGTCGCTCAGCCCGTCCGAGATCCGTGCCGCCACCAGGCGCGCGTCGTGCGAGCTCATCCCATGAAGGATGATTCCGAATGCGCCACGGAGGAAGTTGTACAGCGAGTCTTCTGGCTTGAGTTTCCGGGAGATGGCCATGGCCGCATCACCGATCGTTGCTGTGACCTCTGCTGGATCTGTGATGCCCGCGGCCGGCGTCAGCCGGATAACCACGACGGAGAGCCCTTCACCGCTATTCGACGATCTCTTGCACTCCATCAAGAGCCGGTCCTGAAATCGGCTCATCCCCGGCAGGGCTTTCAGCAGATCTTGACTCGCCTGAACGTGGAGCTCGGAATATCGTAATTTCGCGGTCGAGACCTCTCGCCGAAGCCGCCGCACCACGAGTTGCCGGTCCAGCAAATACCCGAACAGGAGGAGACACAGGCCGCAAAAGCTGAAGAACAGAATTTTCGTGGTTGTGGCGCTGAAATAAACCGGGTGCTCGGTCACATCCGGATACATCACGATGGCCAGGCCCGCGCCAAGAATCAAAATGCTGACGAGCGAGAGGATGGCAAGTTGGAATTCTCTTTTCCCGGCACTCGCTGAATCCACGCGATCGAATACCTGCATCGGAATCCACCTCGCAGCACCACCTCCGAAGAGGTGGTTTACGTTGAGCTTAACCCCCGAACGTGCATAGAATCCTCGAATTAGGTGCTCGAATTGCCGCAAGAGGCAACTGGGCGTGGCGGTTATGAATTTCGGGTGCCAATCATTCAGGCACCCGGCCCGCGCGGGCACGACCCTTCGAGATTGCGTCGGGCAGTCGGGCTGGAGTTACGCGTGATGGGAAAGCGGGCCACGGGCCGTTCGATTCTATTGTTTCTCGGCGCGATGGTTTTCCAGTCCTGTTGTTGCTGCTCCGCGCTGAGGGCGCAGGGCGGGCCGCCGTATTACACAAATGATCCAGGAACGCCCGGCAGCCGGAAGTGGGAAATCAATCTGGGATACATGCCGTTCTTATTCAGCGGGAAGTCCACGTCTCACGTGCCGGACGTGGACATCAATTACGGTCTGGGCGATCGAATCCAACTGACCTTGGAGACCGCCTGGTTGCGCGTGAAGGACGGCACGGCGGCCGCAAGGTTCGGCCTGGAGCAGGACCAGCTCGGCGTGAAATGGCGGTTTTACGACAGCAGAAACACGGGTCTCCAGATTTCTCTTTTCCCGCAGCTCTCGGTCAACAATCCCAATCATTCGGTCCAGCGAGGCATCACTCCGCCGGGCGCGAGCTTGATCCTGCCGCTGGAATTTAGGAAACCGCTGGGCCCAATCGATGTGAACTGGGAAGTCGGCTACAACGCGGTTCATCTAGGGCCGAGCGGATGGCTTGCGGGGCTTGTGGTCGGATACGATGCGACGAAAAAGTTGGAGTTGGACGCCGAGTTCTACGGGCTTGGGACTTTCAACCATTCAAACAACCAGCAGACGATGGATGGGGGAGCTCGCTTCAAATTGCGTCCGCCGTTCATTCTCCTGCTGATGGCCGGAAGAAGCGTCGCGCCCGCGCGCAACGGCCAGCCATATTTCGTGGGCTATTTCGGCATGCAATTCCTGCTTCCGCCGAAGCCGTTCGAGTAGCAGCCGCCGGCGCGAGGGAATGCGTCGGCATGCGCGGAGAGCGCGGGCTTTCATCGCGGCGAGTTTTCTCGTGTAGACTGGCCGCGTGCCGGAGCGAGTCAGAGTTCGCAAGGACGTCCTGGCAGCGATGCTGGAGCAGGCGCGCAGCGCCGGCGGTGCGGAATGCTGTGGCCTGCTGGCGGGACGCCACGCCGCGATCACGCGGATTTTGCCGGCGCGAAACGCCGCCCAGCGTCCGGAGAGCGAATATGAAATCGCGCCGGAGGAATTGTTTCGGTTGATGCGCGAGATTCGCGGCGCGGGACTGGAGATGCTCGGCATCTACCACTCGCATCCCTCGGGCGGCAATTCTCCTTCCGCGAGCGACGTCGAGCGGGCGTTTTATCCCGAGGCGGCTTACTTCATCGTGTCGCCGCGCGAGGACGCAGGGCGGGCGGTGCGGGCATTTGCGATTCGCGTCGGCGCGGTAGCGGAACTGGAAATCGTCGCGGATTGAAACGAAGAAGACTCGCACTCCCGCGCGGCTGGCAAGCATGCAGCGGCGCTCCCAGGCCGTGCAAGGTCTATGGGGACGCGCCCCGGCGGCCGTTGAGGACGTCGCAATAGACCTGGTGGACCTGTTCGGCGGAGCGGCGCCAGGAATAATGCTCGACCTGCTCGTGACCGCGGCGGATCAAAGTGCGACGGAGTGCGTCGTCGGTGAGGATATGCACGATTCCGCGCGCGATCTCGAAGACGTTCTCCGGATTCACGCGCAGCGCGGCCTCGCCGAGGACTTCCGGCATGGCAGAAATGTTCGAGGCCAGCACGGGTGTGCCGTGAGCCATGGCTTCGAGAGGTGGGAAGCCGAACGCTTCATAGAGAGACGGAAACAGAAACGCCCGAGCTCGAGCATAGAAAACGCGCAGCACCGGCAGCGGCACGAATCCTAGAAACCGAACGTCGCCGCGAATGCGCGAGCGGACGACGGCCCGGCGCAGATCGG
Organism: Candidatus Methylomirabilota bacterium; assembly: GCA_035626055.1. Lineage (GTDB taxonomy): Bacteria > Acidobacteriota > Terriglobia > Acidiferrales > UBA7541 > DASPOJ01. The sequence continues at coordinate 3,287 of DASPOJ010000063.1, read as the reverse complement.
AATGTTCGGTGAGCGCGTTGCCGATGAGCAGCAACTTTAGATTCGTGTATTCGGGATGGGATTGCAGCTCAGTCTTGGCGACAGCGAAAGCTTCAATCAAGCGCGGGAGATTCTTTTGCTGCTTGATGCTGCCGGCGTAGAGCACGTAGGGGTCGGTGGCCGCGTGGCGTTCGAGGAGGAGATCCGCGTCGGGTGAAAGCGGCTGGGTGCGGAAGCCGTCGTCCACGGCATTGTAAATGACTTCGATCTTGCCCTCGTCCACGGTAAAGGTGCGCGCGAGATCGCGCCGCGAAGTCTGGGAGACGGTGATGATGCGTGCAGCCTTGCGCAAAGCGCGGCGCGCGAAAAAAAGGCGGCCGGCCTGCACGAGAGGCATGGTGCCGCGCGCGGGCTGGAGCAACTCGGTAAGATCGTGCACGGTGATGATCATTTTGGCCGGGGGGATCGCCGGCGTGTAAAACCAGGGCATGTGAAGCAAGTCCACGCGGCCGCGGATCTTGAAGGGCAGCGCGAAGTGAGTGTGAAACGATCCGGGCGCGGGCTGGTACTCGAAGAACTCGAAGTTTTCAGGCAGCGGCGAGCAAAGCTCGAAGTGGCGGCGCTGGCCGATAAGCAGGTAGCCAGTGTCGCGATCGATCTCCCCGAGGTTGTGAAGGATGTTGCGCGTGTAGGTGCCGAAGCCGAAGTCCCCGGCGCGACGGATATCGATCGCGACGCGCATCAGAGAGCGCGACTTAGCGCGCAGGCCCTTTCCACCGGCGCGTGTAGAGCGGGAACCGCGATGCGAGCGCGGCAACTTCGGCGCGGACCCGGCGTTCGACTTCGGCGTCTCCGAGATGCGTGAGCACGTCGGCGATCCACCCGGCGATGGGGGCCATATCCGCCTCGCGCATTCCGCGCGTCGTGATCGCGGGAGTGCCCAGGCGGATGCCGCCAGCCACCATCGGCGGCGTGGGATCGAACGGGATCGCATTCTTGTTGACCGTGATTCCGGCGCGATCGAGCGCGGGCTGCGCGTCCTTGCCTTTGATACCGCGCGAGTAAAGGTCCACGAGAAAAAGATGATTGTCGGTGCCGCCGGAGACGATGCGGAAGCCGCGGGCGGCGAGTGCGGTCGCGAGCGCACGGGCGTTCTTGACGATTTGCTGTTGATAGCCGCGGAATTCGGGCTGCATCGCTTCGAGAAAGCAGACGGCCTTGGCGGCGATGATGTGCATGTGCGGGCCGCCCTGCGTGCCGGGGAATAGAATGCGATCGACGTCCTTCGCGCGCTCTTCCCTGCAGAGAATGAGGCCGCTGCGCGGGCCGCGCAGAGTTTTGTGCGTTGTGGTGCTGACGTAGTCGGCGTGGGGAATCGGGCTGGGATGCACGCCCGCGGCCACCAGGCCCGCGATGTGCGCCATGTCCACGAATAGCAGTGCGCCGATGGAACGCGCGATCTCCGCCATGCGCGCGAAATCAATGATGCGCGAATACGCGCTCGCGCCGACGACGACCATCTTCGGGCGATGCTCTTCGGCGAGGCGCGCGAGTTCGTCGTAATCGATCGTTTCGGTGTCCTTGCGGACCCCATACGCGACGAACTTGTACATGATGCCGCTGAAATTCAGCGGATGGCCGTGCGTCAAGTGGCCGCCGTGGGCGAGATTCATGCCGAGCACGGTGTCGCCCGGCTTGAGCGCCGCCATGTAAACGGCGACGTTGGCTTGCGTGCCCGAATGCGGCTGGACGTTTGCGTGCTCGGCGCCGAAGAGTTGCCTGGCGCGATCGATCGCGAGCTGCTCGACCTGATCGGCGAATTCGCAGCCACCGTAATAACGCCTGCCGACCGAGCCCTCCGCGTATTTGTTGGTAAAGACCGAGCCCATCGCTTCGAGCACAGCCTCGGAGACGAAATTCTCCGAGGGGATCAACTCGAGGCCTGTGGATTCGCGCTGGGCTTCGGCGCGCAGAATTTCCGCGACTTGCGGGTCCACGTCGCAAAGCGGCGCGGTCATTCGGTCGGTGGATTGTGCGATCTCGCTCATCCGTGCGGGTTCCTTTCTGTTTCTTGCAGGATTGGCGCGGCTACTCTCGTTCTTTGTCCATCTCGTTCACTTTCTCAACGCGACGCTCGTGGCGTCCGCCGAGGAATCTCGCGCCGAGAAAATCTCTTACGATCTCGACGGCCTGCACGTCGTTCACGACGCGCCCGCCCATTGTGAGCACGTTCGCATCGTTGTGTTCGCGCGCCAGGCGCGCCGTCATCGCATCGTGCGCCAGCGCCGCCCGGATGCCTTCGACCTTGTTCGCGGCGATGGACATGCCGATTCCAGTGCCGCACACGAGGATGCCGAGTTGATTCTCGCCTTTGGCGACTCGATCCGCAACCTTCTTGGCGAAATCGGGATAGTCCACCGACTCCTCGGACCACGTGCCGTCGTCATCCACGCTGTAACCCGCGCCCTGCAAGAATTTCTTCAGAGTCTCCTTGAGGTGGTAGCCGGCGTGATCGGCGCCAACGGCGATGCGCGGCTTTTCTCCGAAATCGTTCATGCGGATGAAAGTAAGCTGCATTCTAGCAGGTGCGCGGGCAAGACCAAAGCGTCCTGAGGCATTTCGCGCGCGGAGGGAATTTTCGAGAATCAGTCCGCCGACGTGAGTTCTCTGAAAAGGGAGATCTCGACTGTTGCGCCGGGGCGAGCATCGGGAATTATGCGGGAGGACATGATTTCGAGGATGTGGTCGCCATGACCGCCGTGGCCGAGCGGCGGGCCGCCGGGCGCGCAGGGGCGAATCCGGAAGGCCGGGATTCCGTTCACAAGACAGGATTCGAGGGCGAAATCCTCCGGGCGAAAGCGGGATTCGACGGGGGCGCCCGTTTTTTCGATGTCCGCCCAACGGATTCTGCGCTCTTCGCGGATCGGGACGATCTTGGAGACGTCTACGTTGAGAGTGCCAAGGACGAAATCTTCCCCCGTGACGTTGCGGTAGGCAGTGTGAAATACGGGCCAGGAATGTCGAACCGAAAAGTGGCCGCGGCCTTCGACAACGGTTCCGCGGAGGACGGCCTTGACCTGCCGCGCGTATGGATTTGCGCCATTCATTGTAGGGTCAGTTTAGGCGGGCGTGAGTCACGTCTCAAGGGAGGCGAGCGGACCGCGCCGCGTAGGGATGTCTAGGTACATCGTATCCCCCGGCATCGTTGAGGTAGTACTCCAGAAAGACCGGCGGGAGCAAGCAAAGTTCCAGCGGCGAGCGAGGAGCGATCCGCTCGATGATTTGCCACGGGCTCTGATTCTCTTTGT
>DASPOJ010000062.1:0-10313 GCA_035626055.1 Candidatus Methylomirabilota bacterium | reverse complement strand
CCGCGCGGTCGATTTTCTGCGCGAGAAGAAGGGCATTCCGGCGCGCGTTGCGGCCATCGAATACGATCCGAACCGCTCGGCTCGGCTTGCTTTGTTGCATTACGCGGACGGGGAGAAGCGCTACATCCTTCATCCGGTGGGCCTCGAGGTGGGCATGACGGTTCAGACGGGCGAGGGCGCGGACATTCTTCCGGGAAACGCGATGCCGATCCGGTTCATTCCGCCCGGAACGCCGCTCCACAACCTGGAGCTGGCTCCCGGCAAGGGCGGGCAGGTGGTTCGCTCGGCGGGAGGCTCGGCGCAACTGCTATCGAAGGAAGGCGAAATCGCGCTGGTGAAATTGCCTTCGGGCGAAGTTCGGAAATTCATGCTGGATTGCATGGCGACGATCGGCCAGGTCGGCAATCTCGACCATGAGAACGTGTCGTATGGCAAGGCGGGCCGCACGCGTTGGCATGGCATTCGGCCGACGGTGCGCGGCGTGGCGATGAACCCGGTGGACCACCCGCATGGGGGTGGTGAGGGGCGGGTCAAGGGCAATCATCCGCAAACGCCATGGGGTTTCCCGACGCTCGGCGCCAAGACGCGGCGCAACAAGCGCGGCAGTCGCATGATCGTCGAGCGGCGGAAGCCGTAGGGGCACGCAGGAGTTCTTGTTCGTAAGCGGTTTGAATGGAGCGGGAGAAACAGAATGCACCCGACGCGGCGGGTTGAAGAGAGATATACAATGAGTGAAACGCGACGCAGATCAACACGAAGCTCGGCGCGCCGTCTGTCGCGGCAGCCGAAGCGCGCCCACGCGGCTCTTCCATCGAAGCCCGCGGCGAGGCCCGTGCTGCAACCTCCGCAGCAAGTGATGTACCGGATTTGCAAGGCCGGCTGGGCCGTAGTAGTCGAGAAGGCGCCGCTGGCGCAGGGCACCCGGTTTGTCTGCCCCTTCTGCCCGCTTTCGCATCGCGTGCCGGGGCCCGTTCGAGGTTTCCGCAAAGTACGGCGCGCGCAATGGATCAAGCTGCGCCGGGTCGAAGGATAGAGGATTCCCATGCCACGCTCGCTTAAGAAAGGACCGTTCATCGACAACCACCTGCGCGACAAGGTGGAAGCCTTGAACGCGCGCAACGAGAAGAAAGTCATCAAGACGTGGTCGCGACGCTCCACGATTTTGCCGGAGATGGTGGGACACACGATCGCGGTGCACAACGGCAAGAAGTTTGTGCCGGTGTACGTCACGGAGCAGATGGTGGGCCACCGGCTTGGAGAGTTTTCTCCGACGAGAACGTTCAAGGGCCACGCCGTGAAGGCTGCGCTCGAACGGGCGGCAATGCTTGCCGGCGCTCCAGCGGGAGCGGCAGGAACGGCAGGCGCGCCGGGAGCGGCGCCCGGTGGGGCGCCCGCCGCAGGCGGGGCGGCTCCGGCGGCGGCGCCCCCGAAGGCATAAGAGATGGCGACCGAACGACACACGCATGCAGCCCCGGTTATCGAAGCTCTGGCGATGGCCAAGCACGTCCGGATGTCGCCGCAGAAGGTGCGCCTGGTGGTGGATTTGATTCGTGGGCATCGCGCCGAAGATGCGCTGCAGATTCTTCACTTCACGCGGAAGCGCGCGTCGCGCGACGTCGAAAAAGTGCTGCGCAGCGCGATTGCGAATGCCGAGCGCAAGGCCGAGGACGCCGGCGCTTCGCTCGACGTGGACGAGCTGTACGTCTCGCGCTGTTTTGTGAATGAGGGGCCGCGGTGGAAGCGGCTTCGTCCGGCGCCTATGGGCCGCGCGTTTCGATATCAGAAGCGCACCAGCCACATCACCGTTGCCGTGGCAGAGCATCACGTGGCGGCGAAGGAACGCGTCGCCGCGGCGGTGGCGGAAGCGGAATCGGAAAAGGGCGTGCGCGGAGCGGTCAAGAAAGCGCGCAAGGCCCTCGTGGGCCGATCCAAGCGCATGCGCAAGCCGAAGAAAGAGAAGTAGGAGGCGACTTTGGGGCAGAAGACACATCCGTACGGGTTCCGGCTGGGCTACAACAAACCGTGGAGATCGCGCTGGTTCGCCGACCGCGAATACGCGGATTTGCTCCACGAAGACGTGGTTCTACGCCGGCAGCTGAAAGACCGGTTGAAGGCGGCGGGAGTGAGTTCGATCGATATCGAGCGTGCCGCCAATAAGCTCGTCATCCGGCTGTATACGGCGCGACCAGGAATCATCATCGGGCGCAAGGGCGCGGAGATCGACAAGCTCAAGAACGAGATTCAGAAGCGCACGCGCCGTGAAGTGCACATCGACATTCTCGAAGTGCATCGCCCGGAACTCGACGCGCAGCTGGTCGCCGAGTCGATTGCGTTGCAACTCGAGAAGCGCGTGGCGTTTCGCCGCGCGATGCGGAAGGCGGTGGACTCGGCCCTGCGGTTCGGCTGCAAGGGCATCAAGGTTCGCGTCGCTGGCCGGTTGAACGGCGCCGAAATCGCGCGGAAGGAATGGTATCTGCAAGGCCGCTTGCCGCTGCAGACGCTGCGCGCGGACATTGATTTTGGTTTTGCGCAGGCCTACACGACCTACGGCGTCATCGGCGTGAAGTGCTGGATTTATCAGGGCGAGAATATTCCGGCTCGCGGAGAGCAAGGCGGGCAACCGAAAGGCCAGGCGCAGCCGGTGGCGGGCTGAGCGCCGGAATTCAAGGACGACGACGATGTTGATGCCCAAGAAAGTGAAGTACCGCAAACAGCAGCGCGGGCGCCGGGGAGGCAAGGCCTGGCGCGGCGGCGATCTCGCCTTCGGGGAGTATGGATTGAAGGCCTTGGAAGCGGCGTGGATCACCGACCGGCAGATCGAAGCTTCGCGCGTGGCTATCACGCGCTTCATCAAGCGCGGCGGAAAGCTCTGGATCCGGATTTTCCCAGATAAACCGTTCACCAAGAAGCCCGCCGAAACCCGCATGGGCAAAGGCAAAGGCGCTCCGGAGCGCTGGGTCGCCGTGGTGAAGCCGGGCCGGGTGATGTTCGAGATGGCCGGCGTGGATTTGGCCACCGCAACGGAAGCGCTCGAACTCGCGGCGCACAAATTGCCGATTCCGACTCGAATCGTGAGTCGCGCGGGAGCCCTCTGATGCCGCGGCAAGGGGAAGGACTTCGCGAGCAGGACACCAACGAGCTTCACGCGCGGGAAAAGGAATTGTCCGAGCAGGTGTTCCAATTGCGATTCCAGCTCCGGACGGGCCAGGCGGAAGCCGTAACGAAGCTGCGCATTGCGAAGAAAAATCTCGCGCGCGTCAAGACACTGCTGCGCGAGCGCGCGTTGAAGGAGTCGCATGGAAACTGAGTCGCGGAAACCGCGGAGGCCGCGCCAGCACCTGACCGGCGTGGTCACCAGCGCGAAGATGCAGAAGACGATTGTCGTCCGGGTGACCCGCTTGGTGCGGCATCCGCAGTACCAGCGCGTGATCCGGGTGACGAAGAAGTTTTATGCCCACGACGAAGAGGGCTCGGCGCGGCCGGGTGACACGGTGCGCATCGTCGAGACGCGGCCGATGTCCAAGCTGAAGCGCTGGCGGCTGGACGAAGTCGTGGCGCGCGGGACAATAGCCACTTAGCGCCACAGCGCCGGAAATCGAAGGAGCGCGGCAATGGTTCAGATGCGAAGCTGGTTGACGGTGGCCGATAACTCCGGCGCGCGCCGGTTGATGTGCATTCTGCCGCTGGGTGGCGATGTCGGCAGCCGCGCCGGTCTGGGCGATGTCATCACGGCGTCGGTCAAGGAAGCCGTTCCGGACAGCGCGGTCAAGAAGGGAAGTGTCGTGCGGGCTGTGGTCGTGCGCACGAGAAAAGAGCATCGCCGCAAGGACGGCACGTACATCCGGTTCGACGATAACGCGGCTGTGTTGATCAATGAAGCCAACGAGCCCGTAGGGACGCGCGTGTTCGGGCCGGTGGCGCGCGAGTTGCGCGAGAAAAAATTCGCCAAGATCGTTTCTCTGGCGCCGGAAGTTTGGTGAACGATATGAGCCGAATGGAACTCGGACCAAGCAGCGCGGGCCTGCGCAAAGGGGACGAAGTGCGCGTAATTTCCGGCCGCGACAAGGGCAAGACCGGGCGTGTGCTCTCGATCGATCCGCGCACCCGAAGGATCACGGTCGAGCACGCGAACATCATCAAGCGCCACACCCGCGCGAATCCCGCGAAGAACATCAAGGGTGGCGTGGTGGAGCGCGAAAGCCCGATGGCGATCTCGAATGTGATGCTGGTTTGCCCGGCCTGCGCCAAGCACACGCGCACCGGCCGCAAGCAGATGCCGGACGGAACGAAGGTCCGCGTCTGCCGCCGTTGCGGCACGACGCTGGAAAAGTAAGGCGAGGATTGAAGAGCAATGTCGAGCCGACTCCGCGAACGTTACCGTGCTGAAGCCGTCCCGGCGCTGATGAAGCGTTTCGGGTTCAAGAACGCGCTGGCCGTGCCGAAGGTCTCGAAAGTTGTCGTCAACATCGGCCTGGGCGAGGCCAGCCAGAACGTCAAGCTGCTGGACGTGGCCGCGGTCGAATTGGGCCAAATCACGGGCCAGCGGGCCGTGATCACGCGCGCGAAGAAGTCCATCGCGAATTTCAAGATCCGGCGCGGGATGCCAATCGGTTGCTGCGTCACGCTGCGCGGCGAGCGCATGTACGAGTTTCTGGACCGGTTGTGCAACGTGGTGCTGCCGCGCGTGCGCGACTTCAAGGGGCTTTCGCCCAACGCCTTTGACGGCCGCGGCAATTACACGCTGGGGCTGAAAGATCAGCTGGTGTTTCCGGAGATCGATTACACGCGCGTGGACAAGATCAAGGGCATGAACATCACGCTGACCACCACGGCGCGGAACGACGAAGAAGGACGCGAGCTGCTGCGCCTGTTGGGCGTGCCGCTGCGCGCAGCATAGAGGAGAAACGATGGCGCGTACGTCTCAATTCGCAAAGATGCGCAGGAAGCCGAAGTTCAAGATTCGCGTGCGTAACCGCTGCCGCGTCTGCGGCCGGCCGCGCGGATATATCCGCAAGTTCCAGATGTGCCGCATCTGTTTTCGAGGTTTCGCGCTCAAGGGGGAAATCCCCGGCGTCGTGAAAGCGAGCTGGTAAGCATGCAAACCGATCCCATTGCCGATTTGCTGACGCGCATACGCAACGCCGCGCGCGCCAAGCACGCGCGCGTGGATATTCCCGCCTCGAAGCTGAAGGTGGAGATTACGCGCATCTTGAAGGAAGAGGGATACATCTCGACCTACAAGCTGGTCGAGGAAAACAAGACGCGCCGCGTTCTGCGCGTCTTCCTCAAATACACTTCGGACCGCCGCAGCGTCATCACCGACCTGCGCCGCGTCTCCCGCCCTGGCAGCCGCCGTTACAGTGGCGCGCTGGGATTCCGGCCCGTGATGGGCGGGATGGGAATCAATATTCTGACTACGCCCAAGGGCGTGATGACCGGCCGCTCGGCCCGCAAGGCCCGAGTGGGCGGCGAAGTTCTCTGCGAGGTCTGGTAGCCGGCAATGTCGCGCATTGGAAGAAAGCCGATTGCGGTTCCGCCGGGCGTGAAGGTGCAGATCCAGCCGAGTCGTCTGGATGTGCAGGGCCCGAAAGGCAAGTTGACGATTCCGGTTCCGGCCGGAATCACATTCGAGCAAAAGGGAAGCGAGTTGCACGCGCTGCGGCAGACCGACGAGCAGCGCGCGCTTCACGGTCTGGCTCGGGCGCTCGCGGCCAACGCCATCCACGGCGTAACGGAAGGTTTCCGCAAGGACCTGGATATCGTCGGAGTCGGATATCGCGCGGAGCTGAAGGGCAAGGCGGTGGCGCTCAGCTTGGGCTATTCGCACGCCATCGAATTCCCGGTTCCGGAGGGAATTCAGATCACGGTGGAGAAGCAAACTCACCTGACCGTTTCGGGAGCGGACCGCGCCAAAGTCGGGCAGGTGGCGGCAAATATTCGCGCGTTGCGTCCGCCCGATCCATACAAGCAAAAGGGTGTCCGCTTGACGGGCGAGCGGTTAAAGAAGAAGGCGGGCAAGGCCGGCGCTGCGAAGACCGGCGCCTAAAGCGAGGAGAATCAGCGTGGCCACGGATCCAATTCGCAATCTTTCGCGGAACGCGCACCGGCAGCGCGTTCACCTGCGCGTACGCACCCGCGTGAACGGCACGCCGGAGCGTCCGAGGCTTTCGGTGTACCGCTCGGTGGGCCACATCTACGCGCAGGTCATTGACGACCGCAGCGGCAAGACACTCGCGTCCGCCAGCTCGATCGACAAGGAGACGCGCAAGGACATCCAGGGCGGCGGCAATGTCGCCGCGGCCAAGATCGTGGGCCGCAAGGTGGCTGAGCGTGCCCGGGCCGCCGGGATCGGGTTGGTGGTGTTCGACCGCGGCGGATACAAGTATCACGGCCGGGTAAAGGCGCTGGCGGAGGCCGCGCGCGAGGCGGGGTTGAAATTCTAAGCTATGTCAAAACACATTCTACGCGAGACGCTTTCCGTTCGCCGGCCCATCGAGATCAGCGCGAATAATCTCAAGGATCAAGTGGTGGCGATTCAACGCGTCACAAAGGTCGTCAAGGGAGGCAAGAATCTGAGCTTCTCCGCGCTCGTGGTGGTGGGCGACCAGCAGGGACACGCGGGGTTCGGCATGGGCAAAGCACGCGAAGTGCCCATGGCCATCCGCAAGGCTATCGAACAGGCGAAGAAGAACTTGATTCACCTGAACCTGAAAGGGAACACGATTCCCCACCAGGTGATCGGCTTCTACGGTTCAGGCCAGGTTCTGCTGAAGCCGGCGGCGGACGGTACGGGAATCATTGCAGGCGGCCCGGTGCGCGCGGTGATGGAGGTCGCAGGCGTCAGCAACGTGCTGACGAAGTCCATCGGCACTTCCAACCCGCACAACGTCGTAAAGGCCACCTTTGACGCTTTGCTGCGCTTGAAGGATGTCGGCAAGGTGGCGGAGTGGCGATCGAAATCCGTGGAGGACCTGGGGCACTAGCGCCCGAGCGAACTCGCCATGGCCAAGAACAAACCAGGCACGATACGAATCCAGTGGGTCGTGAGCTTTATTGGCTGCCCGGAGGATATGCGCCGTACGATTCGCGGCTTGGGATTCCGCCGGATGCAGCAAGTGATCGAGCGTGAAGATACGCCGGCAACGCGCGGCATGATCGATAAAGTGCGCCATCTCGTCGTCGTGCTGGAATAGGGAAGGGAATTCATGGGCGTAAATCTCTCAAGTCTGGGGCCGCCGCGAGGCTCGCGGCACCGCAAGGTGCGCGTGGGGCGCGGAATAGGTTCGAAGCTCGGCAAGACCGCGGGCAAGGGAAACAAGGGACAGAAATCGCGCAAAGGCTATTCGCGCCGGCCCGGATTCGAGGGCGGCCAAATGCCGCTCCACCGGCGGATTCCCAAGCGCGGCTTCCACAATCCGTTTTCGCGCGAATTCGCCGTCGTGAATGTGGCCAGCCTCAACGGCTTTGCGGCGGGCGAGACGGTGACACCCGAGCTGCTCCTGGCCGTCGGCCTGGTGCGACAGGCCACCGAGCGCGTGAAGGTTCTGGGTGAGGGCGACTTGCAACACGCGTTGACCGTGCGCGCGCACGCGTTTAGCAAGTCGGCCGCGGAAAAGATTACGAAAGCCGGCGGGAAGGCCGAAATCTTGTCATGAGCCAGTTTTTTGCAGCGTTCGCCAACATGTTCCGGATCCCGGATCTGCGCAAGCGGATTCTGTTCACGCTGGCGATTCTTGCGGTGTACCGGCTCGGCGCTTTCCTGCCGACTCCGGGCATCAATACAGACGTCTTGCAGCAGCTTTTCAACCAGAACCAGGGCTCCTTTCTGGGGATTATCGATTTGTTCAGCGGCGGCAACTTCCGCAAATTGACGATTTTTGCGCTGGGCATCATGCCCTACATTACGTCGTCGATCATCTTGCAGTTGATGACCGTCGTTTGGCCGTATCTCGAGCGGCTGCAGAAGGAAGGCGAACTCGGGCGGCGCAAGATCACGCAATACACGCGCTATCTCACGATTCTTCTAAGCATTGTTCAGTCCCTGACGATCGCCTCCACCCTGCAACACCAGGGCGGTCCGGGCAACCAGCCGCTGGTCTACAACCCCGGCTGGAGTTTCACGCTGATGACCGTACTGACTCTGACGACGGGCTCGTGCTTCATCATGTGGCTCGGCGAGCAGATCAGCGAGCGCGGTGTCGGCAACGGGATGTCGCTTATCATTTTTACGGGCATCGTGGTCGGATTGCCTCGCGGCGTCCTGGATCTCTGGCAGAAGGCGGCGCACCAGCAGTGGGGGCCGTTCACGGGCCTCGCGATCATCCTATTGCTGGCGGTCATGCTGGCGGTGATCGCGTTCATCGTTTTCGTCGAAGGCGGACAGCGCCGTATTCCGGTGCAGTACGCCAAGCGCGTCGTTGGCCGCAAAGTGATGGGCGGCCAGATGACCTATCTCCCCCTGCGCGTCAATTCCGGGGGCGTGATTCCGCCGATTTTCGCGAGTTCTCTGCTGACGTTTCTGCCGACGATCAATCTCGCTTTTGGGAAAAAGGTGGCCGTAATCAACAATCTTGCGACGGCGCTCGGCTGGGGGGAACCGCTGTACACGCTGATCTACGTCTTGCTGATTATCTTGTTCGCGTTCTTTTACGTCGGCATCGTCTTCAACCCGACGGAACTGGCGGACAACATGCGCAAGTTCGGCGGCTTCGTCCCTGGCATCCGGCCCGGACGCAATACGTCCGACCACATCAACAAGATTCTCAAGCGGCTGACGTTCGTCGGAGGAGTTTACCTTGCGGCGGTCTGCTTGCTGCCGGAATGGATGATTTCCGGAATTCACCTGCAGCACCTGCACGGCGCGATCGGCAGTTGGTTTGACACCCACATGTGGCGGTTCGTGCTCGAAGGCCTGGGTATCAATTTTTATTTCGGCGGCACCTCACTGCTGATTGTCGTCGGAGTGGCAATGGACACGGTGCAGCAGATTGAGGCCCAACTTGTGATGCGGAATTACGAAGGATTCGTGAAGAAGGGGAAGCTGCGGAGCCGGAGGTATGGCTGATTCAGCGCCGGCAGCGGGGCTATTCGCCTCGCGCCGCGCGGTGATTCTGCTGGGGCCCCCGGGCGCCGGCAAGGGCACGCAGGCTCGCCGATTGTCCGAGCGGTATCGCGTGCCGGCGCTTTCCACGGGAGCGATGTTTCGCGAGCAAGTCGAGCGCGGAACAGAGCTGGGCAAGGAGGCGCAGCCCATTCTCGCGCAGGGAGGATTGGTTCCCGACGAGATCGTGCGGGCGATGGTGGAAGAATGGATTACCGGTCCGGATTGCGTTGGGGGGTTCATCCTGGATGGTTTTCCGAGAACGCTTCCCCAGGCAGTCGCCCTGGATGAGATTTTGAAGGATCGCGGCTTCCCAGAGCCGGTGGTCTTCTTCTTGAAGGTGGAGCGCTCCAGGCTGTTGCGGAGGTTGACCGGACGACGCACCTGCAGCATCGGAGGGGAGATTTATAACGTGTACGATCTCCCGCCTAAGGTTCCGGGCCGCTGCGATAACGATGGCGGCGAGTTGGTAATGCGATCGGACGATCGCGAGGAAGTGGTTCGGCCCCGGCTGGAACTGTACGAAGAGAGGACCCGGGGGGTTGTGGATCACTATACGAAGCTGGGCCTTTTGATGGAAGTGGATGCGAACCAGGACCCCAGCCTGCTGACCGAGACGCTGTTCGAGATCCTCGGTCCGGCGCGAAGCGAATGATTGTTTGCAAGTCAGCGGCGGAGTTGGAAATGATGCACCGCGCGGGATTGATCGTGTGGGGTGTTCTCGACGCGTTGCGGCACATGGTTCGCCCGGGGCTGACGACGTTGGAATTGAACGAATTTGCAGAGCGGAGCGCGGTGGAAAAGGGTGCCCGGCCCGCATTCAAGAATTACCGCGGCTACCCGGCCTCCCTTTGCACTTCGCTGAACGAAGAAGTCGTGCACGGCATCCCTTCGGGGAAGCGGCGTTTGCGAGAGGGAGATATCCTCTCGCTGGATTTCGGGGTCGAGTTGGACGGCTATTACGCGGATGCGGCGGTGACGGTTCCGGTCGGCGCAATTCGGCCCGAGCTGGAGACTTTGCTGAACGTGACGCGGGGGTCTCTGGATCGCGCAATCGAGCGGATCCGGCCAGGAAGCCGGTTGGGCGACGTTTCAGCAGCCGTGCAGGAGTGGGTGGAGAAGAACGGTTTTTCGATCGTACGCGAGTTCGTGGGTCACGGTATCGGGACGCGCATGCACGAGGAGCCCAACGTCCCGAACTATGGCGACCCTG
>DASPOJ010000061.1:0-12727 GCA_035626055.1 Candidatus Methylomirabilota bacterium | reverse complement strand
AATCGGTATTGTAGATGCGGCCTGTCCGACGCTCGCTGAGAACGCTCGTGGTGAACCGTGGGGGAGCCTGCGGGCAGGCGGGTCCAGCATGACAATGATTCCCGGCGCGCTGTGCATGCGCGGTGTTCGTGGCGCATACCGCTGGCCCGCGCAATTCCGGAAACAGGCGACGAAAGAGCGTTGCGTTGGGCGCCCGAAAGGCGCACAGTCAGGGTTGAGTGCGCCCCTCTAGTCCACCGAGCGCCCCCTCTCGCCAGGCCCGAGGCGAACAGAGTGGCGTTAGGTGTGATTTCTTCAACTGCGGAGGGAACATGTCTGAACTGCCGTTCACAGAGCGCCGAAAGGGTCCTCGATTCGCGATGATCGCCGAAGCCGACGCCACCGAGGTGCGTGGCGGCGGTTCACTCTTGCACGTGCGCATTTCCGAACTTGGCGCCGGCGGCTGCTACGTGGACACACTCAATCCTCTTCCCCCATCCACCCAGATTCGACTGCACATCGAGCACGGCGGCTTAGCGTGCGTGCTGCCCGCGACGGTCATCTACGTCCACGAGGGAATAGGCATGGGCGTGCGATTCGACGACGCGCCCCCTGACCAGCGCGCCATTCTCAATGCATGGCTTGCCGAGATGGGCGCGCCGCCGAGCCAATAATCGCCTGCGGCTGCGGCGTAATCGAATGAAAGATGAATCCCCGGCATCAACCCGACTCGCGGAGCACACGTGCATTCGCGCGGGCCGACAGTCGTTGACACTAATCGGCGGCAACAGCAGCCTCCTGTGACAAAGCCTGGCGGAAGGATGCGCCAGCGGAAAGGCATGACATGGCGAATCGGCGCAAGACGCTGGCGGCAATCCTCATCCCAGTGATCCTCGGACTCGTTGGCCTGTTAACGGTTATGCAGAGACCGCGATTCCAGGCGTTTCGCACCGTTGATGTTGTGCAGCTCGTCGCATCGGGAATGTGTCTTGGCGTTGCGCTTGTGGGAGTCGTTGCCGCTCTTCGCGGCGAACGCCACCAGTAAATCGTGATCGCGGGGCGACCCGCGCGCTCGCGGCGTCCAGGCTCAGAGGCAGCCCTGCAGCCAGTGGTAGATGCTGACCGCCTTTAGCGTATCTGAATTAGCGGCTTTAAAGCCTGCCTCGGCTTCGCGTCCTGGGTGGGATGTAAATTGGAAGGCCACATATACGTCATTTTCGCTGCAATACCAAGGGTGGTCCTCTTCGCCGATTTTCGTTAGGTCGTCCAACGGTATCTGCACGGAGGCGTGGGCGAAGTCAACACAGCACATCTGCTCGAAATTGACATTCCTCGCCTTGAGATAATCCTCCACTTCCTTGCGAGTCATTCCCGGTCGGAGGACCCGTGCATAGGAAACCAATGCCGCCTGGTAAACGGCTTCTCGCCTCTCTTGCGCCCGCTTCGCCGAGATGTGTCGTACGCCCAGTACGCACAGACTAGAGGTAAGCAAAGTCAGGACTACCAGGAGAACCCACCTCATATCGTCATAACCTCTGGCGATGTTTCGCTGATTTCTTGCGCGGCTTCCGGCGCCTCGCGGATTTCGCCCGCGCCTTAGCGCGCGCCGCCGATTCGCGCCGCGCGCCCGGCAGTTTCCCGATGCGCGGATCCCCCGCCAGAATCAGTTCGCACGCGCGCAGCGCGGCCTCCTCAAAATCCGGCGCGTCGGCGGGCAGAATCTGCCAGCTCGTGACGTCTCTCCCCAACACGCGAATGGATCGCATGTTCGGGAACTCGCGCCGCAAGCTTTCGTAGTGTTCCTTGCCGGTCGCGAGCCAGACGCCGTTGTCGTCCGTGTAGCTGGGTTTGTCGCGCAGGATGAGGACAATCTTTTCGCCGACGTACACCGCGACGCAGCCGAACATGGGCCGCATCCACGGGGAGAGCGGCGCGAGCGCATCGAGCACGAATTCATGCGGCGCGCGCTTGCGCTTCTTGACGGCGAACAGAGCGTCGTCCGGCGAGAGAAAACGCGTATTGCGGCGCGACTTCAACATGCGAGCGCGAATCCCGCTTCCCTTCTCTTCCGGTTTCAGCAAAGTCTCACTGTACCTCACCGGACGGACTTCTGTCGCAGCTTCTGCCGGCAGGCTGCTGAAAAGCCCGCATTCGTGTCATTCCGAGGAGCGGCAGGCGACGAGGAATCTGCCTTTTTCTCGGTCTTTTAGCAAATAACAGATTCCACGCTTCGCTCGGGATGACAGTAAGAAGACTTCTTCAGCAGCCTGTTCGAAGTGGTATATACTCCGCGCCATGGAGAAGATAAAAATCGAGCAACACAGTTTTTTCGGGGGCATGTGGTGCGCGGCATGGCTCTTCACGATTGGATTTCTGCACCTGTCCTTTTGGAAGGGCGTTCTCGCGATTGTGATATGGCCATACTATCTTGGCGTGAAGCTCAGCTTCCTGCTGCACTAAGACTCCAGATGTCCCCGCGAAGCCTGACGCTCGGCAAGTAGCGTGCGTCTAGGACGACGCACGCGCGACTGCCGACGCTCGTGGTGCTCGATCGGAAAGGAAACGTGCGCTTAACGCACACGGGCTTCGATTTGTCGGAACACCTCGACGCGGCGCTTTCCGAGCAGATCAATTTCCTGCTGCAGCGCCATCAGTGACCTCGCAACGCAGACTGATGCGCGGGGCCCGAAGCAGCGAACTAGAACACTCCGGGGATCATGCGCGATGTGCGCTCGCAATATGCGGCGTACTCGTCACCGAATTCCGACCTCAGCAGCCTCTCTTCCGCGCGGATGCGCGAGAGGAGCGGCACCAAAGTAAGCGCGGTGAGCATCACGCCGGCCCACGCACGAAAGGCCAGGCTCCATCCCAGCGAGTTGACGAGTAAACCCAGATAGCTGGGATGACGGATGACGCGATAAATCCCGCTCGTGACCAGCGTGTGCCCGGGCTGAATGGCGACCAGTCCGCTGAAGCGTTGGCGCAGCACAAAAACCGGCCACAGCCGCAGCACTCCGCCCACAGCAAAGAGAGCGACGCCAATCCAGCGAGTCGTATCGCCGTCGATCGTCCAGAATTCTTTTCGGTCCGTATACGCCGGCACGTAGGCGCCGAGGGGCCCCATCAGCCCAAGGGCTGCTACAACCCAGCGGTTCCGACGATCCTCGCGCACGCCGGAACTCACATTTCCGCTACTGAAAAGCGACGCCACCAACATCAGGAAGAGCGCCACAGCAAGCGCGGTCAGCGCCGGGTGGGAGAAGAAGGCCGCAAACCCGCCCCAGCCGAGAATGGCCAAGCCCAAGTAAGCACAAGTGCCCACAATGGCGCCAAGCGTCCATTTGGAAAGCCTCAAGTTAGTGTCGGGCGTCGCCATCGCTGACTTCCCTTCTCCGCTCGGAACCGGCACTCCCCTGATGGACTATTAAATCAGGAATTGGTCTCAATTCGGAGGGTTTTGCGGTGGCTGCACTTCGCGCGCGGCGGCGATGAGTTTTTTCAGTCGGCCCTCTATCGAGGCGTCGCCGACGTGCTCCGCTTCCAGGATGCCGTCCGCGTCAATAGTGAACGTGGTGGGAATGGCGTCCACGTCAAACAGCCGCGCCATCGGGCCGGTAAAGCCACCGTCGCGATATTGCGGCCAAGTCATCTCGTTTTTCGCGATGAAATCCTTCCATTTCTGAGCATCGTCATCCAGGCTCACGCTGAGGATCAACAGCGGCTGGCCCTGAAACTCCCGGGCAATTGCTTTTATGTGCGGCAGAGCCTGGCGGCAGGGTCCGCACCACGTAGCCCAAAAATCGATCAGCACCACCTTGCCTTGCAAAGCGTCCATGGAAATCCGCTGGCCGTCGACCGTGGTTACATCAAACGCCGGCGCCAGTCTTGCCCGCGCAAGTTCGGGATGATTGATGTAGCGTTGCGCGCGCTGCGCAAGGGGATCGCCAGGAGGCGCCAACTGCAGATACTGCTCGAACCGGGCTTTCGCGGCGTCGTCCTGCTCCAGATTCGCGAGCGCCCGGCCATCGAGAAAAACTGCGGTTGCGAACTGCGGATACGCGGCGAGGGCTTGGGTGAGCTCGTTGTGCGCGCGCGTGAAGAATTCGGTTTTGTGCTTCGGCATGCCTTCATACATGAAAATTCGCGCGAGATCGTAGTGCGCCTGGGCCGTTTCCAGATTTCCCTGCGCCTCCGTCACTATCTCCGTCGCGGCGAGTTCGCCCGCCTTCCAATCGCCAAGCTCCACGCCGAGTTTAATCATCTGTCTCTGGCAGGCCAGACAGTGGCCGCCGTCCTCCTTGTCCGCTTTCTTGAACGCATCGAGAGCCCAGTCTGTATGCCTGTCGTGCAGGTACTGCATGGCTTGCGTATACGTTTTCTGCGCCTTTTCGTTCGCCGGCCCGTCCACGGTCTGCTGGGCGAACGCCGGCGTCAGAACGCAGGCCGCTACCAGACTGATGTGGATGAATCGCACAGGAGGCCTCCTGCTACTGGAGAAATGCGGCGCAAGGCTACTCGTCGGCCGGAGCTTAACTCACCTTTCTCCCGCGAGCAATTCCATTTGTGAAAACTACCCTCTTGGTTATCGCCCGGTTGAGGATGCCGCGGCTCAAAGAGGCCCGGTTTTCGGCGGGCATCGGCCTGCGGTTCGTAGGATGTGGCGTCAGTGAGTGGATCAGATCGGAAGAGAATTATTTTATGACGAAGGAATTCATGAAAGCGTCGCGATCCGCTGCCGTGTAATTCTTATTCGTGACAACCATCACGTCATAGAGGCGGCGGCCCGCGAGATACTGATGCACGTCGAACGTGGTGCCGTCCGAATCCCGGTACGTGTACGCTCGGCCCGGGACGCCGTTCAAGCTAACGGCCGTGTCGGTCAGAAGCGTCTTCCCCTCGGTAGCCCCGTCCCGAGCCCTTTGCAGCACGGCTTCCGGCGCATCGTTGGCCAGGTCCGGCGGGTAGTCGTTATAGAGCACCATGTAGGAGATATTGTCGTTCTGCTGCGAAACGACGAAATAGTAAAGCGTCGCGGTTCGCGCCGGAGTGTCGTTGGTGAGCGCGACCTGCTGGGAATCGGCCTTGGGCACGCCTGGCATCAGAATGCTGAAGCGCCCCTCGGCCGAGTCGAATTCCTGCATGTCCGAAACGTCCGTGATCGTGAAGGAATTCATGAACGCGTCGAGATCGGTTACCGTGTAGCCCTTTGCCGCGAACGTAATCAATTGATAGAGACGCCGCCCCGCGAAGTATTCGCGCTGGGCAAACGTGCCCCCATCCGTATCCCGATACGTGAACGAGCGGCCAGGCACGCCGTTCAGCTCGACCGGCGTGTCCGTCAGCAGCGTCTTCGAGCCCACGGCCCCATTGCGCCCACGCTCGAGCACAGCTTGCGCCGCACCGACGTCGACATCCGGCGGGTAATCGTTATAACTGACCATGTAGCCGACGTTGCCGTCCCCGACGGTGAGAATGAATTCGTAGAGCGGCGCTGTCCGCGCGGAATCCCCCGAGCCGATCGTCACCTGATCCGTGCTGGCAGTCGGCGTGCCGGGCATCAGGACGCTGAAACGCCCGTCCGCGGAAGTGAACCGCTTCAAGCGTGAAGCACTTTGCCCCGAGCCCGTGCTGCTTTGCTTTGCATTCGTGGCGGCTTGCTTCGATGCTTCGCCAAGTTGTTTCGATTCCGAAGCGCCCGCCGTCGCCGCGACCGCGCACAGCAGCGCCGATCCCAGGAGACCGATCAGAATTCGTCGCATGCTTTCCCTCATTTGGTGGAGTTCGATTCCACCTCGGACAGAATTACATCTATGCTATCACTTTGCCATCGGGACGGCGCTCGAACAGCGACAATTCCAAGCGAGGTACCGTTTCCGCCAACTGGCAGCCGAAGCCTGCTCGCCGCGGCGGGCTTGTCTCTGCCCGGTCCACGTTTTTCTTCGCCGCGCGAAATCCTGCCTGCCGACAGGCACGCCTACCTGCCGGCGGGCAGGCGCTCCGAGGCGGCTCGCCCTCCTAAGGAGGGCGCGAGATAGAAGAGCCGCCTCTCCGACTCAGTGTGGCAACGAGCTACGCGGGGCTTGACGGCAGACCATTAGTGGCCGGGACGTCCTCCCCCGCTGCCAGCGTTCCCGCCGCCGCCACCGCCACCGCCTCCTCCACCACGCGGGGCTCCGCCTCCTCCGCCCATTCCCCCACCCCCACCCATTCCACCGCCGCCACCGCCACCACGGGGCGCTCCGCCCCCTCCACCGCCGCCACCGCCACCACGGGGCGCTCCACCGCCGCCGCCACCTCGCGGACTGCCCCCTCCTCCACCACCACGGGGAGCGCCGCCTCCCCCACCGCGGGGCGCATTGCCACCGCCGCCTCGTGGCGGATTCCCACCGCCGCCTCCGGGGCCATGCGACCCGCTGAAGTTCCCGCCTCCGCTGCCGCCGTTATTTCCGCCAGTGCCTCCACGGGAGGGCGTGAAATGTTCGCCATGAGGACCGAAGTCGGCAACGACGACAGGCGACTTCGGCCGCCCAGCAATGGGCGCACCCGCTTGAACGAATTTCTTTGAGGCGTAGTCATACGTGATTGGGAGACCGCTATTCCCATTTCGTATGAGCCGCGCTTGGATTACCGGCTGTGGGGTGTTGGCGACGACCGGAAACGGCGGGTTGCGAAAATCCTTCGGAGCTTGGCTCAGAAGTGTGAATTTGTCCGTAGACTTGAAGTCTTCTCGCACGAAAGGCCCGTCCGGCCCGTTCGCCGTTTGAAAAACGCCGTATTTGAGATTGAGCGGCGGCTTCCCCTTCACGTCGCTCGGATGCCGGGGCACGTAGCAATCTTTGTCGTGCGCGTGCACCCATCGGACGGGCGGGTGGTGCCGCTTCTTCCCAACTACGAACGTGTAGCGCGTTGGGTGGCTCGGCAGATGAACCCAAGCGCCTGAATGGCACAACGCCCAGGGCCACATCGGAGCGGCGAAATTGTATTCGCGCCGCACAATTTTCGTCTTCCCCGTGACGGGATCCTTCACCGTGATGATGTGGACCTCGTAGGAAGGGCATGTCGGAGTCGGATAGTAGTAATCCTTGAATCTTCGCTGTGAAGTTATACCCTGCGGCGTCGTTGACGAACTTTGCCCCGGCGCTGCCCCGGGCGCGGGCGGCGTGGCACCTTGCGCCGGCGTTTGCGATGGCGTCGGCGCTTGCTGCGTTCCCGCTGCCCCACCCTGCTGAGTGTCCGGCTGCTGGGAACCGACGCGCATAGCGACCAGCTGAAACCTTGGCGCCGGCGGAGCTGCACTACTCGGTGGCGAAGGCGTAGGCGACGACGGCGTGGCGGCCGGGGGAGCTACGCCCGGCGGCGGCGTATCGGGCGCAGGCATCTCGGCCAGCACATTCGGTTCCCAGCACGTTCCGAATGGCCGGCAGGGAAAGAAGACTCCCTCGTTATAGAGATCGAGCAATCCGGGAATGAATCCAGTGAGGTTGGATGCTTTCAGGGCCGCGACCGTGTCTTTTTGCCGCTGTCCATCGCGAGCCGACACCCATGAATTCCAATCCACCGGCGTCCCGGACATCTTGTTCAGATCCCCGCTTTGACCGGGGGCGTTTGGCCCGTAGTAGATTTCGCCCGACTCCGTCGCCCACTCCGTGATGCCAGTCGAGCTGCTGGTTTCCAGCGTCAGCCCGGCACCATCGAGAAAGCTATCCACTCTCGACAAAGTTGGAGCTACAAATCCGTATTCTTGCGTCGGCGTGGTGAGAAAAAACGCTTCCTTGGGAATCGGATGATAGGAAACCGTAGCCGTTCCCGTGACGAGCTCCATTTCCGAGGAAGGCAAGCCGTCCTTGGTGCTCAGCACCTGGAACATCAAAACGGAGTTCTCGGCCAGGTAAACGACCGTGCCGTACTCAAATTCGATCTCAGCGCGGCCGTCGCCGGTCGCCAAGCTGTAACCCTGCACGATGGGGAGATTGGGCACGGCCTGCTCCCATTGCTGGGTGAGATCGGGTTTATTGCCGTCGCCGCGGTTGAAACGCACGTCGCCTTGCATGTAACTGATTCGGACGATCTCCGGGTAGGTGTTAGCTTTGGCCGGTGTGGTTGCAAATGCGGAAACGAACAACGCGAAACACGCAAGCCTGAAAACTGGGCTGAAGCGGAAGAAATTGCTTGAAGAGGTTTTCATCGCACCCCTCCAGCTGAAATTGGGGCGCACCTGATTAGACGTATCTGGAAATTACCCAGTTTCGCAATTTTTCATCCCATCGTCGCGAGGTTATGCGCAACTCACGAGATCGCGCCGGCAAGAATGCACGCGCTACCTAACCCCGCGCGCGGTCGATGATTCTTCCGCATGCAGGGGCGGCCTATCCTGACTGAAATCGAAGGGAGACTGCTTGCCGGGACGTAGACGTAGACCTGGGCCTGGGCGAAGGAGGGCCTCCGCCGCATTTCGCTTTTCTTCAATGCGCAAAACCGCTAGATTCTTCCCGTTACAGCAGGCAGGCGGCAAGCAGGGTTGCGCACGGAAGGCGAGGTGCAAGGTTATGAGGTCACGACTTATGGTGTGCGGTGTTGTGTTCGCGGCACTGCTGCTGTGCGCCCTGGCGAAAACTGGCGCCGCGGCAAATAACCCGCCAATCCTTGCCGCCACGCCCCCGATGGGCTGGAACAGCTGGGACGGCTACGGGACCACCATCACCGAAGACCAGGTGAAGGCCACCGCCGATGCATTCGCGAAAAATCTCAAGCCCTTCGGCTGGCAATACGTCGTCGTGGACGCAGAATGGTTCGTGACGAATCCCACGGCCGAGGGCAACAGCAAATCATCGCAGTATTCGATGGACGCCTACGGCCGGTACACGCCCGCGGCGAATCGCTTTCCCTCTTCCGTTCCCGGCGCAGGCTTCAAGCCGTTAGCAGATTATTTGCATTCGCTGGGATTGAAATTCGGCATTCACATCTTGCGCGGGATTCCGAAAAAAGCGGTGGAAGCAAATCTCCCGATCGCCAATTCGAGTTACCACGCGAGCGACGCCGCCGATACGGGTGATACGTGTCCGTGGAATCCCGACAATTACGGCATCGACGCGTCGAAGCCCGGCGGGCAAGCGTATTACGATTCGATCGCGGCGCTTTACGCGAGCTGGGGCATCGACTTCCTCAAAGTCGATTGCATCTCCAGCCATCCCTATCGCGGCGATGAAATTCGCATGTTGTCCGCGGCCATCGCGAAAACGGGGCGGCCCATCGTTCTGAGCCTTTCGCCGGGGCCGGCGCCGATCGAGAAATACTTCGAGTTGCGAGAATACGCGCAGATGTGGCGCATCTCGAATGACATTTGGGATCTGTGGCACAGCACGAGCGACTATCCGCAGGGCGTCGGCGACCAGTTCGCGACTGCCGCAAAATGGGCGGGGTTGGCGCAACCCGGCCACTGGCCCGATGCGGACATGCTGCCACTGGGCGAACTCGGCCCCGCGCCGGGTTGGGGCGCGCCGCGCACCACGCGGCTCACGCACGATGAGCAACGAACACTCATCACCCTGTGGTCGATCTTTCACTCGCCGCTGATCGTCGGCGGCGACCTGACGAAAATGGACGATTGGACGCTCTCGCTACTGACGAACCCGGAAGTGCTCGCCGTGGATCAGCATGCGTGGGACAGCCGCGTGCCGTTTGACGACGGTAAGATAACGGCTTGGACGGCGGACTCCGGCGTCGCGTACTACATCGCCGTGTTCAATCGGACGGACACCGCGCAGGACGTCGACCTCACCTGGCAGGACCTTAAGCTCACCTGGCGCGGCCGCAACCGGCCGCACTCGAATGCGATGGTGCGCGACCTCTGGCAACATGACGACATTGGCCCCGCGGTTGGGCTGCGATTGCGGCTGCCGGCCCACGGGTGCGCGCTCTACGAAGTCCGCGCCCAGAAGTAACAACGCCAATAATCCCCACCGGGCCGAAACCTTGATGAGGATTGCGCCTGCTGTTCATCGTTGCACCGCGCACAGTTGTCCGCGCCTTTTCCGCCGCAGGGGTGAGACAATCCCTTCTTTCAGCGCTTGCGCATATACTGCGGCTGGCAAAAGGAAGGTGCGCTTTGCGAGAAATGTTGCGAGACACAAGAATCCAGCGGGCGATGTTGATTGCTGCCGCGATTGCCATTTTAAGCCTAAGCGCGATTAGCGCGGCGAGCGTGGGCGTGGCGGCGAAAGCCGGCGGCATCCACGCTCATGCCGCAGGCCGAGCACAATCGAGTTGGGCGGATACGGCGCCGCCGATTGACGTGGCGGCCGCGCAGGGGAGGGTGGACGATGTCACTTCCCTGCTGGCAAAGGGCGCGGACGTCAACGCCAAAGACGCCGACGGCGATACGCCGCTGATGTTTGCCGCGGGGAATGCGCATGCGGATGTGGTGAAACTCCTGCTCGATCACGGTGCCGACGTCAACGCGCGCGACAACAAAGGCTGGACCGCGCTGATTCAAGGCGCCGCGGGCGGGAACGCCGATGTCGAAACACTCTTGCTCGACCACAAAGCCGACATCGACGCGAAAAACAACGACGGCCAGACCGCGCTGATGGAGAACGCCACGAGCGGCATTCCCGACGTCGCAGCACTATTGCTTCAACGCGGGGCCGATGTCGCCGCGAAAGATAAGGACGGCCTCACGGCGTTGATGTACGCCGCGTCCACCGGCCGGGTCAGCACCGCCACGCTGCTACTCGATCACGGCGCGGCCGTGAATGCCGTGACCAACCACGGCTACGCCGCGCTGATGTACGCGGCTGAGTACGGACAGACGAGCGCCGCAACGCTGCTGATCGCCCGCGGCGCCGACGTCAACGTCAAGTCGGCCAACGGCGAGACGCCGCTCATGTGGGCGTTCAAAGGAGACAACACGGACTTGGCCGCCCTCCTGCTCGATCACGGCGCCGACGCCAATGCCAGCGACAAGAACGGCTGGACGCCGCTGATGTACGCCGTGACGTACATGGGCACCGCGAACGCGGCGAACCTCCTGATCCAGCACGGCGCCAACCTCAACGCGAAGAACCGCAAAGGCGAAACAGCGCTAGCGATGGCGGAGAGCGCAGGACGCCACGAGTTTGCCGCGGTCCTCAGGCAGCACGGCGCGACAGACTGAAGCGTTTTTGCCGCATCCAGGGGCGGCTTTTCCTGACCGAAGCCGGAGAGCGCTCGCTTGCCATGCCCTAGTCCGCCGCGGCGGGCGAAGGAGGCTCGCTCCCGCTCCGTTCTTTCGACCCCGACTTTCTTGGTGTTTGGGTAGAGCGGACAAGCAAGAATCCCTGTCCTGCTCCAACGTAGCGGCTTATTTTTGTGCGGCGGCGGCGTTCGCGGCGGCGAAGCGCGCTTGCATGTCGCGGGTGAGGTGAGGCGTAATGCCGATGATGCGTTCGATCAGCATCAACTGCCCGCGATGATGCATCTCGTGCTCTTTCACCGACATCAGCATCTCGAAACGCGTCTTCGACGCCTGCGCCGTCCCCATGCGCATCTGCACGCGCTCGGCAAGGAAGTCGTCTGACTGCGCGTCGAGCCACGCGGCGAATTTCTCGCCATTGGCGCGCAGCAGTTCGATGACTTGCTCTTTGGTGCGCGGCGCTTTTTCCTCGGCGCTGAATCGCTGTACCAGCGCGGGGAAATCGAAACCTTCCAGGGTCGTGCGGCGTTCCTGCGCGTGGACCTGGTACTGGAAGCCGTGCGAGATGGCGATGTGCGTCAACGTTTCGCCGACGCTGCGCGTCTCCGGCGTTGCGCGATACGAATATTTCTCCGCGGGGATGTCCTGCGCAATTGCAATCGTGTTCTTGCGGACCGTGCGAAATGCCTTGGCCAAATCCTTGCCGCCGTAGTAGCTCATTGGCGCTCCTTTGAAGTGTTTGAGTTGCCCGAAAAGTGTAACACGCGAACGGGACACGGGGAGAATTCCCGAACCCGCACAACCACACTTGCCGTCATTCTGTGTCGGAGAGGCGGCTTTCTCTCTGGCCCTCCTTAGGAGGGCCCGCCGCCTCGGGTTTTGCGACGAGCGACTTCCGCGTGCGATGGGACTGATGCGGCTTTACTGACTCGCACTATCGTGGAGGGTTTGCGTGTGCACGGAGGCGGGGTCGGCCAGAAATTGCGCGACGACCGGGCCGATGGAGATGCATGAATTGCTCAGGTGGCCGCAGGGCGAATCGAGCCTGACGATGGGCGCGCCGATAGCGTCTGCAAATTCGGTCGCTGGCGTGGGATTCACGAGGTGGTCTTCCGGCGAAATGACGACGAGCATTTTCGCGCGCACTCGTTTCGCCGCGTCTCCGAGCGTGCCGCCGAACTCCTTGGCGAGGTCGAGCGCCAGCATCGCCTCGCGCTGGCGAATGTGGTTGCAGACTTCGCCGGCAGTGAGCGTGGACTTCTCCGTGTCCGCCAGAAAAGCGTCGAACTCGCCCGGCTTCGTGTGCGCGACGCGATAGGCGGGCGAGGTGAGGTTCATCGAGCCAATCTCGGCTTCGATCGCGGCGCCGCGCGTGAACGTGCCCTTCGGATCGCCGTTGTTCCATGCGGGATCCAGCTCCAACGCATCGATCTGCGAGGTCCAAAGCAATTTGTCGAAGGAAGTGAGTTGCGGCGAACCGAAGATGGGGATCGCGAGGTCCATGAAATCCGGATGCGCGACGGCCCATTCGAACGTCTGCATCCCGCCCATCGAAATTCCCATCACCGCGTGCAGATG
>DASPOJ010000060.1:0-16348 GCA_035626055.1 Candidatus Methylomirabilota bacterium | reverse complement strand
CTGGGGGTGTTGGTGGCGGGGCTTTGCGCTTCGCCGGTGGGGACGGGCGGGGCGCCGCGGGCACAGATCGTTCCTCCGGGCGGAGGATCAAAGGTTACGGTCGGTGATCTTGCGTGGATTGCGGGACGCTGGCGGGGAACGTTTGGCCCGTACACGGCAGACGCGGTTTACATGGAGCCGGAGGCGAACTCCATCGGCGGGGTGGGCCAGGTGTACCAGCCGGGGAAGACGCTGGTAGTGGAGCTTGTCAGTCTGGTGCAAAGCACAGATGGGCTCACACTTTACATTCGCGACTTCACTCCGGACCTGCAGCCTCAGGAGACGGGGGCACCCATCACGATGAAGCTCACGAGCGCCACCGGAAATTCCTGGGAATTCGACAATATTGTGCTCGGGCAGGCGCCGGTGCGCACGGTCATCACCCGTACAGGAGACGACACGTTCACTTCGCGTTCGGACGTGTACGATGCGCAAGGGAGGCCGAGCACGGTCGAGATCGATTACGCGCGCGCGATGTGAAGGGCGGGAAACGGCGGAAGTAGCGAGTGAGTAGTGCCGAGCCAGAGTCAAAAACCACACACTTAGCAAGGAAGGGTGCGGCACACGCCGAACCATTCTCGGAATGCGGCGGCGGTGAATCCGTGGCGTAAGGCGAACAGGCAATCGAGTTTGGGGCGGACGAAGCCGCCCGCGAACAATTTTCCTAGCGCGCCGAGGGGCAGGGCGTACTCGGCGCGATCCTCCACATAGCAGGCGGACAGGCGATCGGGCTCGATGGTGTGCGTGTATTCCCAGCGCGCGAATGGACCTTGAATCTGGACGTCGCGGAACATGCGGCCCTCCTCGCATGCGGTGTGTTCGCGGATCCATGTGCGCCCCGGCGGGCCGATGCGGACGCGCATCTCGACGCGCGAGCCAGTGTCGCAGATGGTGCCGGTGCGGCGGACGACGCGGGAGCGTTACCAGGGCGGAGTGAGGCGCTCGAGGGCGTCGGGTTCGGCGTGCCTGGCGAATAGGCGCTCGGCGGGGACGGGAAAGCGCGTGCGCTTGAGGAAGAGTTCGGGCATGGGCGTAGGAGCCAGTGAACCTGATGCGTGACGCGACGAGTGGATTCTTACGAGGCTGCAGGGAAAAGGCCGAAGTCAAAAACCCCACACGCGAGTACGGCGTGTGGGGCACCCTCGGCTCGTCAGCAGTGCTATGATTCCCAGAAAGGTTGTTGCATGACATGAAATGTGAAACTAGGCAAACTACAAAATAGTGGCGTGATCTCCATGTTGAAGAGATTGGTTCCAATCATTACATGCACAGTCCTCCTATTGGTTGGACGTCCCGCGCGGGCGCAGACAACGCCCCAAGAAGTTTCCTTCTGCAAACTTGCGAATGATCCGAAATCATTTGACGGAAAGATGATTCGCGTCCGGGGAACCGTAAGCGACGAATTTGAGGATTTCTCATTGTTCGCGGAAGGTTGTCACACTCAACAAGGCATCTGGCTGGCGTTTGGAGGAGACGTCGCATCGAACGTCCCCTCCACAGTGAATGACATCCACAGAACTCCCGGCACAGAATTAAAGGTGAACGGAGTTTCATACGGAATCGAGAAGGACGAAAACTTCAGGAAATTCTATGCGTTGATCACAGCCGAACGCGGGGACAAAGCTACTTACCGAGTGACCGCGACGCTGATCGGCGCTTTCCTTGCCGGTGAGCAACACAAGACGCCGAGCGGTGAGAGTATCTTCATGGGATACGGACACCTCGGATGCTGTTCGCTCTTTGTCATCACAAAAGTCTCGGAGGTGGAATCGGTCCCACCTGCAAGTCTGAATCTCAGGGGTACCGTGTTGGGACCCGACGGCAAGCCCATGGAAGGCTTTTCAGTCGTGAACGAAGTGGCTGGCGGGCAGCCGCAGCAGACGACCACAGATGCCGGCGGTCATTTCAAATTCTCCGATGCGGGATCCGTTCTGCTTTTCAAGGATCCACGATTTCGCCCAGTAATCCTTACCGTGGAACCGGGAAGCACCCCCGTTCGCGTGAGCCTTCAAGATGCGACTCTATCCAATTGGATAGTCCCCGCATGCCAATCAGTAGGCGGCTCCGACGGGCGAATCGGTTTCTCTGCGTTATTCAAGTTATCGGCTGGATTGGAATCCAGCCCATTTGATGATGATGGCATCAAGAGCTATTTTGTTTTTCCCCACGGGAGTGAGCCAGTTGAGGTGAAGTTCGTCATCTCAACCGGTACCGGCCCGGTGACAGAGGAAACGAATGGTTCCGTTGCCTCCAAGTGGTCTGACAAATGGTCAAAGCGGCGGTGGATCAAGGATGTCGAGGGAAAAATCATTGGGATGGATTCGCGTGGGCAACTAGAGAACGGGGAATATTGGCGTCAAGCCATTTTCTTGGACCGGGACTCCGCATATTACAGTGTGCGCTCGCATGCGGTTGCACGCTCGATGAACCAGATCATTGATTCGGTGTGCATCGCAAAGCCGTAACAATCCGAAACCGAACAGCTATCAGGCGCGATGCCGGCAGAGAGATCCCTCCCGCCTTCGCCGAGGCTTCGACGAGCAAGCATCCCGAGTGAAGACTCGGGGCTCGGAATGACGCCCAACACCATGTCGAAGAGGGCGTCAGGTTTCGAGCTTGAAGCGGGTTTCGGCGAGGCGGTAGAGGCGCCGCCAGACGAGGCGATTCATCACGACCACGATGATCGCCATCAGCAGCGTGGCAGCGAGAAGGACATCCATCTGGCTGAGATCGGTGGAGCGGCTGATGATGGAGCCGAGGCCGATGGTGTGAAGGGTGCGGTTGCCGAAATGAAAGTATTCGGCGACGATGCTGGCGTTCCACGCGCCGCCGGACGCGGTGAGCAAGCCCGTGATGAGATACGGGAAAATCGCGGGGAGAATCAGCCCGCGCCAGCGCTCCCAGCGGCCGAAGCGATAGACTTGCGCGACCTCGCGCAGGTCCGACGGAATCGCCATCGCGCCGGCGATGACGTTGAACAAAATGTACCACTGGGTCCCGAGGAGCATCAAAGCGACCGCTGCGATGCCCATGCCGCCGCCCAAGCGCAGCAGAAGCAGAAGCACTACCGGAAACAGCGCCGTCGCGGGAACCGACGCCGCGACTTGCACGATAGGCTGCGCGAAGCGCGCGAGACGCGGGCTGAGTCCGATGGCGACGCCGACCGGGATGGTCCACAGCGCGCCGAGCAGGAGCGATCCTTCGACGCGCGCGAAGGTGGCGGCGGCGCCCAGCAGCAGCTCGGAAATTTGCGGACTCGAAAGCAGGACCAGCCGCCTCGCCGCAAGGAACGCAAACCAAGCCAAGACCGCGATGATTAAAAAAACAAACGCGCGACCAAACCATACGTGCACCGCAGGGGATCGTTTCGGCGGCGCGACCGGCTCCGCCGCGGCGGCGCGCCGGGAAGCTGCGGCCATCAAACGTTCGCCGATGGGATGAATCAGGCGATCGTGAATCGCGGCCGGCACGCCGGAGCGGCGCAGCATCGTCAGCACAGCGGAGCGCGGCGTGGAACTGGATTCCACGGATTCCATCTTGAATTTATCGGCCCAGGCGATCACGGGCCGCCAGAGCAACTGATCGAGCAGAACAATGACGCCGATCATGGCGGCGAGTCCCCAGGCAATGGCGCGCGAGTCTCCGTTGCTGGCGGCGAGTTGGAGGTACGAGCCGAGGCCGGGCAGGCGGAAATCGCGCTGGCCCAGTTCGAACATCTCGCAGGCCATCAGATAGAACCACGCGGCCGCAATGGACATCATCGAGTTCCAAACGAGGCCGATGGCTGCGTAGGGCACGTCGAGTTGGAGAAATTTCTGCCAGAGGCTGAAGCGGTAGATGTCGGCGGCCTCGTGGAATTCGCGCGGGATCGACTTAAGCGAGGCGTAGAAGCTGAATGCGATGTTCCACGCCTGGCCGGTGAAAATCAGCAGAATCGAACCCAGCTCGAGACCCGCCTGGCGATGTGGAAACAGCGCCACCATTCCCAGCATCACGGGAGGCAAGAAACTCAGCACGGGAATGGATTGCAGGATGTCGAGCAGCGGGATCAGCACGCGTTCGGCGGCGCCCCAGCGAGCTGCGGCGTAGCCATAGACCAGCGCGAACACGAGACTCAGCACGTAGCCGATGGCGATGCGCACGAGTGAGAGAAATGCGTAGTACGGGAGAATGGAAGGGTGAAGGGAAATTCGGGCTTCCGGCGTCGCAGGGCCAATCCACAACTGGCCCGCGCGCCACAGGCCGTAGAGGATCGCGGCGAGCGTAAGGAAGACTACGGCGTCGACCAATCTGGATTGGACTTTGCCGGAGGGAAACAGCCGGCGAAAGACACGCGGCTGCGGGGGAAATGACGTGGCGACGGGATCGGCCACGATCCTACCCTGAATCCGAAGGCTCAGTGAAAGTCACCACGCCGCTTGCGGCGTCGTACTCAAACATCTCGGAGAAGCGCCCCCACTGAACCGCAGCCTCGAACTGCGTGCGGGCCAGTTCCGGACTGAAATGTTTCTCGAACAAGTCGAGGAAGAAATCGTCCGGGAGTTTGTGATCTTTCTTTGCGCGGAGCGCGTTCTCCATGTGCTGGAGTAACGGAATGCGCACGAGCGCGGCTTTGCGGAACATCGCCTTGCGCCCGAGGATATCGGCGGCGGCGTAGGAAATGCCCGCGGGCGTCAGCTCCGCAGCACCCCAAACAACATCGAGGAGTCCGAGTTGCTTCCCGGCTTCTATCGTCGGAAGCAATTCGTCGACGTCGAGCGAAAGAGCCGTTGCCAGGCGGTGCAGATCCTCGCGGTCACCGTGCTCCACGAGTAATTCACACAACGCCGCAAGCGCTCCCGGGCGCACGTGCGGCAGAATCGGAAACCGCGCGGGCAGGGCCGCGGCGACGGGCGCGCCGACGGCGGGCTTGGACGCGTAGGCGGGAAAGGGCTGGGTGAGTGTCTGATAGATGCGATCCACGAGGTCGAGAAAGGCTTCGTCCTTGCGGTGGCGCCGGTGCGAAATCTCGACCTGAAAATCTTCGCGAATGTGCGCAGGGTTGTGGGCGAGCACGATGATGCGGTCGGCGAGAAACACCGCTTCTTCTATATTGTGCGTGACGAGAAAAATCGCGCGCGTCGGAATCTTGTGGCTTAGCCACAACTCGAGCAATTCGCCGCGCAGTGTTTCCGCCGTGAGCACGTCCAGCGCCGAGAATGGCTCATCCATGAAGAGCACTTCCGGCTGAATCACAAGCGCGCGCGCGAATCCCACGCGCTGCTTCATCCCGCCGGAAAGCTCCTTCGGATAGGCACTCTCAAAGCCGTCCAGGCCGACCGAGTCCAGCGTCTTGACCGCGCGCTCGCGCCGCTCGCCGGCGTCAACGCCGCGGGCTTCGAGAGGCGCTTCGACGTTCTCCAACACCGTGAGCCACGGGAACAGCGCGAAACTCTGGAAGACGATGCCGACATTAGGCCCCTGTCCATCGAGCGGACGGCCGTGCCAGAGCACTTCGCCCGCGGAGGCCGGGGCCAGGCCCGTCAGTATGCGCAAGAGCGTAGATTTCCCGCAGCCCGAAGGGCCCAGCAGCGCGACGATCTGTCCGGGATAAATACTCAGGTCTGTGGGAACGATGACTTCGATTCGTCCGCCGCCTGGCTGCACGTAATACTTTTCAATCTGGCGCGCTTCGATGATTGGTCCATCGGTAACGGTCACCGCGGACGCGCCGGACGCGATGCTATCGGCAGAGCGGGCGTTCGGCGGCAGGGGCGTTGCATCCATTACTGGCGCATTATCGCCCATTCAGGTCCCGCCATCCACGCGGAATCGTCGCGCGTCGAAGTGCTGTGAAGACGAAGATGTCGCCGCCACGAGAGGCAAGAAACAGTTCTCTTGGCCAGCAACGCATGAAAGGAATTGGGCTGCGGAGGGCTCAGATGCGCAGGAAGATGCGTTTACGGTAGAGCGGCCAGGCCGCGAGATAACAAACGAGCACGAAGAAAATTGCGAACGCGAGCGACGCGTTCTTCGGGCTGGCGTAGGGAACAAAGAAATTTTCATAAATCCAGCCGTGCCAGCTCTGAGGGTCGCCATCGGAATCGTGGAACCAGAACGCGACGCTGGCCGAGGAGAGCAGAAACGAGAACGTGTATACGGCGATGGCGTTCGTCCCAAATACGAGAGCCGGCGCCGTCCAGCGCCGATACCCTCGCAGGTCCACAACCCAGTAGCACAGCGCGAGTAGCAGCATCGCAAAGCCGCCGGTGAAAATCACGAAGGTGCTCGTCCAGAGATTCTTGTTGATCGGGAAGAATGGGTGCAGCAAACGGCCCGCGGCCATCCCGATCACCCCCGCCAGGGCCAGCCACGACGCTTTGCGAGAACCCGTATGCGAAGAGCGTAGCCACTCGCCGGTTAGAATCCCGAGCAGCGACGTCGCTATCGCGGGCAGCGTGCTGAGCAACCCTTCCGGATCCCACGTGACCGATTGGGACCACAAGTGGCCGCCCAGCAGCTTGCGGTCAAGGTACGCGCCGAGATTGCCATCCGGCTCAAGATGGCCGGCGCCAAAACCCGGCACGGGGATCAACTTTATCAGCGCCCAGTACCCGGCGAGAAGAGCGACGGCGGCGAAAATCAAGATCGCGACACCTCGTCGAGAGTCCGCGGCGTCCCCTCGCTCGTTGTCGCGCTCCGGACCTTGGCGCGCGTGGCGGAAGCTCGCGAGGTAGAGCCAGCCGGCTGCGATGTAGCAAAGCCCGATGCGCTGCAATACACCCATGATCCGCAGCCCCTGCCAGTGAAATTCCGGGAACGCGCCCAGAAAGAGGCCGAGCAGAAACAACAGCACTCCACGGCGAAAAATGTGACCAGCGAGCGCCGCGCGGCTTGCGCCGCGCTGGACGCGCGACGCGAGCGAGAACGTCATTGCCACACCAACAATAAACAGAAAGAAAGGAAAGATGAGGTCGGTCGGCGTCCAGCCGTTCCACGCAGCGTGCTCAAGCGGCCAGTAGATGTGGCCCCAGGAGCCCGGATCGTTCACCAAGATCATCGCCGCGATGGTAATGCCGCGGAAGACATCAAGCGAGACGAGACGATTGCCTATTACGCCGGGCGCAGCCACTGAACAACGCGGAGCGGCCGCGAAAAACTCTTCCTGCGTAAGCGTCTTCTGCGCGGGCGTATCCTCTGTGGGCATGAAAGAACTCACTGAGTGACGCGGATTCTAAAGCAGCGAGGCTCCAACCGCAATCGAATGCGGCCGGAGCCTCGAAGCAGCACCCCGTTCAAGTCGAGGGAAGTGGAAACTCAGGGATTCGTCGCGGCGTGCAAGGTCAGATTGTGCGCGCCAGAGAAAAGAGAACCTGCGGTGCCGAGCGCTTGCGGCAACCACCAGACCTGACGAACCCAGGCGTGGCGGCTGTACATCATGCGTTTGCCGACGTAATCGAGAATCGTGGGGCCGACCTGCGTCGCGATATAAATGGATGCGTTGCCCGCAAACGGTCTCATTAGGGGGTCCAATTCACGGGCCCGGCCCGTGGCGATTTCGTGGTTCGTGGTCCAGGCGTCAAACCCGGCGGCGCTGTGACCCGCGAGGGCGAGGCCGTACCAGATTTTGCGCTTGCGCCACGCCTCGGCTCGGAGTCCGGCGACGCTGACCATCATCGTGGTCATGTTGGGCGCGCGCGTATAGGAGCCCGCGGCCGGCGGCTCAGCCGGATCAGCGCCAGTTGTTGACGCAGCAGAAGATGAAATCGTGCCGACCGGCACAGGCGTCAATCGCCCGGGCTGATAGGAAACACTGGTTGTGGCACCGACGTCATCACTTGCCGGTCTGCCGGGAGGAGTAACAGGAGGTGGGGCGGCGGTTGTCGCACCGGCGGAGATGGAGCGCGACTCAGCAACAGATGCCGACTGCGGAAGCGCTTGCGGTTGGAAAAGAAGAACGGCAAGGGCGAGAATCATTGCGTCCACCTCAGTTCGCGTCGCGGCTTGTGAGAGCCACCATCGCGTCGCGTGAGATGGACTCTAGCTTTCGACGATGCCCGCCTCAATCACCCAGCAGTTCCAGCATGGGGGTAAGATAGTCCTGTAACTAAAGTTAAGATATTTATTTTCAGGGTGTTACGTGCGTTTCTGGGGCGGTTGGCTGGACGGAATTCACTATTGCCCCTCATCGGGAGCGCTCAAATCCATTCCCGGCAAGCCGGTGATCGCAAATCGGCCGTCTGAAGTTCGTTCGAGTCCTGGCGCGTAAAGGCCAATCAATTCGCGCCGCCACCATTGGCCGGTAGCGCGCTTTGTGACGCGGTCGGTGAACCAATACTGCCAGGCGACGGCGCGAACCTGCGTGGGCGGCGAACCTGGGAAGGGATTTCCCGCAAAAAGCGACAGCACCTCCGGGTCCTGTGTGAGGAGCCGCTCTTCGGTGTTGATGACAAAGGGATACTCGCGCCAATTGCCCAGCGACGCGAACCACAGGTTCCAGTCAAAACGCGGCTGGTAGGGAGCGTAGATGCGAGGGGGCTCGAAGATATCCTGGGGTTTGTAACAGAATGGATACGCGACCCAGGTCTGGCCGTCGCGCGAGCCTTGAAATTCGATTTCGAAGCGAGCGGAAGTCATCCTCCCAAACAGGCCGAAATCATTTGCGATGCGGAAGGGATAGAGAGCCCTCACGGGCGCGACGGGTGGCCGCGCGTTCGGGAACAACATCAGGATGAGCAGTACGGAAGTCGCGTAGAAATCCCAGCTCAACATAACTCCCGCAAAGCTGAGGCGCAAAAGGTCTAGAGCGCGCTGCCACCGCCACAACGGCAATGGCCGCTCCGCGGAATCGAGCGGCGGAGATGGAATCTCGCGCGGTACTTCCGGAGGCGCTTCCACGCGCGAAGAGTCGCGGAGGCGTCGCGGCAAGAATCGGCGCAAGAACCGGTCGTCGAGAAGCAGAAAACCTAGAACGAGGACGAGATAGTTAAGAAACGCGTAGTTCGCCGTGAGGATGATGACCATCTGCCATGGCGTGATGATGCAGAAGAGCCCAATGCGAAATCGCCGGGGCAAAAACATCGCGAAGGCGAAACCCAGCTCAATCGCAAGCGTAAGGGCCGCGCTTGCGGCGTGAAACCAGTGCGGCCAATGTTGAACGTACCAGCCGATCCAGGTGGGGAGCGGACCGTTCTGATAATAGTTGTCCATCGCCGTGAGGTTTCGCCAAGTCAAGTCGTGGCCCAATATTTTCACCACTCCCGACTCGAAATAAATGCGGAAACAGAGCCATACGAGCAGGAACCAACTCGCGCGCGATGGCGGATTCCTTTCGCCAAGGCCCGGGCGAATCCCCGGGGGAGCGAAAAACAAAGAGAGGAATCCTGCTTCGAGAAGCATCCCGTCTGACTGATAACCCGAGAAATCCTGGGCGACGCTCACAAACGAAAGAAACGCAACCCAGCACACGAGAATGGAAGCGCGCGGCCAGACATTGAGAAGGAGCAACAGCGAAGCGATCAGGCCAATCCAGCAAACAATCATGAGGGCGCGGTCGCTGGAAGAAATCCAAAACAGTGAAGGAGCGTACCACACGCGTGCCGGGCCGAGAACGTCGCGAACGTCTTTCAGAAAATCGCCTGCGGGCAGCAAACCGTTCGGCCCGATCAGGCCGCGAATTTGAAACAACAAGGAGTAAAAAGCGGAGAAGAAAATAAACCCAAGCGAACGAAGGAACAGCCAGCGGGCCACCAGGAATCCGGGTAGCCAACCACAGTCGGATGCAAACGTCCAGCGCCGGAGCGAAGCCAGCTTGAGCATCAAGCCGCCATTATACAGAGCGCGGGCCGGCCCGCCTGAAAAGCGGCAGGGTATGGGCGTGCCGAGCTAGTTCGGAACGATGAGAACCGGGCAGGGGGCCTGGCGCACGACTTCGTAGGCAATCGTACCCGGCAAATGACTCGCAAGCTTGTGGCCGCGCCGCACACCCAGAACGATCCGATCCGCCTTCACCGCTCGCGCCGCCGCGACGATCTCCTCTTCCGGAGGGCCCTCCGTCACGAGCGCGCTGGCACGAAACCACAACCCTGTCTCAGCGGGCAGATATTTCTCCAGTTTGCGGACTGCCTCGTTGCGAAGACGATCACCATCGCCAGGGGCAGTCGCCTTGGATGCCTGCCAGACGTGAAGAAGGGTGAGGCGCGCCTGATGCTCCTGCGCGAGAGAAAGTGCGTAGTGGATCGATGGATCGCCCTCCGAGGAGAGGGACGTCGCCCACAGAACACCGTGCACGGAGCGATTGCTCCTTCCCTTTGCGTTTGCATTTGGACCAACGACCAGCACGGGGCAGGGTACCGTCCGAAAGATGGTTTCGGCCACAGAACCGAAAATGAGTTTCCGCGCACCTGTAAGGCCGTGCGAGCCGACGACGACCAAGTCAGCGCTTTCGGACTTGATAACCTTGTCGAGGACCAGATCGATCGGGCCTTCGATAATCTGCGCTTCGTGGAGGATGTCACGCAGGCAGCCGGAAATGAGCAGTTGGGTCATTTCCGCTTCCGCCCAGCGCCTTCGCGAATGCACTGGAACAACCAGGGCTTCCGGCGCCATTTCGTACACCATCTCCGGGGCGAGGACATGCAACACCACCAGCCGGGCCTCATACGCCCGCGCAGTGGCAATCGCTTCGCGCAGAGCGGCCTGCGACTCCGGGCTGAAATCGGTCGCGAAGAGTATGGTATGGAATCTTTCTTTCTGAGTTTGGTAGGGCGCGAAAGTGGTCTCAGGAACCGCTGATGTGCTCATTCGACCTCCCTCGCTGTCATTGCCGCCTCATGGTTCTCTACATCGTGAACATGCACGCGGCAGACCAAATCTAATGAAGCGCGGTCCCTTGAATTCGTAGAGATTAAAAACTCCAGCCCTGGCCTCTGTGATGCGCCGCGCCCCGGTCACACCAACCAGATGTATCGGAGCCCGCGCTGCCGAGAGGAGAGAGAGCCACCTGAAAGGAACGAACCAAGGAAACTACACCGAGCAGTGGGGGGAATCTTTTCGGCCCCCGGGGTGCACGCGCTCTGGAAGCCCGCGCCCCGGAACTTCCCAAACGCTGCACCCCGGGAGAACCGAAACTGGTACGACCGTCTGACGCTTGACCTCGCCGCCTCGCGCCCTGAGTGGCGCGGCAACATCAAGCGGTCACGCCACAACAGCAACTCGCGCCAGACCTGACCCGATCGACCGGGTCACTGCGCCAAGCATAATGGCGCCAAACAGGATTTATCTCCGGCCGAGTCGCTGCTGATTCCAAGGAGGCGATTGGAGGGTTCCGCTCACTTAGGCTACGGCGCATTTCGCTGCCGTGCTCCAGGCCCACGAGAGACACCCTAACACCCTAGATCTCCCTCCGATCACGGACCACTCGCCCTTCGGCCTGAGACCTCCACCCTCCTCGAACTCGAACCGCCGGAGAGCAATTGCAGTTTTCCTGCCAAACGTAGGGGCGGCTAAGTCCCTCATTCACCGTGGGCTGAACCTCCACAAGAGCCCTTCAAGGTGCCGTCGCTGAGGGATTTGCCCCCACGGAGAGAGTTCTCGCGCAGTCGGGGGCGGGATTGCGGCATGCCTGAGTTGGGCCGCGAGGCGCAGACTCCCCTAACCCCGTATCTTCAATGGCATACGTCAGATGTGAAGGCGGCATTTGCATGGCCGCTGTGGTCCGGAAACTGCACTTTATGTGACCGGCCTCACGAAACCCCAATGGGCTTCGCATCGCGCCGGAGGTGGATCATGATTTTTGACCGCAATGAGTTGATCTCAAAGCTCAAGCTTGAACTTGCTATTGCCGAACGAGGCGGCTATTACCCTTCTCCTCGCGACCCGCAACAGAGCCCTCGGATTTTCCGCGACTCCATCAGTTGCCTGAACGCAGGTCTCGAAAAGAAGGAGCACCCCTGCACCGAATGCTTCCTGATGTGCTTCGTCCCCAGCGAGCACCGCGACGAGCCGGAACCTTGCCATTTCATTCCGCTCAATTCCCAGCGAGACACCGTGGCGAGCCTGGGACCAGACCCGGACGTCGTGCGGGGCCCTCTCATCGCCTGGCTGCGCAGGACAATTGATGACCTGGAAACGGAGGGACCTCGGACCCCTGAGTGGACTCGCCGCCGTGATTAAGCGGCGGACTCAGGCGGCTGCTCTTCATCACCCGACGCCAAATTGAACTTCTTCATTTTGTAGCGCAGCGCGTCGCGGCTGATGTCAAGAAGGCGTGCTGCGTGCGTTTGATTGCCGTGGGCCTGGCGCAGAGCCAGCGTCACCATTTCTCGCTCCATTTCCTCAAGCGAGGTCCCTCCCTCCGGTATCGAAAGCGGTGGAAGACGCCGGCCGTTCTGTGAAACAGGCGGGGAATCGGGCGCAGACGCATGCTCGAAAGAAGTAACCCCCGCGCCCTGGTCGGTCACCGAGAAGGGCAGGCCTTCGGGCCACAGAATCTGCTCTTCTTCGAGAATCATGGCGCGCTCGACGGCATTGCGCAGTTCGCGAACGTTGCCCGGCCAGCGGTAAGACAGCAGCAAGCGGCGCGTGGCATCGCTAATGCCCCGAATGGACTTGCGAAACTTGCGATTGTAGAAACCGACAAAGAAATCCACGAGCGGCAGAATGTCTTCCTTGCGCTCGCGCAGCGGCGGAAGATAGATCGAGATGATGGCGAGACGATAGTAGAGGTCCCGGCGAAACTGCCCTTCGCGAACGGCGCGCTCCAAATCGCGGTTGGAGGCGGCGATGACGCGAACGTCCACCTGGATGTCGCGGACGCCCCCAACCCGGCGGACCACCTGATCTTCGAGCACGCGCAATAATTTGGCCTGGAGGAACGGCGAGAGCTCGCCGATCTCGTCCAGAAAAAGCGTGCCGCCGTCGGCGATTTCAAACAGGCCTTTCTTCATGGCTTTGGCGTCGGTGAACGCTCCGCGCTCGTGGCCGAAGAGTTCCGCTTCCATTAGCGTCTCGGGGATGGCTGAGCAGTTGATCGCGACAAAAGATTTTTCCTGGCGGCGGCTTTGGTAGTGAATGGCTTTCGCGATCAGGTCCTTACCCGTGCCGCTTTCCCCCTGAATGAGAATGGTAGCCGCCTCGCTCACCGCGACCTTGTTGACGAACTTCATCAGCTCGGTGATCTTGCGAGAAACGCCGACGACCTCGTGGTAGCCGGCGCCCCGGCGCACTTCGCTGCGCAGGGTTTCGACTTCGCCGCGCAAGCGGGTTGTCTCGGCGGCGTTCTCGATTGTGACGGCGAGTTCTTCGAGGTTCAGAGGTTTACTGACGAAATCGTATGCTCCCATCTTGAGGGCGGCTTTGACATCTTCGAGTTGCGGGGCGGCCGTAATCATGATAACCGCCGGGTTGTGACCGGCCTGCTTGATTTGCTCAAGGACTTCGATGCCGCTGAGGCCTGGCATGCGTACGTCGAGAAGAATGATATCCGGGAATTCAGCCTGGGCAAGTTGAAGGGCTTGTGCGCCGTTTTCCGCTTCGACCGTCTCGTAGCCGATTTCGGCGCATTTCTGCCGAAGCGTCCAGCGCACGAGTTTTTCGTCATCCACGATGAGGATTTTTTCCTTCGGCATTTCAGGCCTCGCGTCTCAAGCAGAGTTTGCATGCACCGCGACGGGCGCGCCTGCGGCCGGCAGCCAAACAGAAAATTCCGTGCCGCTGCCCACACGGCTAGACACTTCGATCGAGCCGCCGTGCTGTTCGATGATTCCTTTCGCCAGAGAGAGTCCCAAGCCGGTGCCGTGGCCCTTCGTCGTGAAAAATGGGCGGAAGATATTGGGGAGAACGTCCGTCTCAATGCCGCGTCCCGAATCGGCGACTTGAAAACCAACCAAACCATTGCGAATCTCCATCCGCACACGGATGCGGCCTGCCTGATCCATAGCTTGGATGGCATTCACCAGAAGATTCAGCGCCACTTGCTCGATGAGGGCCGCGTCGTGTTCGACGGGCGGCAGGCCGTTGGGTCTCGTGAATTCGATTTGGATCGGCCGCTGTCCGACCTGCTGCCGGGCGAGCAGCACCGCTTGCTCGATGGTGTCTCCGAGGTCGCGCCGCAAGAATTGCAGAGGACGCGGCCGGGCGTATTGAAGAAGATCCGAGAGCAGCAACTGGATGCGCTGAACCTCTTTGCGAACTTCTTGCAGAATCTCCCGATGCGAGCTGCCCGCGGGCAGTTGCTGGCCGATGAGCTCCACCGCGCCGGCAATTCCCGCAAGAGGGTTGCGAACCTCATGCGCGATCCCCGCAGCGAGCTCGCCGAGAGAGGCCAGGTGCTCCGCGCGGCTCATCTGCGTGCGATGCAGGCTCTCGATCTCTGCGCGGTTCCCTTGCAGCTCACGGACCATTTCGTTGAAATTGCGGCCGAGTTCGCCGATTTCGTCTTTGTGGTCCGCAAAAGAGACGCCGGCGGAGAGATCACCGGCCCGAACGCGAGCCACAGTCTGCTTCATCTCGGTGAGCGGCCTCTCGATCAAAACCGCCAGCACAACGAGCAAGACAGCTGAGATGGCCAGGGCGCCTCCTGCCGCGACAAGCAGAACACGATGCCGGGCCGTGCTCTCCAGGCTGAGCGTTGCCGCTTCAAATACGAGAAGGCCCAGTCCTAGAACAGCGGCCACAGGGAGCACCGCTTTGACACGCCAGTTTTGAAAGAGCGAGGTCACGAGCAGTGCCACTAACCACGCGTAATATTATCCCCTTGCCTTCATTAACCCCAGTGATTCTTATCACCGGGGGATGCGACCTGAGTCACAGGGGGCGGGCCGTGCAGCCGTTAACAAAGCGGCCTGTGTGGGAAGCAGGGAAACATGGCGCGGATAAACCTCACTAGCCCCGGCACTTATTAATTTGGGACCGGAGTCATCACGGCTGTCAGGGTCGAATGGGGTGGATGAAGCATCTATAGCAGAGGCAGAATAGAGGGCCAATGAGAATAGGGATAACCTGCTACCCAACCTACGGCGGATCGGGCGTCGTGGCAACGGAGTTGG
Source organism: Candidatus Methylomirabilota bacterium (assembly GCA_035626055.1). Taxonomy (GTDB): domain Bacteria; phylum Acidobacteriota; class Terriglobia; order Acidiferrales; family UBA7541; genus DASPOJ01. The sequence goes on along the minus strand of DASPOJ010000060.1, from coordinate 1,283 downwards.
GAATGGAGCTCGCGGCGCGGGGCCACGAAGTCCATTTCATCAGCTACGCGCCGCCCGTGCGCCTGGAGCCAGGAGTGCACGGCATCCACTTCCATGAAGTAGAAGTTACGACGTACCCGCTTTTCGACCACGCGCCGTACGCGCTGACGCTTGCAGTGAAGATGCTCGAGGTGTCCGAGGAGGCGAACCTCGACCTCCTGCACGTTCACTACGCGATTCCGCATTCGGTCAGCGCGATGTTGGCGCGCGCGATGGCGGTGCCGCGGCGGCTGCCCTTCATCACGACATTGCACGGAACCGACATCACACTGGTGGGGAGCGATCGCAGCTTCTTGCCCCTCACGAAGTTTTCGATTGAGAAGTCCGACGGTGTGACCGCGATCTCGCACTACCTGAAGCGGAGAACCGTCGAAGAATTCGACATCAAGCGGCCGATCGAGGTGATTCCCAATTTCGTGAATTGCGATCTCTACGCCCGCCGCGAAAATCCGGCGCTGCGCGCGGAATGGGGGCCGGGCGGCGAACCGATCCTGATGCACCTCTCGAATTTCCGCGCCGTGAAACGTGTGACCGACGTGGTGGAGATCTTCTCGCGCGTGCGGGAGAAAATGGCCGCCAAGCTCGTGCTGATCGGCGACGGGCCGGAACGCGGCGCCGTCGAATATCTCGTGCGCAAGAAGCAGCTGAAGGCGGACGTGTTCCTGCTCGGCAAACAGGACCGCGTGTACGACTGGCTCGGCCTGGCGGATTTGTTTCTGTTGCCTTCGGACAACGAGTCGTTCGGCTTGGCCGCGCTCGAAGCGATGGCGTGCGAGGTGCCGGTCATCGGAACGGCGGTTGGAGGCATGCCGGAAGTGGTCGAACACGGGGTGGACGGCTACCTCGTCCAACCGCGAGACATTGAAGCAGCCACGCGGTACGCCATTGACATCCTTTCCCGTTCTGACCGCGGCCGCGAAATGGGCCAGCGCGCCCGCGTGAACGCGCGCCGGAAATATTGCGCGAACGACGTGATTCCGATCTACGAACGGTATTACGCGCGCGTGCTTGGAGCCGCCGACGCACGCCACGCCTAAGAATTCCGCTCTGCGACCCGAGGCCCTGGGTGCTTTCCTGCCAGTCTGAATTGGCGTTTCAAGCGATTTGGAGTTCGGCTAAGATACTTCTCCCGTAGCGCCTGGCCTTTTCTCCGAGCCGAGAGATGGCGCGCGCCCACCTGGGTGCGACTCCTCCCAGGCGCTCTGGGACCAACTGGAACCAAGAAGATGAAGAAGCTCCTAGCC
>DASPOJ010000059.1:0-4349 GCA_035626055.1 Candidatus Methylomirabilota bacterium | reverse complement strand
ACACAAGGAGGACATCCCCGATCTCGTGAATCTGTTTCTCGCGCGTTTCTCCCGCGATTCAAACAAGCCGATCACCGGCATCAGCCGGGATGCCCTGCATCTCCTGACGGATTTCCATTGGCCGGGAAACGTGCGCGAGCTTGAGAACATCATCGAGCGCGCCTGCGCTCTGGCAAGCGGGCCGCTGCTCGAGGCATCCGACATTCGCCTGGATCCGCGACGCCCTAAACAGGAAAGCTCCGCGGAAGCCTTTGTGCCCGAAGGCACGACACTCGAGCAGTGGGAAGATGAAATGATTCGAGAAGCTCTGCGCCGCGCGGGGGGGAACAAGAGTCAGGCGGCGCGCCTGCTCGGCCTATCGCGCAACGCGCTCCGCTACCGCCTCTCGAAAATCGGCATCGCCGACGATTCCGAAGCGGAATCCTGACCTCACGTCAGCCGCCCACGGGCTGGCTGAGAACCACCACTTTCGGTTGAGAGCGGCCAGCTTCCAGTCTCCCCGATCGCCGCCCTGTCCGCAGTGGAGTCTAAGTCCATTATTTGCAATGCTTTACAGTGGACCTGATTCAGCTCATGTGGCACGGCGCTTGCCTATATCCCGGCGTGCGACCTGTTCTGAGAGGCCGCTTCGCACGGGTGAGGGCAGCCATGAAAACGAGAATTCTAGCGTCTCTTGCAATACTGACCTTGGCGCTGATGGGCGCGGGCCGCGTCCGAGCACAGGACTCCGATCAGCCTTCCGATGATGAGAACGGCCAGACGACCGTTCAGCCCAGCGACCAGCCTCCCCCTCAGCAACCTCAGCAAAATGCCCAGCCGCCCGCGCCGCAAAATGGCCAGCCAAACCAAAGCAACGCGAACGCCCCCGGCGTCGCGCGTGTCAGCTTGATTCATGGCCAGGTCTCGACGCAACGCGGCGACACCGGCGATTGGTCGGCGGCCGCGATCAACCAGCCGCTCGAAGCCGGCGACAAGATTTCCACCGGTGATAACTCCCAAGCGGAAATTCAGCTCGACTACGCGAACGTCTTGCGCCTTGGCAACAACGCGCAGGTGAACATCGTCGCTCTAGGGAATTCTCAGATTCAAATTCAGGTTGCTCAGGGCCTCGTCAATTTCTCCACATTCAAACAGGAGGATTCCAACGCGGAAATTGACACGCCCAACGTAGCGGTTCGTCCGGGCCGCGGCACCGGCAGCTTCCGCATTTTCGTTAGTTCGGACGGCGAGAGTCAGGTGATCGTCCGCGAAGGGGAAGCCGACGTCTCGACCCCGCAGGGCAGCACCCACGTCACGAAGGGCCAGCTCATCACGATTCAGGGGAGCGGCGACGACGTGCAGTACAAGATCACCGATGCTCCCGGCAAGGATGACTTCGACAGATGGAACGAGAAGCGCGACCACGCCATCGAGAGCGCCCAAAGCTGGCAACGTACCAGCCCGTATTACACCGGCACGCAGGATTTGGACCAGTACGGCACTTGGTCCGAGGTTCCCGACTACGGCTACGTCTGGGTCCCCTACGTGGACGTTGGCTGGGTCCCCTATCGCGAAGGCCGCTGGCTCTGGGAGCCTTATTGGGGCTGGACTTGGGTTTCCTATGAGCCGTGGGGCTGGGCGCCGTATCACTACGGCCGTTGGTTCGAGTATGGAAACCGCTGGTGCTGGTGGCCCGGCCCGGTCTTCGGCGGCTACTACCGCCCATTCTGGTCTCCGGCCTACGTATCCTTTTTCGGTTTCGGAGGCGGCTTCGGATTCGGCTCCATCGGCTGGTTGCCGATCGGACCCGGCGACTACTTCTTCCCGTGGTGGGGCGCGTATCGCGGTCGCTTCGGATTCAGGGACTTCAATGATCGTCGTGGCTTCGATGGGCGCGGCGGCTGGGGCCCATTGCGCGCCGGCGCGTTCTCCAACGTTCACGAGTTCCAGACGAACGATAGATTCCGCGGCGCCATGTCCACCGTGCCATCGAATCGGTTCGGCGCCGGCGGCGTGCGCCCGGAAGCTGCCTCGCGCGACATGGTTCGCAACGCCAGGATGATGACGGGCAATGTGCCGGTCACGCCGTCACGCGAGAATCTTAGCGCCAGCGGCCGTCCTGCCAATCCCTCTGCGATTTCCAATCGCGCGAACGGGCAACACTTCTACTCCACGAATCACTTGAATGCTCCCACGCGTTCCTTCGACCGCGAATCTTCCGGTGTGCGCCAGTCCATTCAACAAAACGGGCGCGCGGGCGGGTCGAGTGGCGGGACGAATGGCAATAACGTCAGGCAGGGAGGAACCTATGATCGGCCCAGTGGCTCCGGTGCGGAGAATCACGGCCCTTCGTCAGGCGGGAACTCAACAGATCGCGGCGACGGCTGGCATCGCTTCTCGCCTCCTTCAGGCGGATCTTCCGGCTCCCCAGGAAATGAGAGGCAGAGCCCAGGCAATTCCAATGGCGGTAACCACGGCAATCCGGGGAGTGGAAACTCGCGCTCTCCGTCGTCCGGCGCAAGCAACTATCGCCCGCCGCTCAACATGCGGCAGCCGGTTTTCAACCGCCCGAATCCCGGCAGCTCTGGCGGTTACTACCGCCCGCCCAGCAACAATAACAATAACGGCGGCAGCTACAATCGCGGCGGCTCCTCCGGCAACGGGGGCTACCGTCCTCCGAGCAACAACAATAGTGGCGGCGGCAACTACAACCGCGGCGGTGGCGGCGGAGGAGGCGGCGGCTACAACCGCGGCGGTGGTGGTGGCGGACGCAGCTCCGGCGGCGGTGGCGGCGGGCACGGCTCCGGCGGTGGCGGTGGCCATAGCTCCGGCGGTGGCGGCGGAGGCCATCGGCACTAAGTTTTCAAAGTTCCCAAATAGAAAATGACACTCACCAACCCCGGGGGATGCAACGCGCATCCCCCACCCCTTTTTGTGCCCCACTCATGGCATCTGCCACACTACCGCCGCTGTCCCTCTTGCTTGAGCTCCTCCGAGTGATCGCGGAGAGCGAGAAGGCGCTAATCCGCTTTCACAGACCGAAGTGGCGTATCACGTGATAGATGGCCGTTCCGAGGATTCCAGAGCCGGGAATCGTCAGGACCCAGGCCCACACAATTCGCCGGGTGACGCCCCAATGAACCGCCGTCAAGCGATGAGATGCCCCGACTCCAACAATCGCGCCGGTGATCGTGTGCGTGGTACTGACGGGGATGCCGAATGTGGCGGTGCCGAGAAGTGTGAGCGCCCCGGAGGTCTCTGCGGCAAAGCCGCCGAAAGGATTGAGCTTCGTGATGCGCTGTCCCATGGTTTTGATAATGCGCCATCCGCCGGCCATGGTGCCGCCCGCGATGGCCAAGTGGCAGCAAATGATCACCCAGAAAGGGGGGTGGGAATTGTGGGGGAGTAGGCCGCCGGTGACAAGAGCGGCGGTGATAATGCCCATGCCCTTCTGCGCGTCGTTCGTGCCGTGACCGAAGCTGTATCCAGCCGCGGAAACTAGCTGCAGGCGGCGAAACCAGCGGTCCACGCGTTGGGGCCTTTGCTTATGGACCAGCCAGCTCGTGGCCACGGTGACGCAGATGGCCACCCCCATTCCTATCAATGGGGCAAGGAAGATGAAGAGGATGGGTTTTACCCATCCGCCCACGATGATCGCTGAGAAGCCGGCGCGGGCTATCGCAGCGCCGCCGTAACCTCCAATGAGAGCATGCGAAGAACTTGTGGGAAGCCCGAGGACAAGAGTGATGAGATTCCACGAGATCGCGCCGAAAAGTCCCGCGAGGAGAACCTCCTGCGTGACGGACTCAATGTGAACCAGCCCCTTGCTAATCGTGCCGGCCACCGCGGTTCCGAATGTGAACGCCGCAATGAAGTTCCAGAACGCCGCCCAGACGACCGCCCACAGCGGTTTCAAGACTCGCGTGGAGACGACTGTGGCGATGGAATTGGCGGCGTCGTGCCACCCATTGGAAAACTCGAACGTCAAGGTCAGAAAGACGGTGATCAGGAGCAGATTGAAGCTGTTCACCGGCGCACACCTCGCGGTGAGCGCCTCACCCTGCGCAGTCCTGAGCCTGACAAACAGAGGAGCATAGCGCTGGAATCAGTCAAGGCCGTGGTCAGGTACCCTTCAGAATGACGTCTTCGATGACGTTGGCGACGTCTTCGCACTTATCTACAGCGGTTTCCATAACCTCGAAGATCTCTTTCCACTTGATGATCTGCACGGGGTCTTTCTCTTCGTCGAAGAGTTGAGCGATGAGAGTGCGGCAGACGCGGTCGCTCTCGTTTTCGAGGCGGTTGACCTCGATGCAGTGCTCTAGAGCGCTGTCCGGCTTGCCCAGCGCATACACGGCCGCGACGACTCC
>DASPOJ010000058.1:0-18851 GCA_035626055.1 Candidatus Methylomirabilota bacterium | reverse complement strand
CAAAGAGAATCAGAGCCCGTGGCAAATCATCGAGCGGATCGCTCCTCGCTCGCCGCTGGAACTTTGCTTGCTCCCGCCGGTCTTTCTGGAGTACTACCTCAACGATGCCGGGGGATACGATGTACCTAGACATCCCTAATCGCCGCCACGGCCGGCTAGTTGGTCAATCTGTCTATTGGCCTCCGGCGAGCTGACCGTTGGGGGCGTGACCCTGCCCGCCCGGAGCAGTCAACTGGTGATGAAGGACGTATCGAAATGGATCAACGCTCTACTGGTGGGTCGCCTCCAATGTCCGGTTGAACCCGCAAGACTTATCAGGTATTTGTGTTGGAGCTTGGAGAATTCGCGCTCCAGACGATCAGCTTTGACAATCAGCGTCATGTATAATTCGAGTTATGAGAGCCTCGACGATCGCCCTGCTGCTGGCTTCGACACTAGCGCTCGCGCAGAGCAGCGCGCCAAGGCGAATGCCAGAAGACGTAGCAATCTTCGCTGTCGGCCATAATGGCACAACCTCTTGGATCGATCCGCTCGTGATTGTGCATTACGGGCCTGACCAGACATCCACGACGATTCCTGCACTGGACGCGCCATTGCCAGAGCAAGGACCGACGGAGGCAGATTTCGACAACATCGAGAATTCGTTTTACAAGCCAGGGACTGTCGTGAGTATGTTTTCGGGCGGTGAGAAGGTTGGTACCGCGACAGTTCGCAGTAGCAACATTGAGGGAAGGGATGGCGGCTGCGTCAACCTATCAGCGATAATTTCTTACACTGGGGCCGGAACCCCCACTCTAGCCGCGAATACAACATTCGAAATTCCAGGTCATGCAACAACCCGACGCGCTGCTACTGCCGTGGAAATCTCGATGCTGCGGAAACTCGCGATTCAGTGGTTGAGCGATTACGGACTCGATAAACAATTGCTCCAGAGTGGCAAACTAGAAGAAGTTACGTCCACTGTGCTGCGAAAGGACGCGGGCCGCGCCCTCATCGGTCGTTTCGACGTCGTAAGCAAACTCGCTGTGCATCGCCTGTTCGCCATCGCAGAACAGGGTCGGGGCGGATATCGGCTGACGCTAGCCAAACTCGAAGTACAGCATGACACCGAGGACGGTACGGATAAGAGCGAGCGCTACTACATAGATCAGTTAGACATAAACAACCACGGATTGGATGAGGTAATCACCGGGGCTTCCCACTATGAGAGCTGGAGCTACGCGGTATTCGAATTCGACGCCAACGACGGACTTTGGAGGGAAGCGTACACCGCTATCGGCGGCGGCTGCTGATCGTGCACGGAGACAGAGAGCTCGCCCGGTTGAACCCGCAGCACTAACCGGATAAGTGGTTCTTGCGGGTGGCAACAGGGTTATCCCCACCCAAACTAGACACTGCGGGCACGACGCCCGTTTCTGAAGATGGCGAAACCGCTGCAGCTGGCCCCTCACTGCCCGCTGACACTGGCTGAGAACTCGGCCGGGAGCGGGCTTGTGGGCCGCTGGGGGCGAATGCTAGACTGAATCGAAGAATAGTGGGCATTCCGCTGGTCCTGAGGAAGATTCCGTTGGCCGATCCCAAGCGCGACGAGACATTCAAGGTTGTAGACCGCCGCCTTTTTACGGCCGAGGGTGAGTTGAGGGAAGAAGTTGCGGCGGAGGAGAAGTTGCGGCGCGAAGAACCAGTCGCGGCGCCGAAACCGCAACAGAGCGCTGCCAAGCCGGCCGGGCCGGCAGCCGTGCCGCAACAGCCGGAGCCGGCGGCGCCGCCAGAGCCCGCGGACGTCCCCGAGCGGATGCGCGGGTTCGAAGCGCTGGTCAATTTTATCGCTCAGAATGCGGCGATGCTGCTCGGCGCCTATCCCGACCCGCGCAGCGGCCAGGCGATGCTCGATCTCGACGGCGCTCGGGAACTGATCGACATGCTGGACGCGCTGCGCGAAAAAACGCGCGGCCATCTTGCGCCGGAAGAAGACCGCTTGCTGCTGGACGTCTTGGGCAGTTTGAAGCTGACGTTCATGGAGATGACCAAGGTCGCAGCGCAGGCCATGCAGGAAAAGGCCAAATCTCGCACTTGAACGCACCCACCTCGTCCGCCGAAGCGCATTCTCCTTCCTTGCGGCTTCGCGTGCTCGGCTCCGGAACCTCGATGGGCGTGCCGACACTCGCGTGCCACTGCAGCGTCTGCGAATCGAGCGATCCACACGACCGGCGGACGCGCCCTTCGATTCTCCTGAGCCGCGGGCCGACGAACGTCGTCATTGATACGACCCCGGATTTTCGCTTTCAGGCGTTGCAGGCGAGGCTTGAGCGGCTGGACGCCGTGGTGCTGACGCACGCGCACGCCGATCACATCCTCGGTTTTGACGATATCCGGCCGTACAACATCCGGCAGAAAACCGCCATGCCCGTGTATGGCTCGGCCGCGACGCTGGCGACGCTGCGGCGAACGTTTTCTTACGCGTTCGATGGCGCGCCGCCGGACTCGGCGATTCCGCTTGTGGAGTTGCATGTGATTGACGGCCCGTTCGAGTTGATGGGAGTAACGTTCACGCCAGTGCCCGCGGCTCACGGCGATTTGACCGTATTCGGATTTCGATTCGGCCGCGCTGCGTATCTCACCGACTTCAGCCATGTGCCAGATTCCTCGAAGGCCCTGCTGGCTGGCCTTGATGATTTCATCCTCGACGCCCTGCGGGACACGCCGCACCCGATGCATCAAACGGTCGAACAAGCCGTCGAACTCGTGCGCGAACTCAAGCCTCGGCGCGCGTGGTTCACGCACATCGCGCACGAATTGCCGCACGCGGCGACCAACGCGCGCCTCCGAGCGCTCGGCCTGCCCAGCGTGCAGCTTGCGTACGACGGTTTGGAATTCGAGGTGAACTTGTAATGCCGCTCCAAGTGCTGCGATCACCGGCCGAGTGGCTCGCGCGCTACGGCAAAGTGAGCGGCGCACAAAAGCGTTCTGCGCTGACGATTGGCTGTTTCGATGGGCTGCATCTGGGCCACCAACGCGTTCTCATGCGCGTGACGGCCAAGGCTGCTGAAGCTGGGTTGCTGCCGGGAGTGGTCACCTTCGACCCGCATCCATCGCGAATCCTGCGCCCGGGGGCAGCGCCGCCGCTCATCGCCACGCTCGAACAGCGCCTCGACGGATTTGCGGCTCTCGGCATCGAAGCCACTCTCGTCCTGAAGTTCGACGCGGAACTCGCGCTGGTGACGGCTGATGAATTTCTGGCCGGCATTCTGGTGGAAAAGCTTGGCATGGGGGCGATCCTCGTTGGGCCGCACTTCCGCTTCGGCCACCAGCAAGCAGGCGACGTGCGCACGCTCGAAGATGGCGCGAATCGCTTTGGCTACACGGTGGAGTTGATGCCCCCCGTGCAGCTCGGCGGCGAGATTGTCTCGAGCACTGCGATTCGTACGGCGGTGACGGAGGGGCGCGTGGCGGAAGCGGCGCGGCTATTGGGCCACGCCTTCAGCCTCACGGGAGTGATTCGGGCGGGAGCAGGCCGCGGGCGCGCGATCCTCTTTCCCACTCTCAATATCACCGCCGAACAGGAGCTACTCCCGAAGACCGGCGTCTACGTCACAGAGACACGCATTGGCGATCGCGGCTATGGCTCGGCGACAAACGTCGGCCTGCGGCCCACCGTGGACGGCAAAAACCTCGCGATCGAGAGCCACCTCTTCGATTTCTCCGAGACTCTCCTGGACGGCCGCATCGAAGTCCGATTCCTCGAAAGGCTGCGTGACGAGCGCAAGTTCGCGAGCGTCGAAGAACTGCGCGGCCAGATCGCGCGAGACTTGGAATCAGCCAAGGAATTCCTGAAGGCGCTCCCGCGACGCTAAGCGCGTGGTTCGGGCCGGCAATTCGTGCAGTAGCCGCCGACCTCGGTGCGCGTGACGGTGATATCGATGCCGCAATCGCGGGCGATTTGCCGCTTCAACTGCTCGAACAGGTCGGACTCGAACTCGCGCACCTTGCCGCACCGCAGGCACGCGACGTGGATATGGTCGCGCGGGCCGTGGCTTTCGTAAAAATGCTGGCCGCCGCGAAGATGCAGCAGGTCCAGTTCGTCAACCAGCCCGTACCGTTTCAGAAGATCGATCGTGCGATAGACGGTGACGCGATGGACGCGCGAATCCAGGCGCTGCGCGCGTTCGAGAATTTCACCGGCATCGAGATGCCGTTCGGCGCGATCCATCACCTGCAGCAGGACGCGGCGTTGCCGCGTGAGCCGCACACGGCGTTTCGTGAGCGCCTTTTCGAGCCGGCCGGGGCGAGAATTGGCGTTGATGCGCTCGCCGGTAGAAACGCGGTGTGCTGCGGAGGTGTGCATGCGGCAAATCTCAGAGATGCGCGAACAATCTTAGCACGTCGTTGTACATCACGACCGCGAAAACGAGCAGCAAGAAGACAACGCTCACCGTGACGAAGCGCTCTTTGAAGCGCAGGCTGAGATCTCGGCGAATTCCCCCTTCGATCACCAGAAGGATGATGTGGCCGCCATCGAGCGGGCCAATGGGCAGCAGGTTGAGAACCGCCAGATTTATACTGATCGTCGCCATTAGAAGAAGGAGTGAGATCGGGCCGGTTCGTGCGGCCTCTCCCGAATCTCGCGCAATTCCCAGCGGGCCTTCGAGCTGTTTCAGCAAGACCTTGCGGCGGAAAAGATCTCCTACGACGATGACGATCTGCTTTGCCATGAATGTGGTGACTTCAATCGAGTGGCCAATTGCGGGAAAGAGAGAGTAGCGGCGCATGGCCTTCGGAAATTCGGGACCGATTCCGACTCCAATCTGCCAGGTCTGGCCGCCATTGGGCGACGCATTGAGTTCCGGGCTGACCTTGACCGACTGTTGCTGGCCGCCGCGTTCGATGAGCAGTTGGACCGGAGCGCTCCCGGTTCTCTGAATGCGAGCGCTCAGATCCGCCGGATTGACAAGCTCCACACCATTGAGCCCCAGAATGTGATCGCCAACTTTCAGACCGGCGCGCTCCGCAGGAGTGCCGGGAGCGACGTTCTGGATGGCCACCCAAGGCTTAACGGGAAAACCCACGGCGGAAATCTCGTCAGCGCCTGTAACAATCTTGGCCGGCACCAACGTGCCGTTGCGATCCACAGTAGCATTCAGCGTATTTCCGGGAATGGAAAACAACAGGTCCAGCCGTAAGCGATACCAAGTGGGATCTTTCACGCCATCCAATTCCACGATGCGATCGCCGGGCTGAAATCCCGCTGTGGCAGCCGGGGAATCCTTGAACACGCCCGCGATTTGAATCGGCTGGGAGAGGAAGACGTACTCTTCCGTGCCAAGCATGTATACGGCCGTGAAGATGACGAGCGCCGTGAGAACATTCATGGCCGGCCCGGCGAGGGAGATGAGGACGCGTTGCCAACGCGGCTTTGAAAGCACCTCGTCGGGCTCCTTCTTTCGTTCCTCGAAGGAGTTGTCGCCCGCCATGCGCACGTAGCCGCCCAGGGGCAGTGCGCTGAAGCGATAGTCGGTCGCGCCGCGCTTCACTCCGAAGAGGCGCGGGCCAAAGCCGATCGAAAACACATCCACGCGCACGCCGAACGCCTTGGCGACTATGAAATGGCCCCACTCGTGGACCAGGATCATCAGGCCGAGTCCGAACACGATTCCGATTACGGTTGTGAGAATGTTGAATGCCAAGCTAGTCTATTTCACTCCTCTGATTGTATCTCGATGGCGAGTTAATTTCCCGCCGAATGCGCCGCCGGGAACGCAGCCAGTCGCGCACTCTCTTCGGACGCCATTCGCCGCGCCTCGCGGTCGGCAGCGAGAATGTCGGCGATGCTGCTAAACTTCACGCGCGGAGTCCCCTCCAGCACGTGCTCGATCACCCGCGCAATCGCAGAAAACGCGAGCTTCCCGTTGAGAAATGCAGCCACGGCTATCTCGTCCGCGGCATTGAACGCGCACGGCCAAGCGCCGCCCTTCCGCAATGCCTCGCGCGCGAGCCGCAGACACGGGAACCGGCGCATCGAAACCCGCTCGAAATCCAAGCGCCGCAGGCTCGTCCAGTCCAGCTCCACCCCATTGGATGCAGCTCGCTCCGGGTAGGTTAGCGCATATTGAATGGGCATGCGCATGTCGGTTGGGCCGAGTTGCGCCAAGACAGAACCGTCCACATATTCCACCATCGAGTGAATCGTGGACTGCGGGTGGATGACGACGTCTATCTGGTCCGGACGCATGTCGAAGAGCCAGCGCGCCTCGATGACCTCGAGACCTTTGTTCACCAGCGTCGCCGAATCCACGGTGATGCGCCGGCCCATGCGCCAATTCGGGTGTGCGAGCGCCTGCTCGGGTGTGACATTTTCGAGTTGCGCCAGCGGCGTGCGCCGAAACGGGCCGCCGCTCGCGGTAAGCACGAGCCTGCGAACCTCCCCGCGGCTGCCCACGCGTAGGCATTGGTGAATCGCGTTGTGCTCGCTGTCCACCGGAAGCAGCTCGCAGCCGCTTTCGCGCACGGTCGCCATAACCAGCTCTCCCGCCGCCACCAACACTTCCTTATTCGAGAGCGCAACGCGCTTGCCCGCACGCACGGCCGCGTAGGTTGCTTCCAGCCCGACGACCCCGACCGCAGCCGAAACGACGATTTCCGCCTTCGGATGCGTCGCCACAGCGAGCAACCCCACAGCCCCATGCTGAATCTCCGGCAACGGCGCGTGGCCCGCTGCTCGAAGGCGTTCGACAAGCTCTGCTGCGCGATTCGCGTCTGCGACGGAAACCAGCTCCGGCCTATGCCGGGAAATCTGGCCTACCAATTCCCCGAGATTGGAGCCCGCCCCCAGCGCCGCGACTGAAAATCGTCCCGGCATTGCCTCAACGACGCTCAAACACTGGCGTCCGATCGAGCCGGTCGAACCGAGAATGGAAATTGATTTCAACGGGCGCCTTTCGAACCAATCACTGGCCGCTACTGCCGCGCCAGGACCAACTGAAGATAGTACCAGACCACCGGAAGCGAAAGAATGAGAGCGTCGATGCGGTCGAGTATCCCGCCGTGCCCTGGCAGAAGCGAACCGGAGTCCTTCGCGCCCGCGCATCGCTTGTACCCCGACTCGAGCAGATCGCCGATTTGGCCCGCGGCATTTGCCAGCCCCGCCATCACGAGCATGTGAACTTTGGGAAGGTCCACCCAGTGCGCGAACAAAATGCCCACGAGCAGTGAGCCCGCCAGGTTTGACGCCGCGCCTTCCCACGTCTTGCCGGGACTCAATTGCGAGGCGAGTTTGTGCCTGCCAAACCAGCGCCCGCCGAAATAGGCAAACGTGTCGCCGACCCAGATTATCGCGAGGGCGAACAGAAGCAATCGCGGGCTGACGGCGTCAATCCGAATCGCGGCGCTGAACGGAATAGCAATGAACAGAAGCGCCGCGGAGCTGATGGAAAGATCGGGGAGAATATCCGAGAGTGCTGTGCGGCCAAAAACCGCCAGGCCGGCGGCTCCGATCACGAAAACCATGAGCAAGAACTGCAGCGAAACAGTGAATCCCGCCGGTTGGTACAACATTACGATGTGAGAACTGAGGTGGGTGCGCGCAGCCTGGCTGGCCAGCCACTGTTCGATGAGCATGGCGACCGCCACAGTGCACGTCCAGAAGCGATAGCCGTGGAGTCCGACGCGTTCACCGAGCGCGAAAAATTCGAGCAACGCCAACAGCACGACCAGGGCGGCCAGCGCCGTCACGAGCGCGGGAGTGCCCCACCAGACGATTCCGACGACGACCGGAATCAGCACCACAGCCGTCAGCACGCGCAGGGTGGTCAGAGCGCGCCTCCACAACCCGTGGGCGTCCCAGGACAATTCAGATTGGATTGCAATCGCGGCATCAACGGAAGGTCGCGAGAAATGTCACGCCGTCTCTCGCTGCGACTTCGCAGCCAGGCCGCCGTAGCGGCGCTCGCGGCGCTCGAATTCCAGCAACGCCTTGTAGAGTTCGGCCCGCGAAAAATCGGGCCAGAGCGTCTCGGTGACGTAGATTTCGGCGTAAGCAATTTGCCAAAGGAGAAAATTACTCACGCGCATCTCCCCGCTCGTGCGAATCAAGAGATCGGGATCGGGCAACCCGAAAGTGTACAGATGCCGGGAGATCATCTCCTCATCCACACGGAACGTCCCCAGCCCGTTGTTCCGCACGCGCTCGAAGATGGCGTTGAAGGCGTCCACCAACTCCGCGCGGCCGCCGTAATTCAGCGCCACAACCAGCTTCATCCCCGTGTTCTCGGCCGTCAATCCCATGGCCTGATCGAGATCAGCCCGGACAGCCTGCGGCAGTTGGTCGCTCCGGCCGATCACCAGCAAGCGAATATTGTTCTTATGAATGACGGGCAATTCCTTGCGCAGATACTCGCGGAGCAAACGCATCAGGAAATCAATTTCACTCTTTGGCCGCCGCCAATTCTCCATGGAGAACGCATAGAGTGTGAGCGCGGGGATCGACAACCGCGCGCAGGTCTCGATGATGCCGCGCGCTGCGCGCACGCCGGCGCGATGCCCCGCGATGCGCGGTAAGTGGCGGCGCTGCGCCCAGCGGCCGTTGCCGTCCATGATGACGGCGATGTGCTCGGGCAGGCGGTTGCGGTCGATCTGCTCCAGCAGCCGAGCTTCTTCCTCGCTCGAAGGTTCCAGTTGTTGCGGGGCCTTCACGATCCCTTTCCTATGAGCTGCAAGCTGGCAATGAATTGAAACAATACGGTTCTAAGAGGGGAAACTAACACACCGCCCCGTCGCCCGCAACCCGCGCGGCACATGCGCCCCTAAAGGTCTAGCTAGATGCCCGGCATCGGCGTCGGGAAAATGGCCGTATAGACCAGAATCAAAGTCAGCGCAATCATGGCGACCGCGGTGACCCAGGCAATCAAATTAAATGTGCGAGTATTCACGAACTCGCCCATCAGGTCACGACGATTCACGAGGAGCAACATGAAGATCAATACGATCGGCAGCCAGATGCCGTTGCCAACCTGCGACAGAATGAGAATCTTCTCGAGCGGCGCGTGCGGTATCAGAATCACAGCCCCGCCCACAACGATCATTGCAGTGTAGAGGCTGTAGAAGATCGGCGCGTCCTTGAATTTATGGTCGATACCAGCCTCAAATCCCATGCCCTCGCAGATCACGTGCGCGGTGGAAAGCGGCAGGATCGACGCGGCGAACAGAGACGCATTCAGCAATCCGAACGCGAACAGGAGCGCAGCCCAGCGCCCGGCGAGTGGAACCAGCGCCTGCGCCGCTTCCCCAGCATCGACGATGTTGCGGTGGCCGTGAACGTACAACGTGGCTCCCGTGCAAACGATGATGAAGAAAACCACGATCATGCAGGAGATGCTGCCGATCAGGACGTCCGCGCGCGCTTGCGGGTACTGCTTCTTGGCCACCCGCTTCTCGACGAAGCTCGCCTGCATGTAGAAGAACTGCCAGGGAGCAATCGTCGTGCCCACCAGCGCCGTCAGCATCAGGAGATAGCCGGCATTGAGATGAACCGACGGGATGGCAGTGTACTTCGCGGCCACAAGCCAATTGGGCTTGGCTAGAAAGGCCGAAAACACGTAGGAGGCGTAAAAGACGCAGGCGACGAGAAATATCTTTTCCACCTGGCGGTACGTTCCTCGCATCACCAGCACCCACACGACGATCGCCGCGATGGGAACGGAAACATACTTGGAAATGTGAAAAATCTGGCCCGAGGCGGCGACCCCGGCAAATTCGGCAGCCACGTTGCCCATGTCCACTACGAAACCTATCAGGATAAGGAAAAAGGTGGGGCGGAAGCCGAACTCCTCGCGGATCAAATCCGAAAGGCCTTTGCCGGTGATCACGCCCATTCGTGCGCACATCTCTTCGGTCACGTACAGGGCGATCGTCATGGGGATGATCGACCACAGCAGCATGTAGCCGAACTGAGCGCCCGCCTGCGAGTAAACAGAAATCCCGCCGGCGTCGTTGTCTACATTCGACGTGATAACGCCCGGCCCCACCACCGCCAGGAATAGAAGCAGACGGCGACGCATGGTGCGCGTGCGCTTGCCCCACTCGCCCGCTCGCGCGCGCCACGCCCCAGTGCGTTCGCTGATGGAAACCCAATTCATAGTTGCCGGTGCATTCGAGTGATGACGTCATCCACGGCGATCGATCCGATGGGACGGCTGTTCGAATCGACCACGCTCAGGCTGCGCAGGTTGTACTTGTCAAAAAGATCGAACACTTCCTTTTCATTCGCGTCCGGCCGGACCGAAACCGGCGGCTCCGACTTCAGTTCCACCATCTGCTGCTCGGGGGCGGCGAGTAACAGCCGCCCGACCGATACGACTCCGGAAAAATGGGCGCCGTCGTCGATCAGAAACACGCTGTCGAGCGATTCGAGGTTGACGTCGCGAGAACGAATCCAGCTCACGACTTCGTCGCGGCGCGCGGTCTCGCCGACGTAAACGAATTCGGTGTTCATCATGCCGCCGGCGGTGTCTTCCTCGAATTGCAACAGCGCGCGGACGTCGCGCGCCTCGTTGCCTGGCATCTCCTGGAGAACTTCCTGTGACCGTTCCGGAGCGAGATCGGCGAGCACATCGGCCGCCTGGTCCGGATCCATCTCCTCGAGAATGTCGGCCGCCTTGTCGGGAGTCATGGTCTCGACGATTTCCTTCGTCAGCCGCTTGTCCAACTCGGCCAGCGCTTCGGCGGCCGTCTCCTCATCAAGCGAGGCGATAATTCCCTGCCGTTCCGCGGGAGACAGATCTTCCATGATGTCGGCCAGGTCCGCCGGGTGCATCCGGGCGAGTTGCTGGTTTGTGATGCGCAGCTTGACGCGCCGCAGCGGATCCGGCTCGATGAGATTCACAAACTCCCAGCGAATCACTCGCGTCGGCAGCTTCTCTTGCAGCCTCCGGATCAGGCCGGGCGAAGCAAGCCCCTGCAAGAGACGCCGCGCCGCTCCGGTCAAGCCGACGTCCACCTGCGTCACGCGAAGCTCCACGGTGCCGTTTGTGCGTTGTTCGGCGAGATCGATGTCGTTCACTCGAACGACTTTGCGTCCGCTCGTGTCGATGATCTGCTGATCGAGGAGATCTTTGCCCACCGCCAGCCAGCTCTCGTTCGGACCGTAGTAGTCGAGCGCCTTTTCCTCCACATTCAGCTTGATAACTCCGGGTGCGACAAAGCCGATGTGATCGTAGCGGGCCACCAACGGCAGGTACTTGCCGCGGCCCAGGAGCACGCGCGCCACGCGGTTGGGCTGGTCGGCGGGTTCGAGGAAGAGCTCGGTCACTCGGCCGACGAAGTTTCCTGCCGAATCGTACGCTTCCCCACCTAGCAGTTCTGTGGCATGCAGCATCGTAGCTCCTTCCGGATGCATCCCGGGCGTTCCGAGCCGGGCGCAAATAAAAAACCGCGGCCGAGTGGAATGCCCGACCGCGGATCATCCGGAAAGACGATGTCCGCTAGCCGGGTAAGACCTCGACGCGATGCGTCAAAAAGCTGTTTCCAGCGGACCTCAAGAGCCCAAGCCGGGCCTTCGCGGCGGAATGATCTCCCCCCGCGACGGCAGTCCTCGTTACGCGACTAGGGCCAGGCTCCGATTCGGTCGAAACGTTCATCGGAAACAACTCTCCTCAGAATTTATGTAGTTAAAGGGAGCGGGCGACTTTGTCAAGCGAAGAATGACTATTCCGATGATTTTTTCCGCGAAAAGAGCATGTCCTTCGGTTCCAGGCCGCGCTTCCGGCAATCCCGGATATAGAGCGCCCCGTAGGACTGCAAGATGTATTCACTCAGGCTGTAGCCAAGTATCGCCGCGGCCCGGTCGATTCCGGCCGGTGAGCCTTCCAGCTCCAGAAATGTCCCAATGGGCGTCTCATCGAGATCGATCTTGATGCCCCCTACGCGAGGCAACCGGTAGGTGGTCCTGTATTTCTCGTAACGGAAGAGCGGCCGCAATCCCAGCGCCTCCAGGATCAGGCACATCTGCTCCCCATTCTCAACCGCCACTTCATGCTCCCTGCGAACCTTGAAACGCTTGCCGAGTGACCCCGCACGTTTGTCCGCCCGTTGCATCGGCCCTTTGTAGGTCAACACGGCGCGCAGGGGAGAAGAACTCGACTTTCGTCCGCGCCCGGCGCGCGAGAGCCGGGTCGCTTTGGGTGCGGGGACTTCCGTTCGCAGGCGGATCAATTCGCCGCGGCGCGCGAGATTCCCGTTCGGCGTGTCGTAGAGAGCGTTTTGCTCGAAAACGCGCGGCGAAACCTCCCTCGCGCGGAGACGCAGTAGCCTGCGGCGCAGGCCCGCCGCGTCTGTCACCGCCAGCTTGATCTCGACCTCGTAGTGCCCGGTCTGCACAATGAATGAGTATAATGCCCCAGCGCCGCCGGGCCATTCCCCCGGCTTTCCCATGACCGAACCCGTCACCCCGCTGATGCGCCAGTACCACGCGATCAAGACGCGCTACCCGCACGCGCTCTTGCTGTTTCGTTTGGGCGATTTCTACGAACTGTTTTACGAGGACGCGATCGCGGCCTCGCGCGAATTGCAAATCACGCTGACGTCCCGCAATCGCGAGCGCGGCGAGCCCGTGCCGATGTGCGGCGTTCCCTATCACGCGGCGGAATCTTACGTGGCACGGCTGCTGCGCGCGGGATACAAGGTCGCTGTTTGCGACCAGATGGAGCAGCCGGGCCCGGGCAAGAAGCTCGTGCGCCGGGAGGTCGTGCGCGTGATTACGCCGGGCACGGCCACCGACCTGCACGTGCTGGAGCCGCGAGAGAACAATTTCCTCGCGGTGGTGGCGCCTTCCGCGGCAGGCTCGGCGGTGGGTCTCGCCTACGCCGACATCTCGACGGGCGAAGCCTGGGCCACCGAATTCACCGGGCCCGGCGCCGATGAGAAGCTGCGCGACGACCTGCAGCGCCTCCGCCCCCGCGAAGTTCTCTTGCCGCGCCAAGCCGGCCTGTTCGGGACCCCGGCAACCAGGGACTCCGACGGCGGCTCGGCTGCGCGCTTCGATCTTTGCGACATCGTGGAGACCCGCCTGGAAGAATGGGCGTTTCGGCTCGACTACGCCGATCGGCTTCTGCGTGAGCAGTTCGGCGTGGCCGGATTGGAAGGATTCGGTCTGGCCGATCATCCCGAAGCCACACGCGCAGCGGGGGCTTTGATTCACTATCTCCGCGAGACGTCGGCCAAGGGCGCCGGGGAAACCAAAGCGGAAGACGCCTTGCGCCATTTGGACCGGATTCGCTACTACGAACAAGCGGACGCCATGATTCTCGACAGCGTGACCGTCCGCAACCTGGAATTGATCGCGCCGCTCTTTTCCGAAGACGCAGTGCGCGGCGCCGCCTTCACTTTGTTTGCCGCGCTCGATGAGACCTCGACGGTCATGGGTGCGCGGCGGCTCCGGGCGTGGATCCTGCGCCCCGAACTGGACCGCGCCGAAATCGAGGCGCGGCTCGATGCAGTTGCCGATTTCGTGGCTCAGACGGTTTTGCGCGAGGAAATTCGCCGCGACCTCGCGATCGTTCAGGACCTCGAGCGGTTATCCGGGCGAATTACACTCGGTGTAGCGACACCGCGCGACCTCCTTGGCTTGCGGCAGACGCTCGCCCAGGTGCCGCTGCTGCGCGATTTCTTGGCGCGCGGGAGAGTCGCGAAGCTTGCGCAGCTTCGCGAGGAGCTCGACGAATTGGCCGACGTGCGCGAGCGCGTCGAGCGCGCCATCGCCGACGATCCGCCCGCGCTGGCATCCGATCCCGGAGTGATCCGCGCTGGCTACGACGCCGAGCTCGACCAGTTGCGCGACCTCTCGCAGCACAGCAAGCAGATCATCGCCGCGATGGAGGACCGGGAGCGCAAGCGCACCGGAATCGCCTCGCTCAAAATCCGCTACAACCAGGTCTTTGGCTACTATATTGAAGTGTCGAAGCCGAATCTTCACCTGGTTCCTCCAGATTTCGAGCGGAAACAGACCCTCGTCAACGCCGAGCGGTTTACCACGCCGGAGCTAAAGGAATACGAGCGGAAAGTCCTCGATGCGGATCAGCGCATTGCGGAGATCGAACGGCGGCTGTTCACCGAGTTGCTGCTGTGGATCGGCTCCCATGCCCCGCGCCTGCGCAAGACGGCGGCCGCCATCGCGCAGCTTGACGTGCTCGCCTGCTTCGCCCGGCTCGCCGTCTCGCGACACTACGCGCGGCCGCAATTCGTGGGCACCGGCGAATTGATGATTGTCGCTGGCCGGCATCCCGTCATCGAGCGGCTTCTCGAACAGCGCGGCGAGCGCTTCGTTCCCAACGATCTCTATCTTGATCCGGCGTCGCAGCAGATTCTGCTCATCACCGGTCCGAACATGGGCGGCAAGTCGACCTACCTTCGCCAGGCGGCGCTCACGGTGCTGATGGCCCAGATGGGCTCGTTCGTTCCGGCCGAGCAAGCGCGGTTGCCCATTACCGACCGCATCTTTACGCGCATTGGCGCCTCGGACAATCTGGCGCGCGGGCGCTCCACTTTCTTAGTCGAGATGTGCGAGGTGGCCGCCATCCTGAACACAGCCACGCCGTCGAGTTTGGTTCTTCTCGATGAAGTCGGCCGGGGGACGGCGACTTTCGACGGACTTTCGATTGCCTGGGCCGTCGTCGAACATTTGCAGGCGCACACCCGCGCCCGCACTCTGTTCGCGACGCACTACCACGAACTGACCGAGTTGGCCGAGATCCTGCCCGGCGTGTGCAATGTTCACGTTTCCGTTCGCGAGACGCCGACCGAGATCGTATTTCTGCGCCGCGTCGAGGAAGGCAGCGCCGACAAGAGTTACGGCATCGAAGTGGCCCGGCTGGCCGGGTTGCCGCGCGCCGTGATCGAACGCGCTCGCGAGATCCTCAAGCGGCACGAACAAACCGAGCACGAGTTGAGCACGGAACTTTCGCCTGGCGCGCCGGAAACAAACAGCCGCGCCGCCTCGCAGCCCGCGTTGTTTACCGCAATCGACCGCGAGATTCTCGAAGCGCTGCGCGGGGCCGATCTCGATAATCTCAAGCCGATCGACGCGCTCAATCTTTTGGCGAAGTTGAAGAGGCAGATCTCATGAGCCCCTCGCGACCCCGCACCGCGTTGCTTTTGGGAATGATGTCCGGCACATCGGCCGATGGAATCGACTTGGCGCTGGTTCGCGTAGAGGGCGCAAACCGTGCCGGATTCCCCGCCGCCCGGCTCATAGGCTTCGCGTCACACTCGTATCCTGCCGCGTTGCGCGAGGAAATTCTGCGCGTGGCCGAGGGCAAGGCCGCGACGGCTGGAGACATCAGCCGGCTCAACTTTCGCGTCGGCGAGGAATTCGCGCGGGCCGCAGCCGGGGCATGCCGGCGCTGGCGCGTGAAGCCGCAACGGATTGCAGCGCTCGGTTCGCATGGGCAAACGATTTTTCACCAGGGCGCTCCGACGCGTTTTCTCGGCGCGCACACTGCTGCCACGCTTCAAATTGGCGAACCCGCCGTGATCGCCGCGCGCACGGGGATCACCACCGTTGCCGATTTCCGCCCCGGCGACATCGCCGCTGGGGGACAAGGCGCTCCGCTGGTGCCCTTCGTCGACTATTTTCTGTTCCGCGACGCGCGTCGTGGGAGGATCGCCCTCAATATCGGAGGAATCGCAAATATCACCGTCATCCCCGCGGGCGCTGCGCTTGGCGATGTCCTCGCGTTTGACACCGGCCCGGGCAACATGGTCATTGACGCGCTCGTTCGACGGGCCACCGGCGGCAGACAACGCTTCGATCTCAATGCGAAGATTGCCTCACGCGGCACGCTGCTGCCGGAACTGCTCGACGCGCTTCTTGCCCAGGAGTATTTCCACCTACCTCCGCCCAAAACTGCCGGCCGCGAACAATTTGGCGAAACGTACGTCCGGCGTCTGCTTGCGAATCCCGCTGCCCGCCGTGCCCGACACGCCGATTTGATCCGCACGGCAACCCTCTTGACGGCGCTCTCCGTTGTCGACGCGATTCATCGCTGGGTGCCGCGCCGCACGCGCATCAGCGAATTGATTGTTTCCGGCGGCGGAGCGCGCAATCCGCTCCTCATGGGCCAACTTGCCGCCGCGCTCGGCAAAATCCGCGTGGTTCTCTCGGGCGAATTGGGCGTTCCCGAGAACGCAAAGGAAGCATTCGCTTTTGCGATTCTTGCGTGGGAGACGCTGCATCGCCTGCCCTCAAATGTTCCGAGCGCGACCGGCGCCGCGCGCCCCGCGGTCCTGGGCAAAATCTGTTACGCTTCACCGGAAAGTTGAGCCGATGCCTCGCGCGCGATCTTCCGTCCTGTTCATCTTGCTTTCGTGCTTTGCCGCTTCCCCGCTTCTGTTTTCCTGCTCGAGCGCGCCTCATCCCCAACCCGGAACGGTGACATTCCTCATCGAGTCCATGCCGGCGAATCTCGACCCTCGCATCGGCACCGACGCGCAGTCCGAAGAGATTGACGGCCTGATGTTCAACAGCCTCGTCTCGCTCGACGCGAAAATGAATATCCAGCCGGATTTAGCGGTGAGTTGGGAAGAGCCCGATCCGCTGGCCTGGATATTTCATCTCCGCCCCGGCGTGCGCTTTCATGACGGTAGGCCGCTCACGTCGGCGGACATCAAATTCACGTTCGACTCCATCATGGGGACGACTTCGCCCGGCGGGGGCACGCCGATCGTCTCGGCGAAGCGCGGCTCGTTTGACATGGTTCGTTCGGTTGAGGCGCCGAACCCGGCGACCGTCATTTTTCACCTGAGCGAGCCGGACTCCTCGTTTCCTTGGAAGCTGGTGCGGCCCTCCGTTGGAATCGTTCCCGCGGGCGCGCCGGCGGATTTCGGCCGGCATCCTGTGGGCAGCGGGCCATTTCGATTCGTGAGTGCCACGGAGGATAGCGAAGTCGTTCTCGAACGCAATCCGGACTATTTCGGCGCCGTGCCGAAGATTTCGAAACTGCGGTTCCGGGTTGTCCCGGAGGCGATTGTGCGCGCACTCGAACTGCGAAAGGGCTCGGCCGACCTCGAATTGAGTTCCCTTTCGCCGGACATGGTGCCCGTCCTGGCCCGCGAGCGCGGGATTGCAGTGGCCGATCAACCCGGCACGCACTACACATACATCGCATTCAATTTCGACGATCCTGCGGTGGCACATCGCGAAGTCCGGCAGGCGCTGGCCTATGCCACGAATCGCGATGAAATTGTGCGTTACCTCCTGCGCGGGCAGGCTCGCCTCGCTGATGGGCCGCTGCCGCCGGAGAGTTGGGCGTACACGCCGCACATCGCGCGCTATCCGTACGATCCCGCTCGCGCCGAGCAATTGCTCGATGCGGCGGGTTTTCCCCGGCGTGCTGAACTCGGCGGCATGCGCCTGCGCCTCACACTGAAAACATCCACTGAGGAATCCACGCGGCTTTATAGCTCTGTCCTGCGTGAGCAATGGAAGAAGATCGGGATAGACCTCGAACTTCACCCACTGGAGTTCGGTACGTTTTATGGGGACGTCACGCGCGGGAGCTTCGAGCTGTTCACTATGCGCGCGGTAGGCTCGAACGCAGTGCCCGATTTCTTCGCCCTGGTGTTTGGATCCGACCGCATGCCGCCCTACGGTTTCAATCGCGGCCACTACCGCAATCCCCAGCTCGATGCATTGCTGCGGCAGGCCCGCCTCGAACAGGACCCGCAGCGCCGCAAATTGATTTTCGCGCAGGTCCAACAACTTGTTGCCGAAGACATCCCCTACATCAGCCTCTGGTTCAACGACAACATCTGCGTGCACCGCGCGCGGATTACGAATGTGGAACTCTCTCCCACTGGCGATTTCGACTTCCTCACTTCGATTGACGCCAATTAACCGCGGAATGCACGTGCACGGCTGGAGCAAGCAAGGAGAAAGATGCAGGAAGAGAATGCGCCGACAGAGCCGCTACGCCAGCGCGTCGCGGATGTCGCTTTCGGGGACGAGCCCTTCGCGGATGACGTGCCACTTATCCTCGCTGAGGCTTACGATTGTAGATGCGAGCCCGACGCCGGTTTCGCCCGCGTCCAGGACGAGGGGGAGGCGGTCGCCGAGTTGCACCATCAATTCGTCCCCGGACGAGCATGAAGGAGAACCCGAGACGTTGGCGCTCGTGCCGGTGATGGGCCCGTCGAACTGGTCAATCAGCGCGCACGCCACGCGGGAGTTCGGCCAGCGCAACGCCACGCGCCCTGTAAGCCCGGTGACCCGCAGCGGCAGCCGGTTCGAGGCTTCGACCACAAGCGTGAGGCCACCGGGCCAGAATGCCTTCGCCAGCTTGAGAAAATTATCCGGCAATTCGCGCACCAATGTGCTTGCCTGGGCGATGGAATTCACGAGGATGGGCAGAGCCCGATTGTCCGGCCGGCCTTTTACGCGATAAATCTGCTGCACTGCGGCGAGATTGAAGGGATCGGCCGCCAGCCCGTAAAATGTGTCGGTGGGGATGCCGATGACCTTCCCTTCGCTAATTAAGTTCACTGCGTAGCGAATCGTAACCGGATCGGGTGCTTCCGCGGAAACTTTCAGAAGCTCAGCAGGCAAAGTTTTGTCGCCTTGGCGCATTGGGCGGCCACACACTACCCCGCGAACGGCGCAGCGTGTCCAGCGCCCATTAAGTTCAGCAAGCTACCATAGCCGCCTGCCCTGCGCAATAACCATGCTCGGTTGGAATTGGAAGGGTTCATCGTATCCCCCTTGCTGGGTTGTTGTGCATGAGTCCTAAGAGGTTGGGAGAGTTGGCGGCCCGGCTGGGGGGGAGAGCCGGGCCGCGCGCGGCGCGTAGAATCCGCGCATGGCCGCCGTC
>DASPOJ010000057.1:0-23941 GCA_035626055.1 Candidatus Methylomirabilota bacterium | reverse complement strand
GGAAGCTTTATGGCGACGCTGGACGCTAGCCCGGTATGGGCCTTGTTGGGGGCCAAAGGACTCGCGCCGCTCGACGACTACAGCCCGGACAGGATGCCGCCCGTAAACACCGGCCTACTCGAAGGGGAACTCGCCTGGCGTCAGCACGACGGTGGGCATACCGACGCGCCGAACATGAAGTACTTTCTCCAGTGGGCGGACAAGTTCCTGGACCGGCCTTCTGTGTTCAACGCGCCCAGTCACTGATAGGGCCGACAAGTTTGATTTCGCGCCGCGCAATTCTGCTCT
Source organism: Candidatus Methylomirabilota bacterium (assembly GCA_035626055.1). Lineage (GTDB taxonomy): Bacteria > Acidobacteriota > Terriglobia > Acidiferrales > UBA7541 > DASPOJ01. Next base: position 23,653 of record DASPOJ010000057.1, on the reverse strand, counting down.
TGCAGCTACATTTCCATGAACTCGCCACCGTGCGGAGGGACCGTTCGCGCGCGTCCCGTTCGATCTGAAGCCCATCGGGCTGGCTTGCGAAGCCGCGCTGTAATAGAAGATGGGGCATGCCACCGGGTTTGGGCGGCGTGGAAGGGACGTGTCGGCGCCCTCCCCTAAGAGGCAGGACGCTGACGTTATCGTACACGGAAACAACGATTTTCTAAGGCCAGAAGCAGGATAGGACAAACATCCGGGAAAAGAATAAAATGAACGGCGGCTAGGGAATGGCGAAGACGCCCAAACAGCGGCGTGGAATCCCGTTGATCGCGCAGATGGCGAATGTCTCCATTGGCACGGTCGATCGCGCTTTGCACGGTCGCGGCGGAATCAACGAAAAAACACGCCAGCGGATCCTGCAAATCGCGCGCCAAATTGGTTACACGCCGAATCTGGCGGCTCGCGCGCTTTCGGTAGCGCGGGCCGGAGTCCGCATCGGCGTCTGTCTGCCACGTGAAATTCATTTTTTCTATGACCAGCTCTGGAGCGGCGTGCTCGATGAAGAGAGGCAGGCCTCGCAGCTTGGGATTGATTTTGTGCACCGCCCGGTCCAGGCGCTGGGCGAAGGAGACGTCGAGGCGTTTAAGGAATTGATCGATCAGGGCGTCACCGGGATCATTTTGACTGCGGGGAACCCGAAGGAGTTGAAGCCGCTGATCGATGACGCCGAAGCCAAAGGAGTACGCGTGGTCTGCGTCTCCACAGACGCGCCGGAAAGCCGGCGTTCCAGCGTTGTCTGCGTCGAACCGTACTTGAACGGCTGCCTGGCGGGTGAATTGATGGGTAAGTTCGTCCCGCCGGGCTCAAGAGTAGCCATTGTGGCGGGCATGCTGACGGCTGAAGATCACCGTAAGAAAACGGATGGTTTTTCCGATTCGTTCCCAAGACATTGTTCCGGCGGGAAAATCGCGGCCGTCATCGAAGGACATGAGGACGAAGATGAGAGTTTTCAGAAGACCTTCGATTTGCTTCGTCGCACTCCCGGGCTCGCCGGCATTTACGTGAACACCGTGAACTGTTTGCCGGTGTGTCGGGCGCTTGGGGCTCGAAACCTCAGCGCCAAGGTCAAACTGATTACAACCGATCTCTTCCTCGAGATGTCGCCCTACTTCAAGAAAGATACGATTGCCGCGTCCATTTATCAGCACCCCCATCGCCAAGGCCAGATTGCAGTCCGCCTGATAGCGGACAACCTGACAGGAAAGGTAAGCTTTCCCCCGGCAGTGCACCTTAGTCCGGGAGTGGTTATGTCCTCCAATTTGCACCTTTTCAGGGAGATCAGGCTCAGCGACACAAGGCTAGCCGAAGTGGTTGCGGGGCACGACGGCGCAATCTAGCGCACTTGGTTTGGCCCATCCAGTGGGGTCCCGAGACCTCTGCGGACGGAATAAGCCACGTCCCCAGTAAGGGATAGCGGGGCTTCCGACCAAGAGGTGACTTCCACTCATACGACCCACCCGATGGAAGCACAGGCTGCCTCTCTTCTCCCCCAGAAGTAATCTTTTCAGATTAGAAAAAAATGCTTGACATTCCCACAGTATCGTGTACGTTACCGCCTATCGGGATTCGCGAGGGCTGCTCTGGGGTGGATCGGTCCCTTGCAACGGGTTCCTCGTCGACACGGCCTGTTGCTTTGATTCCCCAATCCACTTTGAAGCGACACATCGCGCGTTCGGATCGGGATTGCGTTGTGGCGGAGGGAACGAAGAGCCGTTTCTGGGGTGGCTTCGCCGATGCAATTGCTGGATTCAGGAGATGTAAGCTCTGCCGTATTGGCGAACATTTCGAGCTTTCTGCAGGAAACCATTTAGGAGGTGCCATGAGGCCAAATGAATTGCTGCGAAGCATTTGCAGTAACTCAAAGCTGAGATGGATCCTTTGCTTATGTGCGCTGGCTGTGATGGTTTGCGGCCTGCCACATACGGCGAGGGCGCAAGTAGGAACGATCCTTGGTACCGTCACCGACCAATCAGGCGGGGTGGTACCGAACGCCGCGGTCACCATTACCAATAATGACACGAACTTGGTAACGACCGAGACGACGGGAAAAGAGGGGGATTACGTAGCTCCTCTGCTTATCATCGGCCGTTACACGATCGAGGTGAAGGCCCAAGGCTTTAAAACTTCAAAGCAAACCATCACTCTCGAAGTCGGCGACCGCCGACGCGTCGATTTCAAACTCGAAACGGGTGTCGTCACTGAAACGGTTACGGTTACGGCGAATCCAATCACCGTGCAGGCCGATACGAACGACATCAGTACCGTCCTCACGGGCGCTCAGCTCAAGGCGCTCCAAATTGGTTCGCAGAGTTACTTCAACCTCATCGATTTGGTGCCGGGAGCAAGCCCTAACAACGCGGACATCCAGTTTCCGCTCGCGAATGGGGCCGACAACAACATTAGCTTCAACGGCCAACGAGCGGCCCACCAGATGGACTTGATTGATGGTGGCGAAAACTCCGATCGTGGCGGCATGGGACCTTATGTCAATCCGTCGGAGCAGGCCATTTCGGAAGTTCGCGTGATGACCTCCAATTACAGCGCGGAATTTGGCCTTGCGTCGGGGGAAACCACCACGATGGTGGTTCAGTCCGGCACGAGCCAGTTTCACGCTTCAGGGTGGTATTTTGGGCGCAACAACGCCCTAGCTGCCCGCAACTACTTCAACCCAGCCCCCGAGCCGGTGGCCGAGCTAAGGTACGATCTGTTTGGCTTCAACGTCGGCGGACCCGTTGAATTCACGTCCAAACACCCGAAGACGTTCTTCTTTTTCAACATGGAATGGCGGAAACAAGTTACTCCCGGTGCGGGCAACCAGCTAGTTATCCCTCCGAGTATGTATCCGACGAGCAGCGGGGCGAATCTGGCTTTACCGGCGGGTTCGGCAGGGATAGCTTACAACGGTAGTATTCCTAACACTCCGTACAACTGCAACGTTTCGACCGGGGTGACAAATGCCTTTTCAAATGCTGAGGTACCCCTCAGCCAATGCGGCACCGCCCCGGAGTCGGGCCCCGTTCTACAGTGTGGGTCCTCAGGCCTCGTGGCGGGAGAGGAGTGCTACAACATCTTCCCCAGCAATACAATTCCGATGCAGTTGATGAAGAATATGGCGTGCATCAATGCAAGTGGCGTTTTTACGGCCAGCTGCGGAGCTACCCCAAACGCCGTAGCGCTGATGAACGCCGGCTTTTTCCCAACCCCGACATCGGGTCTCGGTTCCTCTCTTGCTTCGAATACCTGGGTCAATACGGCGAAGGCGCCAATCGATATGAAGGAAGAGATCGTCCGGATCGATCACACCTTTAACGAACACTGGTCGATCTTTGGCCACTTCATCGGGGAGCAGATGACGCAGACCGATATTCCGTCCCGCTGGGTTTGGGCGTCCACTTTGCCCGGGGCCAGCGACATTTACAGCAATCCGGGCTACCACGCCGTGGTTCATCTGACGAATACGATTAGCCCGACGCTGCTGAACGAGATCGCTTTCAACTACGGCGAAAACCCAATCAGCATAACGCCGCTGGCTGCTGGCGGGTTCAATGACACTGGCGACGTTGCCAGTACGATCGGATTCAGCCAGAACAGATTCTTTGGCCAACCGACGAACATTCTCCCGATTTCCATTCTGTTTTTGGCACAACAGAATGTGTTCTTCAACACCAACTGGTGGCCTTGGTATAACTGGGATGGCAGCTACGAGATTCGCGACGACCTTTCCTGGACCAAGGGGACGCATCAAATCAAGGTTGGTTTTGGCTGGTACAAGTACGACAAGAAACAGGACCTGCAAACCAACATCTCGGGTCAATTCCAATTCAACGGGCAATACACCGGGTATGCGTATTCCGACTTCCTCCTCGGCCTATCGAACAGCTACAGCGAAGCGGCCCTCGAGGACGCCCGGCAATGGAACAGCGTTTCCTGGAGCTCCTACGTCGAAGACGACTGGCGCGCCACGAAGCGCCTGACCTTGAACCTGGGCTTGCGCTGGGACGGCATGCCGCACACGGCCGAAGTCAACAACCAGATGGCCGACTTCTATCCCAATCTTTTCAACTCCGTTGGGTGGACGGCCGCGGCCAGTGCGAACATGGGTTTCGTCCCGGGCACGAATGGGACGGTGATTTGCAGCGGTGAGACTTCAGGTTGTGCTGGTGCCAATCCGTTCCTCGGCACAGGCCCTAACCCGAACCTCAACGGCCTCCTGCAATATGACAATGGCATCGGTGTCGCGGGCAAAACGGCCGGCGTCACTGGCGCGCTCGTGCCGAATTATTGGGACACGTTCGGTCCGCGGATCGGTTTTGCTTACGACCTGACTGGCAATGGCAAGAGCATTCTCCGGGCCGGATTCGGCATGTTCTATGAGCGCATCCAGGGCAACGATATGTACCAGGTAGCCATGAACCTATTTGGCGGAAACGCCTCGGTTAACAACGTTTCCTTCCAGAATCCACATGTTGGGATCACCAACGCGAATATCGTCTACAGCACGGCCACGCTCCCGGTGACGGTCAACGGCATCTCGGGACCGAACGCGCTGGACTATAAGACTCCGACAAGCTATGAGTACAGCATTGGCGTTCAGCAGCAGATCACTCGTCAGACCGTGCTGTCGGTAGAATACGTCGGAAACCAGGGTCGTCACGAGAGCGAGTACACGGGAATCAATAACCCGCCTTACACCTTGTTGGGCAGTCTGGTCAGCGGCGGCGGTTACTCCGCGGGCATAAGCAACGAGTTTCTGCCGTATCCGGGCTATGCAGGTATCGGACTGGCCTCGGATGATGCTAGGTCAAGGTATAACTCCCTTCAGGTTTCGTTGCGTTCTCAATACCGCAACCTCATCGTGCAGGGGGCCTATACCTTTGCTCATGCATATGATCCGACGTCGGGCGCCAACGGGGATGGCTTCGACCTCGACGCAACCACCAATCCCTATCTGGGCTGGCTATACGATTACGGCCCGGCAGCGAGCAATCGCGACAATATCTTTTTCGTGGACTTCGTTTACACTCTACCAACTCTCGCGGGTCATAACGCCATCCTGAGGGAAGTGGCTGGCGGATGGCAGCTTGCGGGAATCATCACTGCGGAAACGGGTGTCCCGATGAGTGTAGGCATCGGGGGCAACGTGCAGACGGTCTGCAACGCGATACCGACACAGGGTGGAGGCTGCTCGGTCCGCCCGAACCTAGTCGGGCCAATCACGTATCCACAAACCCCGGCAGTCTTGAATAGTGGAATAGGGAGTATACAGTGGTTCAACCCATCCGTATTCAAGAACAACTACTATCCTGCGACTCCCGGTGGTGACAATGCTAATTCGCTGGCGACTTTCGGAGACCTCCAAAATAATGGGGTTTGGGGCCCGGGCCGCCAGAATTGGGACCTGTCACTGATCAAGGACTTTACCTTTACTGAGCGGCTGAAGCTCGAAGTCCGCTGCGACGCCGTCAACGTGTGGAACCACCCACAATGGCAAGGCGTCGATACGGGAACCGGGGACCAGAACTTCGGCATGGTCACCTCAGCCTACGAAGGGCGGGTTTTGCAGCTCGCCGCGAAAATAAGCTTCTAACCTTCTCAAGCTGACAAGCGTTTCTTCAACCCCCGCCAGCGCCAATTCCGGCGCTGGCGGGGCTTTCTTTTGCGGCTCAATTTGACGGAACATTCCGAGGCAGTTGACGTCCTTTTCGGCGGCGCTCCACATTTGCCTGACATTCGATTCGGAGTTGAATGTATACTGGCGGTAGCTTCCTAGATGGTGCGGTGAGCGGGCGGATGGGCAGAGATGAGAGAGCTCGGCGCCAGCGTGGTGGGCGACGAAGTTGCGTGTTCGTCAGGGTTTCAGATCGCGTGAATAGGGAAATGACATCCCCCCCCCGCGGTTGCAGGCGCGCGTGGGGAACGTTTGTTCTGCTCGCCGCACTGGCGGTCTTGCCGAATCTCCGCGCCCAGACTGCAAGCCCCGCAACTGAGGCTAACTCCCAGCAGCCAAGCGATCTTCAGCAAGCTGAGCAGCACTGGCGCGCCGTCACTCGGCGAAATCCCAATAGCGCGGAGGCCTTCGCGAACCTGGGTGTGGTGCTCGCTAAGGAACAGAAGTACGCCGAGGCAGTGGCGGCCTACGGCAGGGCCATCGCCCTAAAGCCGAATCTGCCGGGCCTTCAGCTGGATCTGGGACTCGCGGAATTCAAACGGGGCCACTTCGAAGCCGCCATCCCGCCCTTGCAGGCCGAGCTGAAGGCGAATCCGGGCGACATGCAGGCCACCACGCTTCTAGGCCTAAGCTTCTATGGAGCAAAGCGCTATGCGGAGGCCGCGAAGTATCTCGCCGTGGCCGCGGATTCCGATCCGACCAATACGGAATTGCTCCAGACCGTGGCTCAGAGCTGCCTTCAAGCTAAGGACTATCCCTGTGCCATGCAAGAGTTCGAAAAACTCGATCAGCTCGATCCGGATTCCTGGGCCGTGCACGAGCTGACTGGAGAGGCATTGGACGGACTGGAGAGGGAGGACGATGCCATCGCGGAGTTTCAGAAGGCGATCAGCCTCGCTCCGCGTCAGCCCGAGTTGCACTTCATGCTGGGACATCAGTATTGGAAGGCGCGAAGGTTCGATGACGCCGTCGCCGCCTTCAACGACGAATTGGCGATCGATCCGGACAGCCCGCAGTCCCTGACGTTTCTCGGAGATATCGCCATGCAGCAAGGCGATTACGACAAGGCCCTTCCATTGCTGCGCAAGGCTATTCAACTCCAAAATGATATCCGTTTGGCCTACCTCGATCTCGGCGCCATCCTAATGGAGCAGAAGAAGTATCCGGCGGCTCTCGCGGCCCTTCGCCGCGCAGTGGAATTGGATCCCAACCAACCGGATGCGCATTTCCGAATCGGACGAATCGATCAGCTCCTCGGCGACAACGCCGATGCCCAGAAGGAATTTGCCAAGGTGCGTGAGCTGAGAGAGAAAGAGAGTCAGGATCTTGCTGAGAGGGCCCGCGAGCACCTTGCCACCGGGAACCAGTGAATCGTTGATTCCTGCTCTGGAAACCCCGCCGCGTGCACAATAATCCCGCCTTCCCATTGTAACTTAGCAGTTTGTTGAAAAACTGTTTGGGCTTCTCAATCCGAGGAGAGAAGCGGCGAGGAATTTTCTGCTTTCTTGACATTTGGCGAAAAGCGGATTCCTCGGTGAACCTGTCTGCCGGCAGGCAGGCTCGGAATGCCAATCCAGGCGAGTTCTTCAACGAGCTGTCAGATCACGAGGTGGCGGATTCTTTGACATTCAGCACGCGGTCACCGAGGACGTCGTGGAGCGTCTGCACGATGCCCGAGGGCCAATGGATTTCTACCAATCTGACCTTGCTGTCCGCGCCCAGGCCGAAGTGAACCGGCCCGTGGCTTGACGACGCATACCCGACGCTTGTGGTCATGTGGTTGTATTGCGCCCCTTGCGAAGTCACCACTTTAATGCGAGCGCCGATTCCATCGCGGTTGCTCTTTGTACCTTCCAACGCAATGTCCAGCCAGTGTCCGGAGTTCGCGGTGCGGTTCATCCAGATTTCCGTGTCCCTACCCAATGCCGTCACGACGACGTCGACGCGGCCATCGCCATCAAAATCGCCGAAAGCACAACCGCGATGCCGCGCGGGCGGCGAAGCCGTCAGCCCGGCCTCCGCCGTGAATGCCTGCCATTTTCCAGTCGGGCCCAAATTCCGAAAGACAGTATTGTACTGATCGACTTGGTAGGCGGGGTCCGCGATCGACTCGACATGCCCTCGGGAAACGAACAGATCTTTCCAACCATCATTGTCGAAATCAAAAAATCCTGGCCCGTACCCTGACATTGAGCGTGTTAGTTCGGGCAGGCCCGTCTCGTGGCCAGCTTGGTCGAAGCTCTTTCCAGCGTTGTTCAAGAAAAGTGGAAATGTTTGCTCATTGAGAGCGACTAAAATGATGTCCGGGTAACCGTCGTTATTGCAGTCGCGAAAGTCCGTCCCCATGCCGGAGATGAAATCGCCGGTCTCGACGAGCGCCACGCCTGCTTGAAAGGCAACTTCCTCGAACTTATTCCCTATATTGTGAAAAAGGAAATTATATGCAGTGTCGTTCGTGACAAAGAGGTCTGGCCGACCATCGAGATCGTAATCCGCGACCCCCACGCCCATTCCCTTCCCTACGTGAGCGCGCAAGCCCCACTCTTCCGAGACGTCTTCAAAGGTCCCATCTCCACGGTTCAGAAACAGCTGGTTGGGCTGGCCCTTGTAAAGCACAGGAGTGCAATAATCGTTGGCCCCGGCGAAAGGACAGAGCTTCTCGGTTTTCAGGTTCCACTGCAAATAGTTAATCACGACGAGGTCAAGCAGCCCGTCATTGTTCACGTCCGCCCACGCCGCCGCCGCCGTCCACAGTGGGCCGTACTGCGCGTCGATGACGCGGTCGAGACCCGCCTTGGCCGTGACGTCGGAAAAGGTTCCGTCGCCATTATTGTGGTAAAGCGTTCTCCCGTGCACGCCGCCGACGAACAGATCCGGGTAGCCGTCGTTGTCATAATCCCCGACGGCAGCAGCAATGTCATAGCCCGTGCCGGCAAGGCCCGCCTCTGTTGTGACGTCCGTGAAGGAACCCTTGCCGTCATTGCGGAAGAGGCGGTTGAAGAACCTCGGGAAATCCTTCTTGAGGGTCTCGATATTGGCGCCATTCGTGAAGAAGATGTCAGGCCGCCCGTCTTTGTTGTAATCAAAGACGGCGACACCTCCGGCCATCGTCGCGGGGGCGTGCGGAAAATCCTTAGTTTCGTTGGAATCCACGCGAAACGGAAGGGACTGAAGAGAGAATTGGATTTTGGCAAGCGGACTTTCCTGCTGCGCCGGCCTCTGCTCTGCCAGATAAGGCAAAACATCTGCCGCTTTGCTCCACGCCTTGAGCGAGCCAGCCGAAATCAAGGCCGCAGTCGCCGAAGCGGCGCTGCGCATCCACTCTCTTCGGGAGAACTGCCGCGTTCGGTCCCGTCGGCCTTCGGAGTCTGGTCCACCTACCCTGATTTTGACCGGCATTTCCTTTTTTTGTCGTCGCGAATCGGCGGAGGAAGCAAGAACGCGAACAATCCGCGCGAACTAGGCGTCAAGCCGACGCCCGAATCAAGTGTCGCAAGACTCCAGCGCCATCCCGGTCGTGACAGCGGGTGGCCGATGGCCTTCTTCGGTCATTTACAGTCACAACTGGATTATACCCTTCCGGAAATCCGAATTCATCTTTCGGGGCTTCCCTGTACTTCGCCAAAATTCCATCCGACAGGCGACTGCCCAGTCTCGTTCAGCCCCCGCCACCCTATTGACCGCGGTCGGCACGCCCGAACGCTCGGGCCAACAGGATTGCCATCAACAGGCCACCGGCCGTGATCGTGGGGACGCCGCATTTGTGATGGAGGTGGAACTCTCCCACACGGCTCACGAGCAGGTACCCAATGACCAGATTGAGCGTGCCCCAGAGCACGTTGACCATTGGCGAAGACAGTCCCTTGCCGGGCGGGGAAGCGAATGGCGTCGGGAACCGGTGCCCCGACACCCCGTTCGTGAAGTGTGGAATCGCGTTCACGAAAAAAGCGCCGCTGAAGAAATAAGCAACATACGTGTACCAATGCATGATTCACCTCTTTGCTGCAGGGCCGGCGAACTACACCCGGGCGACGGCGGGATAATAGCACGCTGTCGGGGACAAGAGGAGACACGCCGATCTTCAACTGCCGACCACGGCGAACACTTTTGGGCGGCACTCGGGACAGAAGCGGCTGGTCTTCAGGTCAATTCGTTCGACCGCATGGGAGGACGCCATCACGCATTCATAATCCTCGCAATGCGAAAGAGAGAAGGTATGCCCCAACTCATGCACGGCTTCCTTCAAGAGCCGGGCGCGCAGCAAATCCGGATCGTGCGGCAGTCCGTAGAACTCCTGTGTCAAGCGATGCGCTGAAACCACTGCGCATGCGCCCCCCACTTGGGCCTCTCCGAATACGAATGTCAGAACTGGGATGTATAGGTCGAACGGCGTGATCCCCAACAGCCGCCATGCCGCCGGCGTGACGTGCGCGCTCATCAGCGCCAGTATCTGCGTCGAGGAATGCTGCCCTCTTTCAGGATTGTACGCACTAGCTGGGTCGAGCCGCGCGTCCAGTATCTCACTGGAAACGGAGAACACGCGTGCAAGGTCCGCGGACAGATCTGCCACCAGTGCGTCGTCGATCTTGCCGAATGGGAGCAGCTGAATGCGCTTCACAGGACATTGGCCGTTTTGTCGGTTTTCTTCCAGCCATATTTCTTGAGCTTGTTGTGGAGCGTCACCCGATCGATGTTGAGGATCTCCGCAGCCATCGTTTGGTTGCCGTTGCACTCTTCCAGCACGGACAGAATGTGCGCGCGCTCGACATCCTCGAGCCTCCGGTGTGTCCTTTCCGCCTGATTCCCGCGGAGGACAAACTCCTTTTCGCCCAATTGAGGTCCCTGAGCCACCACCATCGCGCGTTCGATGGCGTTTTCAAGTTCGCGGACGTTTCCCGGCCAATCGTATTGTGTGAGCCGGTTCATCGCCGCGACAGAAATGCCATCGATGCGTTTGTTCATCGAAGCCGCGAACTTTCGGACGAAGTGATCGGCCAGCAATGGGATATCGTTCCTGCGTTCTCGGAGCGGCGGGATATGAATTTGAAACACGTTCAGCCGGTAATATAGGTCCGGACGAAACTTCCCTTCCTCAATCAAGGATTTCAAGTCCCTGTTGGTTGCGGCGATGCAGCGAAAATCCACGTGGATCGGATGATTGCCGCCGACTCGCGTGATCTCGTGCTCTTGCAGGACCCGCAGCATGTCGGTTTGCGTCTTCAGGCTGATGTCGCCGATCTCATCCAAGAACGTGGTGCCGCCTTCCGCGATTTCGAAGCTTCCTTTCTTACGGTACTGCGCGCCGGTGAAGGCTCCTTTCTCGTGGCCGAACAGCTCGCTTTCGAGAAGCGTCTCGGCCAGGGCGCCGCAATGAATCACCACGAGAGGATTGTAGCGCCTCGGACTTGCCGCATGAATCGCTCGCGCGACGAGCTCTTTTCCGGTCCCGCTTTCACCGGTAATCAGAACCGTCGCCTCGGTCGGTGCCACAGTCTCGATTGCCTCGAATACCACCCTCATGGCTGCGCTCTGTCCGACGAGGGCGTGCGGCTGGCTGGCTTTCGCGACCGCTTCGCGCAGGCGGAGATTCTCCTGATCAGATCGCTTATGCGCGAGGGCGTTGTGGACTGTGTGCGCGATATCGTCGGGATCGAAGGGCTTGGAGACGTAGTCGTAGGCGCCGTCCTTCAATGCCGCCACGGCCGTTTCCACCGACGCGTATCCCGTCATGATGATCACCACCATTTCGGGGTCGACCTCGTGAATCCGATGCAGGAGTTCAATGCCATCGGTTCCGGGCATCTTGATATCAACCAACGCCAAGTCAAAATGATGCTCGGCCATCCGCCCGAGAGCGGCATGTGCGCTCTCTGCAACTGAGGTGTCGTATCCTTCCTCCCGGAACCATTTTCCGAGAGAGTCCCTCACCGAAAGTTCGTCGTCCACGATTAGTAAGTTTGCCTTGCTCACGATGATTTCCTATCCCCGCACCGTCGAAAGCGGCGCGTCGCTCCGTGGAATTGGCACACCTTCCACGGGAAGAGTAACCGTAAACTTTGTTCCTCGCCCAAGCTCGGATTTGACCTCGATCCGGCCTTGATGGCGCTCCACAATGCTGAGGCTGATCGCGAGCCCCAGACCCAATCCGTGCTCGCGCTCCTTGGTCGTGAAGAAAGGCTCGAAGAGATGCGGCAGCACGTCTTTCGGGATTCCGCCCCCGTCGTCTTCAACCTCAATGGCGACCTCGCCGGAATGAGGTTTTCGCAAAGTTCGGAGCTTCAGGTTGCCGCCGTTGGGCATCGCGTCAACCGCGTTCACCACCAGCGCCAGCATCACTTGCTCGATCTGGCTCGGATCGCACCGGATCATCGGCAGGTCTTGCGCAAGTTCCACGTCCAGATGGACGCCGGCCAAATCGAGCTTGTGTCGCACAAGCCGCACGCAATGATCAATCACCCGGTTCAAATCGGTCGGCTCGTAGCTGATTGTGGTTGTCCGCCCAAACGTCAGGAGATCCTTCACTATCTCGCCGCAGCGCCGGCTCTCCGACTCGATCATCTCGATGGAGCTCAGAAGTTCTTTCTGTTCCGCGCTGTCGGCTCGTACCAGCCGCCTCTTCAAGAGTTTCGCGTAAGTCAAAATGCCCGTAAGCGGATTGTTGATTTCGTGCGCCACGACCGCCGCTAACCGCCCGATCGACGCCATCTTTTCCACGCTGAGCATTTGTTCGTAGACGCGGTTCAGCTCTTTGGTCTTCTGCTCGACGCGCGCCGCGAGCGTCTGATTCCATCCGTTCAGTTCTTCGCGGGCGTCCTTCAGGTGCTGGCTCATTCTGTTGAACGCGGCCGCCACATCCGCCAGCTCGTCGCGCGACCGGATATCGACCTGGTACCCGAGTTCGCCCGAGCCTAGCCGCGCCGCCCCCTCCTCCAGGGCTTTCAGAGGCTTCTGAACGAAACGCCAGATAAACGCCGCGGTCAGGCAGGAGATTGCGAGCACGGCCAGAAGCGTGTACCTAAGCGTCTGCCGGTTCGCCTGCGCAAGACCGGCGTCAGCCGCCGCCAGGGAAAGATCAGTGTCCAACACGCCAAGAACTCTCTGCTCCGGGGTGTGCGCATGGCAATCCGCATTGCTGCATTCCGGTGAATTTTCGATTGGATTGATGATGCCCAGAACTCGCTCACCACTCGCCAGCCGGAAGGTACGGAACCGGTCGGGCCGGTCCAGGTGTGTAAGCGGTTGGGCCTGCGCGTGACACCGATTGCACGCTTCCGCCTGCTCGTCAACTAAAGTATTGATTTCCTTTGGATCGGAGGAATAGGTGATTCGCCCTTCGCGGTTGAAAATGCGGATATGCACGACTCCGGGCTCATTCCCAATCTCCGAAATGCTGTGATACAGGCCTTCGCGTTCGTTCCGGAGCATGTAGTACGACGCTTGCCGCTTGATTACATCGCTCACTCTCTCGGCGCTGGTCAGCGTGATGCTTTCGAGATGTTGCCGCTGCAAGCGAACGTTCAGGTATCCCAGAAGCCCAAAGACAATGGTCATGGCCGTAAGCAACAGAATTACCAGTTTGGGGCTGAGTCTTTGGGTCGCGCGGGCCCAGCGATTCCAAAGTAGCGACGTTGCCTTAGGGACGCGCATGGGAAAGCCTGGGCGCCGCTTGGGACGCCGCCGGTACTGGCGTCGCTGATCGCTCACCGGACGCGGGAAAGATCGGAAGATACTTGACCGCCAGCCCGAAAACTGCAAACCCGATTCCCACGATGCTCCCCGTCACCGCGATTTCACTCCACTTCGGAAAGTAGTGGACGCCGGCGGACGCTTCCATTCCGGTGATCGTCACATTCAGGCGGTTCGTTATGAATCCGAGGATCACCAACACGGCGCAAAGGTACAGGCCGCCGGCACTCTCGCGAACCCTGGGAATCATCAAGAGCGCGATAGGTAGAACCAGTGCGAGCGCGACCTCCAAAAGGAACATATTGGTCTCGTAGCTTCGCATCGCCAGTAGCTTCAACGCTCCCCGATGGTACAAATCCAGGAACCGCAACACCGCGTAGAACAGCAGAGTGACCAGCAGCACGCGGCCCAAGCTCCGGAGCAAAGAGAGTTCGAGCTGCTTGCCGAAGTGCCTCGAGCTTAGGGACGATTCAAAAATCGTCATTGCTAGTCCGACGCAGATGGCGGACAGAAAGAAAAGAACCGGCAGCCACGCCGTATACCACAGTGGGTGCAGCTTGTTGGGCATGATCAGGTAAAGGCTGCCCAGTGATGATTGGTGAAGTGTGGATAGCAGCACACCGAGAATCACCAGTGGGATCACGATCGCATGTTGGATTCTCAAGAGCTTTTCGAGCCGGAGCCGCTCGAACAATATCGGCGTAAACTCCAACGTCAGAACGGTGGTGTAAAGCATCACGCACCACGCGACCTCGAACATCACCGATCTTGGGTTCCACATGATGATTGCGTGCCAGATGAACCATCCCCGCCCCAGGTCGTAGAACAGCGCAACGATCACCAGGACGTAACCCATGAAGGCGGTGAGAACCGTCGGCCGGATGATGGGCCGGAACTTATCAAGGTGGAAAATGTATACCGTGGCCGTCAGCGTGAATCCGCCTGCCGCCAGCATCACGCCGCACAATACGTCGAAACCGACCCACAGTCCCCACGGAAATGCGTTGCTGAGATGAGTCGCGGCTCCCAATCCGCGCGCGAACCGCAACACCGTTGCGCAGAAACCTGCAACCAGGAAGGCTCCGAGTACCACCCTCCAGAACGTGATCCGTGGAAAGGACATGATTATTCCCGCCTCATCCCTCGCGCCTCTTGCCGCGCGACTCAGGATCCGAAGTCTCCGCTTCAGCAAGAGCTACTTCGGAGCGCCGGTTTGTTATCCACCAGATCCCGCCGAGTAAGAGTCCGCCCAATGTGAGCACGTCAGGGATGTGGGCCAATGCCTGGTGGGTAAGTAAAGGCCTCGGTTCACTGCTCAGATCGCTCGGATAACCGAAATTCGCAAACGGGACGCTGGAAAGGAGCAGCACTGAGGTCCCGCCCACTTCTTCGAGGCCGTAAATATGATTGATGTACTGCCCCGGATTCCCGGCGATGCGATCCTTTGCCTCTGCGATGAGCGCATCGCGCTCACCGAACTTGGTCGCTCCCGTCGGGCAGGCATCGGCGCAGGCGGTCTGCTGTCCTGCCATGACCCGATCCGCGCACATGTCGCATTTCCGAACGCGTGGATTCGTCTTGCCCCACTCGTACTTGGGCACGGAAAACGGACAGGCTACCATGCAGTATCGGCAGCCGATGCACCGGCTCACGTTATAAGTTACAGGGCCTTCGGCGGTCTTCTGCATCGCTCCGACCGGACAAACGGAAGCACAGGTTGGATCCAGGCAATTCATGCACAGGTGCCGCATGTACTTGTCACCCTGCGCCATGACCACAGTGAACTTGTGCTCTGATTGCTTCTCTTCGGCGGCAATCGAATCGTCGTAGGGAAGGCCATTTCGCTGCGCGCAACCTTGTTCGCAAAGTTTGCAGTGGATGCATATTGTCGCATCGTAAAGGATCGCTTTGCTCATTGCAGTTGCCTCAGCGAAGTGAGTGGGGCATGACTGGGGATCTGGGCCTTGAACGGTTGGACCTTCGATTGATCGACTGCTACGTCAAGGCCCGGATCACAACTCAGCGCTGAACAGGCCTCGCCCGTAAAGAATTTCATCGCCTGTGTGGCGGTTCTGATCACGAACGCCTCGCCAACACTGCGGGCCGATTGCACGACCCACTGTCAAAATTCTCAGCTATCCGGTCGTCCCGCGATGTGATTCGCCTCACCAGCCGCTGTGACAGGTGTCACGAAGGCGAACCGCAGGTTTACACGTATTCGTAGCTGGCTGTGAGCGATGCGGACGACTAAAAAGAGAAAAAGCCGGAGCATCTCTGCTCCGGCCCATGCGGCTTTCCAGGCCTAGGTCAGGAAGAACTCGTGCGCAACCTCCGCCCATGTCTCCTCGGGAATCTGGCCACCCAGATCAGCCACTGCCACGCCGCCGTCCTGGGCCAGCGCGCCCGCCGTAGCCATCGCAGGAATTCTCTGCCGCAGCCGGTCTGCCGCTTCCTTCATCCACTGGCGCGCCAGAGTCCCGTTGAGCAAGTTCCGCAAGTTTGTCTTCATGTCGGGCGACATCACCGTCATCAGCCAGCCCTCGCCATAGGGATCACGCCCAGGCAACAGAGCGTCTCTCAGCGCGGCTTCATTGATATCGGTGATTTCACCCTCAATGGGCGAAACAAGCTCGGCTTTCTTGCCCTCCCTCATCAACGCCGCGAATTTTTGCCCCTGGCGTATCCACTGCCCGCGCTTCGGCAGTACAACTCCATCCGCCTTTCCCACCAGGTGCGCAGCGAAATCGTCCAATCCGACGCGGACCATCGTAGGACTCTCCGAGAGCGCCCAGGTGTGCCCAGGATGATATCGGAGGTTTTCGGGCATCTCGAAGCCTGAGACATATGTGGTGCCAGGCTTACGGGTGGGAATGACGCCCCGCGGTTCTTGGACCGCCGGCTCCAACGAAGGCTTTGCCCTTCGGATATATTCAATCGTCAAAAAGACCGCGAATGTTGCCAATACGAATAGAACTGCCATGACGTTAGACCTCCTCGCGGGCTTTCCATCTCTCCCGCCATCCACCTAGACTAACGGCAATCCGCAGGCCAAAGAGTCTTCAGCGTCGGTCCACCGCGACAAGTACCGTGGAATGAAGCAGATGCGTGCGAGGACGCGAAAATTCTCCTCCGCACGCACTTGAACCTCCGGATCTTCACCGCTGAGATTTACATCGCGCAGAGACGCGTCGCGGGAGCCGCTGCAGCGAACTCCAACAAACGCCGACCGTTAGCTGATCGATTGAAGAGATGAATTCCACATCGGCCCTGATGTGAATCTCTGCACGCGATCTAGCACCGTCGGGCCGACGAGAGTGCCTTTTGGCACGAGGGCCCTGGACGCGTCCGCGAATCCGGCGATTCTACTACCAGCTGTGCAGCGTCCCGTCCAGTTTGCGATTGATGGGAAGATAGGCCTTCTCGTATGGATAGTTCGCGGCCAGCAATTCATCGATGTCAACGCCCAGCCCCGGCGCCTCGCCCGGAAGCATGAACCCGCCCTCGTAGGAATAAGAATGCGGGAACACTTTTTCGGTCTCGGGAGCGTGGCCCATGTGCTCCTGAATGCCAAAGTTATGTACGCTCAAATCGAAATGAAGCGCCGCAGCCATGCAGACCGGGCTGAGATCGCTTGCCCCATGAGATCCCATGCGCACGTGGTACAGCTCGGCAAGGTTTGCGATCCTTCTCTGGTGGGTGATGCCGCCCGCGTGGACCACGCTCGTGCGGATGTAATCGATTAGCTGTTCCTGAAGCAGTTGTTGGCAATCATAAATACTATTAAACACCTCACCCACGGCGATCGGCGTCGTGGTGTGCCGGCGAATCAAGCGAAAACCCTCTTGCAATTCCGCCGGGATGGGATCCTCCAACCAGAAGAGATGGGAGGGCTCGAGCGCTTTTCCCAATCGCGCTGCTTCAATCGGGGTGAGTCTGTGATGCGCGTCATGCAGGAGGAGCAGATTCGGGCCAAATTCCTTGCGCAGCCGAGCGAATAGTTCCGGCGCATGATTCAAGTAAAGCTCGGACGACCATAGATGCTCCGAAGGGGCGTTCTTTTCGGCGGGCTCGTAGCGTCTTTCCCCGTGAGGAACGCCGTACGTTCCCGCCAGGCCCGGCACTCCAGATTGCGCGCGAATTGCCCTATAACCGAGCTCGATATGGCGGGCGACGTCCCGCACTGTGGCCTCCACGTCCGCGCCGCTCGCGTGGCAATAGACCAGCACTGCTTCCCGCGAGGCGCCGCCGAGCAACTGGTACAAAGGCGCGTTCAGGCTCTTCGCTTTGATGTCCCACAACGCCGTATCAACAGCGGCGATGGCCGCCATCGTCACGGGCCCCCGGCGCCAGTACGCTCCTTTGTAGAGGTACTGCCAGGTGTCCTCGATCCGGCGCGCATCGCGCCCAATCACAAGAGGCAAAACATGATCGGTCAAATAGCTCGCAACGGAAAGTTCGCGGCCGTTCAAAGTGGCATCGCCGAGACCGTAGATTCCATCTTCGGTCGTGAGCTTCAGCGTGACGAAATTTCGCCCCGGGCAACAGACAATCGCTTTGGCGTCGGTGATCTTCATTCTGCGGACTCTGCAGCTCGTAGGCTGCCTTAATCCAAAACCTTCCTTAGTTCACTCCTCGAAAGAGCGAAAGATTCGATCGCAGTACGATCCCGTGTCGGCCGGTTGCGTGGCGATCCCGAACACCTCTTTGCGCGTGATTTCGCTGATTCCCGGGTGGCCGTGCAGCGCGCGATCGGCCGTGCCGACCGAGACCTCCGCCAACTTGGCGGCTCGATAGGTGCCGGCCCGTTTCACTTCTCAGCGCGTCACGACTTCGAGCTTCGTTTCGATCAAATCGACCGAGTTCCCCCCAACCATGATCCGAAACGTCCCGGGCTCGACGACACGGCGCATCTCGCGATTCAGGAAGGAAAGCTCCGCCGGGCCGAGTGTGAAATGCACGGTTCGTGTTTCGCCGGGATCGAGAGTGATCCGCTGGAAACCGCGCAACTCTTTCACGGGTCTCGTAACGGAGCTCACTTCGTCTCGGATATAGAGTTGCACGACCTCGTCTCCGCGAACGGCTCCGGTGTTTGTCACGTCCACGGAAACCTGCGCCTGTCCCTCCGTGCCGATGGTGTCCGGCGTGGCCTGAACGTTGGCGTATTTGAACGTCGTGTAACTGAGTCCCCAACCGAACGGAAACAAAGGCTGCGTCGTCGTCCCGAGATACTCGCGCTTCGCCGACGGCTTCTGGTAGTAGTAATCCGGCAACTGTCCCACAGAGCGAGGAACGGTGATGGGCAGCTTTCCACCCGGATTGTAATCGCCGAACATTACGTCGGCCACGGCGGTTCCGCCCTCTTGCCCCAAGTACCAGCCCTCGATAATTGCGGGAACGTTTTGCGCAATGTAGTTGATGGAATTGGGGCGTCCGTTCAATAGCATGACGACGATGGGCTTCCCGGTCGCCTGGATCGCTTTCACCAGATCATCTTGATTGCCGAGCAGATCCAGATTGTCGCGATCGCCAGGATGGTTCTCGGCCCATGCCTCCCGCGAAGTCTGCTCGTTCTCGCCAAGAACCAGAATCACCAGATCCGCTTTCTTTGCCACCAGCACTGCATCTGCGATGCGCTTTGCATTGAGGGCCGGATCGCCCAGCACCACTTTATCCGCGCTCCAATCGGGCGGAGTCTCCGTAATTCTGCAGCCTTCGGAATAGAGGACCTCTGCGGTCGAGCCGACCTTGTCCTTGATGCCCTGGAGGACGCTCACGGTATGCATGGGCTCGCCGCTATAACCGCCGAGATGAGTGTCTGCTGCGTTGGGTCCGATTACGGCGATGCGCTTGTATTTCTTCTTGTCCAGCGGAAGAAAATTGCCTTCGTTCTTGAGGAGAATAATCGCCTCGTGCGCTGCATTCAAAGCAAGTTGTTGGTGCTCCGGGCTGTTTGCGATCTTCAGGGCGTTGTCGGGATCCACGTACGGATTCTCGAACAGTCCCAGGAGGAACTTCTCCCGCAACAGCCGGGCAACGGCGCGATTCACATAGAATTCAGAAACGTTGCCAGATTTCACCTGGTCGATCAAGCTGGGAAACGCTCTCGCAAACGGCAATTCGACATCAACTCCGGACTCCAATGCCAATTGGGCAGCGTCCTGATTGTTCGCCACGACGTGGTGGATCGTATTGAGATCGGTGATGCCGAAATAGTCCGAGACGACGACTCCTTGAAAGCCCCACTCCTGGCGCAGAATATCGTCCAATAGATGCTTGTTGCTGTGCGACGGAATCCCGTCGATTTCATTAAACGACGCCATTACACTCTGCACCGGGCCGTACTTGACCACGGTCTCAAACGGCTTCAAGAAGTACTCGCGGATCACGCGTTCGGAGTAGTTGCCCGGCGCGATGTTGGTTCCTGCCTCCGGCTGCCCGTGCACGGCAAAATGTTTTGCGGTGGACATCACGTGGGAATTGTCAATCCCCGGACCAACACCTTGCAAACCCAGAACTGCCGCCAGCCCGATATGTGAGACCAGATACGGATCCTCTCCGTACGTTTCCTCCGTGCGCCCCCAGCGTGGATCGCGCGCCAGATCCAAAACGGGCGAAAGACACTGCTGCGCCCCGCGAGAGCGAACTTCAGCCGCCGTCGCAGTAAAGACCTCGTGAACGAGGCCAGGGTCCCAGGTCGAAGCGAGCGCGATGGCGGCCGGGAAAGAGGTGCTTCCCGGCGCAACTAATCCGTGCAAACACTCCTCGTGGAAAAGGATGGGGATGCCCAACCGGGTGTTTTCCTTCACCAATTTCTGCAGCGTATTTGTGAACTCAGCCATTTCACGCGGCCCGCGGTGCTGGCCGGGATTCGCCATCTCTCCCATGCCGTATTTGAACTGGACAGCAGCGACAGCCGGGAGGAACACGCCCTTTTCGTCAACGAAGAACACCCGCTCCTCGGGGAAAAACTGACGGTTCTCCCATACGCTTTCGAGTTGCGCCACCTTCTCATCCAGCGTCATGCGGGAGAGCAAATCGGCCACTCGCTGCTCGACCGGCAGCTTGGGATCCCGATACGGGGGCGTATCCTGAGCCCGCAGTCCGGCCCCAAAAACCAGAAGAATCGTCGGAAGAAGGAGAGGGACCAGCGACGAACAACGGCTTCGCAGATGTGGCTTCATGGCTCCTCCAAGCACGAGCAATCTCTTGCAATCCAGTCAGCGCGTGATACTGTAACACCCCGCTAACGCATCCGATAAAAAGATCTTGTGATTGCTGCGGCGCAACACATGCTAAAGAGAGACCAGCTCAGGCCGCCCTCAACGGATTCGCTTCTCTCTCGACGAGCGTGTACTCGCCGGCTTGAGGTGCTCCCGTGAAAAGCTGCGTGCCTTTGGCGGTTCTTGGACTGGTGCTGCTGGAATGCGTGCAACCGCACTCCTCTCGTGCGGAAACGGGTTCCGAGGGTTGGCTGCGGTACGCCCCAGTCGACGCGACCCTGGCGGAAAAATATAATTCCATCCCCGCAAGCGTGGTCCTTTTCGGGGATTCCAGCGTGTTGGAATCCGCGCAGAGCGAATTGATTCGCGGCGTCCGCGGCATGCTTGGAAGAACCCTTCGTAAAGAACATGTCCTGCCGCGCGAAAAAGCCATCGTCCTCGGAACGATTGATGCGCTCCACGACGCTTTTCCCGAATTGCGCGAGCCTCCTGCGCTTGGCAAGGATGGCTATTGGCTGACCGCCGGAAGATCGCACAGTTTCGACTGCCTTATCATCACCGCGAAGACCGATCGCGGCGTCCTCTATGGAACGTTCGCGTTGCTCAGCAAGATCTCGCGAAACGAAAGCATCGTTGCGCTGAATGAGGTGCAGCAGCCTTCTGCTCCGCTCCGCTGGGTGGACGAGTGGGACAACTTGGACGGCAGCATCGAGCGCGGATACGCGGGTGATTCCATCTTTTTCGAGAAAGGCGCCGTCCGCGACGATTTGACGCGCGTCGGCGACTATGCACGGCTCCTGGCCTCGGTCGGAATTAACGGATGTGCCGTCAATAATGTGAACGCCGATCCCCACACCCTCGAGGCCGGCTTTCTTCCTCAGCTCGCGCGGATTGCGGACGCCTTTCGCCCCTGGGGCGTGCAGATTGCGCTCTCCGTTGACGTAAGCAGCCCGACGTTGATCGGAGGTCTGGATACGTTCGATCCTCTCGATCCGCGGGTCGCGGACTGGTGGAAGCAAAAGGCCGATGAAATCTACCGGCAAATACCGGATTTCGGCGGATTCGTCGTGAAGGCGGATTCCGAGGGGCGGGCAGGACCTTCGTCTTACGGCCGTACTCCCGCCGATGCCGCAAATGTGATCGCTAGGGCGCTCCAGCCGCATGGCGGCTATCTCTTCTATCGCGCTTTTTTATACAACTACCACCTTGATTGGACGAATCTGAAGAACGACCGCGCACGGGCCGCCTACGATACTTTCCATCCCCTCGACGGGAAGTTCGCGGACAATGTCGTTATCCAAATCAAATACGGCCCAATTGATTTCCAGGTGCGAGAGCCGGTGTCACCGCTTTTTGGCGGGTTGGAAAAAACAAATCAAGCTATTGAGTTGCAAATCACGCAGGAATATACCGGCCAGCAGCGCCATCTCTGTTTCCTCATCCCGATGTGGAAGGAAATACTCGATTTCGACTTGCAGGCGAATGGGAATCCCTCGCCGGTAAAGGATTTGGTTTCCGGCAAGATTTTCCACCGCCCCGCCAGCGGATACGTCGGCGTAGCCAACGTCGGCCTGGATGCGAACTGGCTCAGTCATCCGCTGGCCATGGCGAATCTGTATGGGTTCGGCCGGCTGGCCTGGAACCCGGATCTGTCCGCGCAAACAATCGCAGAAGAATGGACTCGGCTGACTTTTGGCAATGACCCTCAGGTCGTGCAGACGATCGACGCCATGCAGCTTGCTTCGTGGCGCATCTACGAAGACTATACAGGGCCGCTGGGTGCCGGAACGCTCACGAACATCCTGGGCCCCCACTACGGCCCCGGCGTCGAGTCTTCTGAGCGCAACGGATGGGGCATGTGGCATCGCGCCGACCACGACGGCATTGGGATGGACCGCACGGTCGCTACCGGTACGGGATACGTCGGTCAGTACTCTCCCCCGGTCGCGAAGATGTATGAGTCCGTCAGCGCTACTCCGGACGAATTGCTCCTGTTCTTTCATCACGTGCCGTACACGCACGTGTTGCATTCCGGAAAAACCGTCATTCAATACATCTACGACTCGCACTACGAGGGTGCGGAAGAGGCTTCGAAATACCTTCCGCAATGGCGATCGCTCAAGGGCCGTGTGGACGACCAGCGCTACGCGGACGTGCTCGCCCGGCTCGAGTACCAAGCCGGACACGCGATTGTGTGGCGCGATGCCGTCTGTAATTGGTTCCTGCGCGTCTCGGGGATTCCGGACACGAAGGGTCGAGTGGGGAACTACCCCGGCCGCGTCGAGGCTAAGTCCATGCATCTCCACGGCTACGTCCCTACCGATGTCGTTCCGCCCGAGGATGCGTCGGGAGGGAAAGCCGTCACTTGCCCGGAGCCACTGCAACGGTGCGAGGCGAGCTATCAATTCAACGGCGCGGCGGGATGGTACGAAATTGACGTGGAGTATTTTGACCTGCCCAGCGGTCAATCGAGATTCCGTGTTCTGGTAGGAGATCAAGAAGTGGATGAGTGGACGGCCGGTGCGCAGCTGCCAGGGATGAAGCTAAGCGCGGATTCCTCGGTCCGGCGTCGAATCACCGGACTTGCGCTGCGGCCGGGAGATGAGATTCGGATCGAGGGTTATCCCGACGGCAGCGAACGTGCCCCGCTAGATTACTTAGAGCTGAGTGCCCTAGGACAAAGATGAGCCAGCGCGCAAAAATAGTTTGACACACGAACTTTATTCAGAGTATACCATGGACCCAGCATTGAGTTTCCGAGGCGAACTCTAAGCGCTATAGATTTTCTAAGGATTGTTTGCGGACTCTTCCCCCGCGGAGGTAGGTCTGCCGACCATCGAACGCCTCCAGCGCCGAATTTGTTGTTTTGGCAAATTATATGCGGCGGGTGGACTTCAATAATAGGCAGGTCGCGTCAAGCGAGACGGCGCGGGACATCAATCGCAGCATCGTCCTGAACCTGATCCGGCGCCGCCAACCAATCTCCCGCGCGGATTTGGCCCGCGTTTCGGGGCTCCAGCGGAGCACAGTT
>DASPOJ010000056.1:0-22564 GCA_035626055.1 Candidatus Methylomirabilota bacterium | reverse complement strand
TCCTGCTGAAGCGCGGGCTGTCGGCCACGCTCGATGAATTCCTGATGGCCGCCGAATACGTCGCTGCATCCGGCAATCACGACATCATTCTTTGCGAGCGCGGCGTGCGCACGTTTGCGGACCACTCGCGCAATACGCTCGACCTCAGCGTCATCCCCGCCGTCAAAGTGCGCAGCCACCTGCCGATTCTCGTGGACCCCAGCCACGGCACCGGCAAACGCCACAAAGTTCTGCCCCTATCACGCGCGGCCATCGCGGTCGGCGCTGACGGCCTCATGATCGAGGTGCACCACTCGCCTGATCACGCTCTCTCCGACGGCGTGCAATCCATCCTTCCCGAGGAGTATCGCCAACTGGTCGAAGAGATCCGCCAAATCGCCGCCGTCCTCCATCGCACGGTGAATTGACGCGCGGATGGGCGCTGCTGCGCCGTTCGCACCGCGCTTCGCGCCCGGCTCCAAACTGGTAGAATCCGCCTGCTGATATGGCGCGAAGACTCAACATCCGGCTCATCTTCATCCTTCTCGTGCTGGGGGCATTTGCCACGCGCGAAATCGCTTTCGAGCACTTGCCGTCCGTCCTCCGTCCGGGAACGCACCTCTACGCCTATGCGGCCAACGCGAACGATGGCACGGTCTCCGTCATTGATCTCGCGAAACTGCAGACAGTGGCGACGATTCCGGTCGGCCCGTCCCCTTCCGGCCTCCGTGCACACCCGACGCGCAAGGAGGTTTGGGGCGTTGCAACAGGCGCAGGCACGGTCTTCGTGCTTGATGCCACGCAGAGCCGCGTCGCCGCGCGCATTCCGGTGGGCGGGCAGCCGTTCGCGCTCGATTTTTCTCCCGATGGGCAGCGCGCCTACGTGGCCGCCTCCGGTTCGAACGCACTCGTCGCCGTGGATTGCGCCACCGCCCAAATCGTAGCCCGCGCGCACACTGGCAACAAACCGTGGCTCGCACGCGTCACGCCGGACGGCGCGGAGGTCCTGGTGCCGAATCGCGACGACGCCACACTGGAAATCTTCGACGCGCACACTCTCGTCCCTATCGCGACGATCGGCGTGGCGCGCGACCCCGAGCAAGTGGTCGTGCTGCCCGATGGCTCGCTCGCGTTCATCTCCGCGCCGGCGTCGCGCGAAATCTCGGTCGTGGACCTCCGGCATCCGGCGCTGTTGGCCAATCTCCAGCTTGACGGCGCCGCATCAAGCCTCGCGCTCAAACCCGACGGCGGCGAACTCTACGTGACCGTTCCCGATGCGCACGTTCTGGAGATTGTGAACACCTGGACGATCGAGGTCGGAGACTCCATCCTGCTGGGGAACGCGGCGGCCGCGAGCGCCGTTTCTCCCGGTGGCGAAACCCTCTACGTCACGGACGCCGCCGTCGGCCGCGTCACCGCAATGGAGACCGCGACGCGGGAACTCGCGGCACTCATACCGGTCGGACGGCAGCCTGGCGCCTGCGCCTTCGATCCAAGCGGCGACCTGCTGTTGGTTGCCGACGAGCAGTCCAGCGACGTCGCGGTAATCGGCGTGCGCACGGCGAGTCTGCTCACGCTGGTGCCCGTCGGTTCACGCCCCGTCTCGCTCGCAGTCAAGTTGTTTTAAGCATTTACTGAGGAGTCCGGCGCGCCGCCGGCGGCGACCGCGTCCCGCCTTTCAATGTTCTCGCCCCTCGAGAACCCGAATCTTGACGACTTGGCTAACTGGCGTCGAGTTTGCTCGCTTGCGACTCGCCCCAAGTGGTAGCCTGAGAATCGGGTCGTCCTCCATGGCTGGGATCGTTCGAGACAGGGACATGAACGCGAAGAGGCGCCGCAGCACGCGTGTTGCGCAGGCGTTGCCGATCATTGTCCGCGGCACGGACGCGCAGGGACTGGCGTTCCTGGAGCATACGTCCACAATTTCGATCAACTGCTACGGCTGCCGCTTCCAATCCAAACACGAGATCCCCCTGAACACCGGGATTGTGCTGGAGATTCCTCACCGAGCCCCCGGCCACGCTCCGCGAAATGTCCGCGCCCGCGTTACCTGGGTGACGCCCGCGCGTACAGGGCACGAGCGCGTTCAAATCGGCGCGGAACTGGAGATACCCGGGAACGTTTGGGGCATGGCCTTCCCGCCCGAGGACTGGTTCCCTTACCCCGAGGATCGCTTGGCGGGCGCGAGTTCCGAAGCGCCGCCCAGCGAGGTCGCGCAGCCTGAGCCTCCCTCACTGAAGGTCGTCGCGCCCCCTTCTTCAGCCGAGCTTCCCATCGTCCAGACTCCGTCGGAGATCGATCGAGCCGCAGAGGGAGCGGAGTTGCGAGAGCGAAATGCTCTCGCAACTCAGATCTCGCAAATTCTAGCGGACGTCAAATCGCAAATCGAAGGAGCCGCAGAGGACAACGCGGCTCGCAGCAGCGAAACCGTGCGCCAGCTGTCGGAGCTTGTCGAGAGGGCCGAAAGTTTGTGCGACGAACTTTACGGGTTGGCGGAAACGATCCAGCAAAGTTCGCCGGAGCAGATTCGGCTCTCCCTCGAAAACGCTCAGCCGCGCTTTCGGCAGGCCTTGGACGCCATCGTGGAGACCGTTTCACGTGAAGCTAAACAGCAATTTGATCAGCAAGCGCACGAGGCCGTCGAACGATTCTGCCTCCAATTGACGAATCTCGCCACGGCTCACAACGAATCGTTCGAGCGCACGCGGGTCGAAGCCGAGAACAACATCAGCACCCTCTGTTCAAGCCTGGATGCCGAAATGAGCAAGGCCCGGCTGCTGCTCGACGATCTCAAGACCGGCACGACGGGACTCGAGGAAGCCGGGAACCGGATCGAGGCCCTCCGGAAAACGGCCAACGAGGAACTAAAGTGGCATTCCAAGCGGATCGAGAATCAGGTCGGCCTCACCATCGAACGCGCCAGCGATCTGGCCGTCAAGACTCTTGGTGAAAAGGCCGCGGAAGTGACGTCGCGCTTCGCGGGCCAGCTCGATCACTATAGCCGCAGCTACGTCCAACACACGCAGGCGCAACTCGAGGATGTCGCCGGCGGCGCCGCCGTGCGTTCGCAGGAGGTGCTGCAACAGATGGTCGAAACGGCCGCCGCAGGGCTCCGCCAGGAACTCGCACACATCGAAGAGCGCCTCCGGAAACTCGGCGAATTGACTGATCGGGCCGCTTCGCAGACTGGTGCCCGGGGCGAAGACGCCGGCCCGCGGCCGGATTGGAACCAGGCTGCCGACGCGGTGGTCGAAGAGTTTAAGAAACGCCTCGAAAATGTCGCCAATTCGTGGCTCGTCACGACCGCTGCGATCCTGAACGAACGCGCGAAGGAAAACCTCGACACCCTCGTCAAAGAAGCCGAAGACCGCCTCCGCCGCCGCTCCGAATAGCTGTCCCTCAGTCCTCACGCTCACGAAAGTGTTTCCAAATACGCGGCGCCAGCGTACCATTCCGCTTCAACAGTCACGACCATAGGAGGGTTCATGCAACGAAGATTGTGCTCCATCACGGTTCTTGCGCTTGCCATGGCCATGGCGCTGTTTGCCCTGCCCTCGAACTCACAGACTTCCGGAAGCAAGGGGGCCGCGGATCGCCCGGACGCGGCCGGCCATTGGCACGGCGTCTGGACGGCGCCCGGCGGTTGGGTTTACGAGGCGGACTTCCAGCTCGTTCCCGGCCTCGGCGGCGCCGTCCTGACGGACATCCACTGGACCCTGCGCGCGGTCGATTCATCCAGAACGGATTATCAGGGCAAGGTCGGCATGACCGGCGTCGAACACGTGCGTGGTCAGTTCGTCCCCAGCTACGGCTATCTGACGATGGAGGGTTACGGGCTCGACGATCCCAACAAGATTCTCGGGATGGACAATTACCGGCTCGTTCTCTCGGACGACGGCACGACGCTCGGGGGCATCACCCGCGATAACGGCGATTGGAATGGGCAGTTGATCGCAAAGCGCCAGCCGAATTGAGCCATTGGCGCGTGGGCGCTCTAGTCCCGGCATTTTGATGAGACAGATGTGGAGACGAAGTCAATCGCTGGAGGAATCCCAGGCGAAATTCTCCGCGCCGAGCCGGACTTCCGTCCAGCCCGAGGGCGGCAGGACATCCACGGGCAGGCCGCCCTCCCAGAGCGTGGCGCCGAGTCGAATGCTTTCGCGCGGAGCCTTCACGATCAACTGGCGCGCAACCGCGATTTCCAGGATCTTGCCGTAAGCGACCTCGATCAGCGGATCGGGACCGAGCAAACAAAGGTCGTGGGTCTCCGCCCGATATCCGGTGAGATCTCCGTTTTCGATCCAGGCGATGATTCGTAACTCCTGGTCGCCCTGCACCGTGACGCGGAATTCGGCGTCGCGCAATTTGGGCGCCGCTTCGGGAAACACGTCAACGCGGACGTAGAGTTTTTCCTCGTCGAAGCCGTAGCGTAATTCGTGCAGCATCGGCGTGCGCCCGTGCATCGAGCCGCCGTGCCGGTCGGCAGAATAGAGACCGGCGCCCATCCACTCGAAGTAACTCGATTCGCGGCCGTCCACGCGCACGCGCAGAAAATCTTGCGGCGCGGCGACGACGGCCGGCACAGCCAGCCGCTTGATCGGTTCGGCCAATTCATCCGGCGCTTCCTGGCCGAGCGCGCGATACACGGTGGTGAGCTGTTTGCGGAACATCTCGTCGAACTCCGCGTCGTTCGACGAGCTGTGCTCGGGGCCGTACCACCAAAACCAATCGCTCCCTTCGGCCGCGAGCACGGCTTCGTAGGCCGTGTCAAGTTGCTTCTGGCTCGGCGCTTCCTTCGCGCCCAGCTTTTGCAACTCCTCCTGCTCGGCATAAAACTTCCGCGCCTCGCCGAGCAGTTGCCAGCCGGCCACGTCCTCGCGGTCGCCGATCCAGATGTCGAAGTTGGCGCTGATCCAGGACGCCGGGAAAATCCTCGCGTTGACCGGAATCTCTCCCGCTTGCGCCAGCGCCTCGGTCGCCGTGAGCGCCCGAATGTCCGGATCGCTCTCGATGCGCCGGTAGAAATCGCGCAAGAACGGGCGGCCGTTCGACGGGTAATATTCCCAGGCGTTTTCGCCGTCGAGGATGAGGGCCACGGTGAGGGGCCGGCCAGTGTTCAGGCGTTCACCGATGAGGCGCAGCCGCCGGTGCAAATCCGCAGCCGCTTCGCCCGAATTCATTCGCATGTAGACGAAGCCGACCAAATCGGAAAGGTAATGGTCGCGGAAGAAGCAGGCGATTTCGCGGCCTTTGCCCAATTGAATGCGCCACGGCGTGTACAGCTTGTCCGCGTTGTCCGGCACGCCCGCGCCATCACGTCCGAATCCGATGCCCAGCGTGCGGCCCAGGACACCTTCGTCGGTGGCCGCCCAGCGAAAACCCAATTCGGCGGCCAGGGCCAGGGTTTCATCCGAAACCGAGCCTTCTGAAGGCCACAGCCCGTTCGGTGCCCGGCCAAACACGCGAAGGTCGAATTGGCGCGCTCGAGAGAGTTGTGCGAGCGCATCGTCGGCGTGACGGTACGGCGGAGACGGCAGCAGCGTGTGAGGATTCGAGACCCGGGCGATGTCGGAGTCGCAAACCAGGGGCAGAATCGGGTGATAAAACGGCGTGCAGGAGATCTCGATCTGCCCGCTTTCCGCGGCACGCCGGTACTCCGGCAGCACGCGGCCCAGAAGCTCGAGCTGCTTCTCGCGAAGCGCGGCCTTGTCCTGCTCGGTGAACTCGGAGCCTTTTGCGGAAAGCCTGGCCACCACCGGGTCCAAGGAGAAATACTCCTCATCCATCCAGGCCAGCTGCGAAAGAGTCTGGAGATCGCGCCAATCGCGCAAGCCGAACGTCGCCGCGGCTCGCGGCGGCGTTTGCGATTCGACGCGTCCGGCCAATTCGAGGTAACGCGGCCAGCGGGCCATGAGCCGCTCGCGGTTCACCTGAAACGCGCGTACCAGGATTTCCTCCTTTTGCTCCGGCGCAAGCGATTCGGCTGGCGCAAAGGCGGCCTCGAACCACGGTTCTCGGAATTTGGTGCTGGCGTATTCTTCGAGCTGAACTCCCAGCGAGGGCACCATGTTGAACGTCGCGTGAACGCTCGGGAACTCCTCGAGGACGCGAACCATGCCCCAGTAGTCCTTCAAAGCGTGCAGGCGCGTCCACGGAAGAACAAATTCGCCGCTGGCCGGATCACGGTACTGGGGCTGGTGCATGTGCCACAGCATCATTAGATGAACGCGATTCATCGCGGCCTCACCGCCCGTGCGCGGGCGCGCATGGTGCTAGAATGGTGATCCGCGATGCGACTGGTCGACCGGTACATCTGCCGACAGGTGTTATCCCACTCCCTGCTGGGTTTGGTGGTCTTCACGTTTGTCTTTTTCGTGCCGCAACTCGTGCGCCTGATGGAATTGTTCGTGCGCCACACGACCAGTTGGGGCGAGGTCGGGCTTCTGTTCTCCAGCGTGTTCCCGGGCATTTTCACCTTCACGATTCCGATGGCGGTGCTCGTCGGGATGCTGATCGGCCTGGGCCGCCTCTCCGCCGACAGCGAACTGATCGCGATGAACTCCCTCGGCATGGGCCCGCGGAGACTGCTGGCTCCGCTCGGCGTGCTGGCGCTGGCGGCCACGCTGCTCACCGGCGTCTTCACTCTCTGGATCGGTCCCATTGCGGTGCACACCTCTCGCGCCCTGCAAAGCCGGGTCCTATCGTCCCAGGCTTCCTTCGAAATTCAGCCGCGCGTGTTCGACGAACGCTTTCCCAACCTGGTCCTCTACATTCAGGACGTTTCCGCGGTGGCCACCCGGTGGCACGGAATCTTTTTGGCGGGGTCGAATGCAGAAAACATATCCCGTCTGACTCTTGCGGAAGACGCGATTGTAATTGCCGACCGCGAGGAGGGCAAGCTGGAGTTGCATCTGCGGAACGGCAGCGTGCACGAAGTCGCACTAAACGATCCGAACCAGTACTCGCTCAGCGCATTTGGCCAGCGCGATTGGCCTATCAATGCCGGCGGCTTCGGCAAAGCCGAGGCCCCGACGCCCACGCTGGGCGAATTCCCCACGCACACGCTCGCGACCATGAACGGCCCCGATTGGCTGTCGGCCCGATTGGAACTCAACCGGCGTCTTGCGTTCCCCGCCGCGTGCATCGCTTTCGCCTTGATTGCCATTCCGCTCGGCGCCCGGCCGCGCCGCGGCGGCCGGGCCGGCGGATTCGTCCTGATGCTGCTTTTGGTGTGCGGATACTACGCACTGTTCGTATTCGGGGACCGGCTCGCCCGAACCGGCTACCTGCCGCCCGGCGTCGGCACCTGGCTCGCGGACATCGTCATCGCCGGCGTCGGAATTTCCATGCTTCCGCGCATGGGCCGCATGCCCAGCGAAAGTCGGTGGAGAGGGACGCTGTGGCGGGCGCTCACCTCGCCCTTGGGGCGCAAGACCACAGCCGAAGCCGCGAAGGCCGCCAACGGCACGAATGGTTTCGTTTCCTGGGCGCCCGCGCAAATGAAGAAGCGGCTGCGGATCGGATTCGCCACGGTGATTGACATCTACGTGCTGCGCAGCTTTCTTTTTTATTTTACTGTACTGTTAGTTGGATTTATCGTTATATTTGAGACGTTCACTTTGTTTGAGTTGCTGGACGATATTGCCAAGCATCGCATCGCTACCCTCGACGTCCTCAGCTATTTCGAATTCCTCTCGGTCTCACTTGCCTATCAGCTCGTGCCGCTGGCGGCCTTGACTTCCGTGCTCGTCACGCTAGGCATCCTGGCGAAGAATAATGAGATTGTCGCGTTGAAGGCCGCGGGCATTAGCCTCTACAGGGTTTCCATTCCGCTGCTCACCGTGGGCCTGATTCTTGCGGGCGGCCTGCTCGTGCTGGACGACACCTATCTGCCCTACGCAAATCTGCGCCAGGACGAACTGCGAAACGAAATCAAGGGGCGTCCTCCCCAAACCTACTTCTCGCCGCTCCATCAGTGGATCTTCGGCGAGAACGCCAAAATCTACAATTACGAGCTGTTCGATGCCGAGCACAAGCTGTTTGGCGGGCTCAGCGTCTTCGAACTCGATCCTGCAACGTTTGAAGTGCGGCGACGCGTCTATGCCGCGCGCGCCCACTGGGATCCGAATCAAGGAATCTGGATACTCGAGTCCGGGTGGGTGCGCGATTTCCAGGACGGAAAGGTCACCAGCTACGTGCCATTCCTCGCCTACGCGCTTGCGGAACTCAGCGAGCCGCCGAGCTATTTCAATCGCGAAGTGCGCCAGTGGGACCAGATGAACTGGGAGGAGCTCCGCGAGTACATCCACGAATTGCGACAAGCGGGATTTGACGTGGCGCGGCTCTCCGTACAATTGCAAATGAAACTCGCGTTTCCGCTGATGTCCACCATCATCATCCTGCTGGCGATTCCCTTCTCGATTCTCGTGGGGACGCGCGGCGCCATCGGCGGGCTGGCGCTGGGGGTGGGCGTCGGAATCGTTTACTGGGCCGCGTCGGCCTTATTCGAAGCGATGGGGGCGGTCGGACAATTGCCGCCGCTGCTGGCCGGCTGGGCGCCCGACGTGATCTTCGCCTTCCTGGGCCTTTACTTCTATCTGCGCATGCCGACGTAGTACGGAAGCAGCCTGTTACGGCTCGCGCGCTAGTGCCCTTCCAACTTTTTTAGCTGGGTATCGGCAGGATTCCCGGCATCCATCGTATTGCTCGCCGAGTTTCTGAAACTCGCTAATCCGAGTCAGAACGTCACTATTTGCTGCCCACCAGACGCAAGCGCGCCGTGAAAGCCCGGCCCTCTCCGCCCGTGAAGGTGAGAAAAGTGGGCGCATTCATATTGTTCACCACTTCATTCGGATTGAGGTGGCCGGTCACGTTGACGACCGTAAGGCGAATGGCGTACTCCTTGTTGCGGAAATGGAAGCGCTTCTCGAGGCCCAAATTCAGATTGAAATAGACAGGGTAACGCGCGCCGTAGGGCGTCCCCACCAATTGTTGCGCCTGATTGATAATGTTGAAGGGCAAGCCGGTCCGATACTCGGCAAAACCGCTTAGCAAGAGATGCCAAAATGGAAGCGGCGTCCACCCGTCCGCGACGACGCGGTTCGGAGTGTCCCAGGGAAGGGGTCCCGGCGCCTGCTGCGTAAAGATAAGCGAGCCTAGGGAGTAATCCATCGCTTGGTTCGTCGTGGACCTTGAACGCGTGTAGTCGATCGAAACCTCCGCGTTCTCGCTGAATTGATGCTTCACCCAGAACTCGCTCGCCACGTAACGATCCTTCCGGTCATTTCCCACAACGAGAGTGAGGCCGGGCTGCGAATCGGCCACAGTCTGGTAAGCCAGGCCGTGGTTCTCGCGGCGCATGAGAAACGATGCGCCGAAGTACGTGTTGTTTCCGACCCGCTCCTCCCATTCAGCGCTGGTCTTGGAAAACCAGGGTTGCTCCAGCCCCGATGGGGGCAGGAGGAATTTCGTAAGCCAAAAGCCCGGGAGTTGGGTCTTGCCCGTCGGGTCGTAGAAAACGTCGGTGCGCTCTTGATCGAGTGTCCGCCCCAGCGTATTGAAGTCCAACGCCGTATCGAATTCTCCCCAGGAAAGCGTGAGCTTGGCCCGGTCTTCGCCGAGCGGAAGAATATTGGCGGCAATGCGGGGGCCGACGAAACCATGCTGCACAAGCCGGTCCCAATCGCCGCGGATTCCCGCGACAATCTCAAAGGGCTTCGCGATCTGCCACATGTCCTCCACGTACACGCCCACTTGCGTATTGGTGAGCCGATACGCCGCCGGCCCCGAAAACGTCGCCACTTCGGACAATGTCCCATCGGCGCGAGTGATATCGATTGCCTCCCGCACCGAGGATTGCGAGCGAAACACGCTCCCAAGATTGCTGCCGGCAGAAATGGTGTGCAGGCCAAGCAGGTGGTGATCCGTGGTGATGATGTCGCCGAGAAGTTGCAGGCGCCGGCCGCGCTGTTCGAGAGACTGAAAATAGTTTCCCTCCGTGACCGTGGGGGAGATGATGTAGACGCCGTTACCCTGGGGAATGGAATCCGAGAGCCCCGAATCGCCGGCGACGCCGAACTGCACGAGCGTCCGGTGAAACCAAATCTGATCGCGGATCGAGGCGAACCAACGGCGCGCGGGCACTCTGGTCGTTGTGGAAAAGGGCATCAGGACGCCAATCCCGGCGTCCGACTGGTACGACTGGTTGTAGAGGAAGTTCCCTGACACCACATTTCCCGGCGAAAGGTTCATCTGGAGGCGGGTCAGGCTGTCGCCATACCAGGCGGTGCAAAAATCCTGCCCAGAGGGCAGACCATGCACGACTCCGAACACACGCCATAGGCTCAGCGCCTCTGAGAACCACGCTTTTCCTTTTGCGATGGGGCCGGAGAGAGTGAGGCGCGGGTACCAGCTTCCGAGATGGAGGCCCTGTTCCACGAGCGGTACGGGGATGAAGTCCGTTGTGCCGACGCGCCAGTGGTCGTCCCCGGTAATCGTATTGAGCGACAGAACGCCGGCCCCGGCATGGGCGTAGGCGGCGCTCGTATCCCCGTTTTCGACAGTCGCGGTTTGCACGGCGTCCACGTTGATACGAGTGGTCAATTGGCCGTTCACTGGGTCGCCGATTTCGAATCCATCCAGCATGACTTCGGTATCGTTGACGCGCGCACCGGCGTAATGCAGTACCGCGGCGTTGTCCTCGATGACGCCCGGCATCAGGGCGAGGCTGTGCGTCAAATCGTGGGTGCCGGCAACGGGCACATTGAGGATTTCGTGTTCTAACAGCTGGACGTCACGCGTGGTGGCACTCGGCTGGATTTGCGCTCCGGTTGCGGTCACCTGCACTTGCTGGTGAATTTCTGTTTCGTGGTTCAGCGTGAACACGACTTCGTTTGCCCCGGGAGAAATCTCCAGAGGCTTCTTTTCAATTTGAAAGAATCCCGGCTTGCTCAGGCTGACGGTCGCCTGGCCGGTGGGCACCGCATTGATCTCGAAATGGCCGGTGGCATCGGAATACGCCACCAGGATCGCACCGGAGGCGGGCGTTACCTGAATTTCGGCGCCATCCACCGGCTTCCCGTCTTCGTCGTCCACATGTCCGTGCAATTGCGAAGCCGGAGCCTGTGCGGTGCCGCTCACCGCCACCAAAGCGGAAAGCAGGGTCCACGCTGCCAGTTTCCCGCACAAAATGAGTTCCTCGAGTGTGACCGCGCCGCGAGGCTGCGATCGCGCGAATCAGCCGCATTTTACAATCGTTCCAGTGTATTGCGGCGAAGTATTGAACCCGGCAAACTCTTATGGAGCGGCCAGGGGTGTGGCGGCTGGAGCGCGGGCGGCTCGAACATCACCGCGGAAGAAGCGAACGGATCTTCTGAATCACGAGATCGATACCCACCTCGTTGTAGCCGCCTTCGGGAATGATCACGTCCGCGTATCGCTTCGAGGGCTCGATGAATTCCATGTGCATGGGCCGAACCGTCGCGAGATATTGATTCACGACGGATTCCAACGACCTCCCGCGCTCACGCATGTCGCGGCTCAGCCGGCGAATGAAGCGCAGGTCCGCATCGGTATCCACAAAGATTTTGATGTCCATCAACTCGCGCAGCAGCCGATTCTCAAAAATCAGAATCCCCTCGATGATCAACGCCGGCTGCGGCTCAAGCCGCACTGTCTGTTGCGACCGGCGGTGCTGAGTGAAGTCATATACTGGCCGTTCGATGGCTTGCCCGGCGCGCAAGCGGCGCACGTGCTCGACAAAAAGGGCCGTATCCACGGAGTCCGGATGGTCGAAGTTCTGCTTCGCCCGCTGGTCGAGCGGCAGGTGGGGAAAATCCTTGTAGTAGTGGTCCTGCTGGAGCACAAGAACGCTGGACTCCGGCAAGGCGGCGATGATCCTCTCCGCGATCGTCGTCTTGCCGGAACCCGTGCCCCCGCAAACTCCAATAACCAGCCGGTCGGCCAACTGGCCTCCCTGTTTCGACTCAGCGCTTCTTCCCTCGGCCCGTTTTCTTTGTGCGCTTGTCTTCGATCACCGCCTGGGCCGCCGCGAGCCTCGAGATGGGAACGCGGAACGGCGAGGCGCTCACGTAGTTCATCCCTGCCCGGTGGCAAAATTTGACGCTTTCCGCATCGCCCCCATGCTCGCCGCAGATGCCGATCTTCAGCTTCGGACGCGTCTTCCGCCCCCGGCTGATCGCCCACTGCATCAGTAGGCCGACCCCGTCGGTGTCGAGCGATTGGAATGGATCGGCCTTGAAGATTCCCGCCTTCTTCTCGTCCACGTAATCGGGCAGGAAACGGCCGGCATCATCGCGGGAAAGTCCCATGACGGTCTGCGTGAGATCGTTTGTGCCGAACGAGAAGAATTCGGCGACTTCAGCGATCTGGTCGGCAAGCAAGGCTGCGCGTGGCAGTTCAATCATGGTGCCGACCAGGTACTCCAGCTGCACGCCGGCCTTCTTGATCACCTCCCCGGCCACGCGATGTGTCGAGTCCGTGAGAATCTGTAACTCCTTTCGATCCAACGTGAGGGGATGCATGATCTCAGGTAATACTTTAACTCCGGTCGTCTTGCACTCGATGGCCGCCTCAATGATCGCGGTAACCTGCATCTCCAAGATCTCGGGATAAGTAATGGAGAGCCGGCACCCGCGATGGCCCAGCATCGGGTTTGCTTCGCGAAGCTGCTCGACGCGGCGAACGACCGTCTCGACATCCACGCCGATTTCCCGCGCGAGTTCCTCCTGTTTGGGCCGATCGTGCGGAACGAACTCGTGGAGAGGAGGATCAATGAGCCGAATCGTGACAGGACACCCGTCCATGGCCTTGAAGATTCCGATGAAGTCCCGCCTCTGGTACGGCAAGAGCTTCGCGAGCGCTTTTCGCCGCGCTTCCGGGCTATCCGCCACGATCATTTCTTGAATCGCGAGTTGCCGGTCGTGGCTTCTTTCCGGCTGCTCGAAATCCTTGAAGAACATATGTTCCGTGCGGCAAAGTCCGATACCCTCGGCGCCCATCTCCCGCGCTTTCTTGGCGTCGTGAGGCGTGTCGGCGTTCGTGCGAATCCGCAACTGCCGCACCCGATCGGCCCAGCTCATCAGCGTGTGGTAGGAATCGGGCAGTTCCGGAGTCACGAGATCAACTTTCCCCGTATACACGATGCCCTCACTCCCATCGAGCGTGAGCCAGTCACCCTGCTTCACGACCAGCCCGTTGGATTGCATGAGTTTCTTGCCGTAGTCAATGTCCAATTTCTCCGCACCTACAACGCAACATTTCCCCCAACCGCGGGCCACGACAGCGGCGTGACTCGTCTTCCCGCCCGTGGCGGTGAGGATGCCCTCCGCCACAAACATCCCGCCGACGTCCTCGGGACTCGTCTCGCGGCGGACAAGAATCACTTTTTCGCCGCGCCTTGCCCATTCTTCGGCTTCTTCGGCTGTGAATACCGCTTTGCCTACGGCGGCTCCCGGAACGGCATTGATACCGTCCGCAAGCTTTCGTTTGTTCAATTCAGACCGCACGAAGGATGGAGCGATGACAGGATAGAACAACCGCTCGATGTCTTCCGCCTTGATACGATCGATGGCCTGTTCCTTCGAGATGAGCCCCTCTTTGGCCATGTCCACGGCCATTTTGAACGTGGCGGCCGGGGTTCGCTTGCCCACGCGCGTCTGCAACATATAAAGCGTGCCATCCTCGACGGTGAACTCCATGTCCTGCATGTCGCGATAGTGCTCTTCCAGAATGCGCCGAACCTTTTCAAGCTGTTTGTAAACCTTCGGCATCAGCTTGGCCATTTCGTTCAGGTGCATGGGCGTGCGGATGCCCGCGACGACGTCTTCGCCCTGGGCGTTGATGAGGAAATCGCCGTAGAATGACTTTTCGCCTGTCGAGGGATCGCGCGTGAAGCAGACTCCTGTGCCGGACATCTCGCCCGTGTTGCCAAACACCATCTGCACGACGTTGACGGCGGTTCCCAGAAGGCCCGTGATCCGCTCCACGCGCCGGTACGTGACGGCCTTTTCCGCCATCCACGACCCGAATACAGCGCCGATCGCGCCCCACAGCTGCTTCTCGGGGTCATCGGGGAAATCCTCGCCGGTCTTGGACTTAAAGTATTTCTTGTAGTCCGCTACAAGTTCTCGCCAGCCAGCGGCCGAAACTTGCGTATCTTCGGTGACCTTGTGCCTTGCCTTCATCCCGCGCAACTTGTGCTCGAGTTCGTCTTTCGGTAACCCGATTACAACTGAGCAGTACATCTGAACAAACCTGCGGTAGGCGTCCCAAGCGAAACGCTCGTTCTTCGTGTTGCGCGCAAGGGCCTCGACCGAAATGTTATTCAGACCGAGGTTT
The DNA here is from genome assembly GCA_035626055.1 of Candidatus Methylomirabilota bacterium. Lineage (GTDB taxonomy): Bacteria > Acidobacteriota > Terriglobia > Acidiferrales > UBA7541 > DASPOJ01. Next base: position 8,227 of record DASPOJ010000056.1, on the reverse strand, counting down.
AGGATCGTCTCCATCATGCCCGGCATCGACCGGGCCGAGCCGGAACGCACGCTGACGAGGAGGGGATCCTTGGCGTCGCCTAGTTTCTTGCCGGTCACCCGCTCCAGTCGCGCGAGGTGCTGCTTCACTTCCTTCGCGAGGCTCGGCGGGTACTTCTTGTCGTGCTTATAAAAATAGTCGCAGCACTCCGTAGTGATCGTGAATCCGGCGGGCACGGGCAAGCCGATTCGCGTCATCTCTGCGAGGCCGGCGCCCTTGCCGCCGAGGATTTCTTTCATCTCTCCATTTCCTTCCGCTTTCCCTGCACCAAAAAAATAAACGAATTTCACTGGTCTTCGCTCCTTTCAAGCGACTCTTCTCCATTGCCCGGGGCGCGGCAAACACCTTAACAACCGGTCGGCGCGCCGACCTTTGTTAAAGTAATACTTTAAGTCTGTCGCGCATCGCCATCCTAAGCGCGTTCTCTTGCAGCGATTTCCGAAAAATCCGCGATCGTCGAGAACTGCCTCAACAATTCCGAAAGCATGGTCAACCTGTTCTTTCTCACTTCTGCGTCTTCGGTCATTACCATCACCTTCTCAAAGAACAAATCAACCCTGGGACGCAGGCCTGCGATCCGCTCGAGCGCCGCACGGTAACGTCGCGCGCGTTTGTCCTGTTCGGCGTGTCTTGCAACCGATGCTGCCGCCTCGTACAGATCCCGTTCCGCCGCTTCCGCAAATAGATCGGGGCGCACGCCGGTCAGTTGCCACTCTCCCGGCGGGCCCGCCTTCTCCAGAATCTTTCGGATTCGCTTGAATGAGATCGCCAGCGGCTCAAAATTCTTCGTCTTGCGGATCGCGCGCACCGCCTCGATCCTCTGGAGGGCATCCACCAAGTCGTCCGAATCGGCCGCGAGCGCCGCATTCACCTCGTCGTAGGCGAACCCCCACCGCTCTTTGAAGGCATAGCGCGCACGGTCGAGGATGAATTCAGTAACCGCGCGCTCGACTTCAACTCCGGCGATAATTCCCTTCTGCGAAGCAGCGAGAATAGCACCGGCCTTGGTAATCACCGCGGACAACGATAGCGGCAATCTCCGCTCGACGAGAATCTTGACGATGCCAATCGTTGCGCGGCGCAGCGCAAAGGGATCGCTCGAACCTGTCGGCAGTAGGCCGACCGCAAAGCAACCCACGAGGGAATCCAGCTTATCTGCAAATGAGAGCGCGCAGCCCGTCAGATTTCGCGGAATTTCGCCATCCAGGCCGGGAGGTAAGTACTGATCGTAAACTGCCCAAGAGACTTCTTCAGGTTCTCCTTGAGCTTTGGCATAGAGGCCGCCGACCACACCTTGCAACTCCGGGAACTCCCGGACCATCTCCGTGACAAGGTCGCACTTCGCAAGTTCCGCGGCGCGATCGACCCCGCCAACGCTTGCCTCGTGTATCCCTGCTGCGAACCACTGCTCTGCCAGCCACCGGGCCAGGGCGCGGACGCGCTCGATCTTTTGGCCGTAGCTGCCGAGTTTTACCTGAAACGTAACGCCGTTCAGTTTTGGAAGATAGTCGGCGAGCCGACATTTTTGGTCAGACTCCCAAAAGAATCTCGCATCCGCAAACCTCGCGCGTAACACCCTCTCATGACCGGCGCGGATCGCCCCCCCTCTGTCGCTCTTCTGATTGATGACGGCCAAGAAGCCGGGGGCCAAACTGCCGTCTCTCCGGTCGAGCGCGAAATACTTCTGGTGGTCGCGCATCACTGTGACTAGGATCTCCTTCGGTAATTGGAGAAACGCCGGGTCGAATTCGCCTCGGAGAACCTTCGGGTATTCGTTGAGATATACGACTTGATCCAGTAGAGCTGCGTCCTGATGCACCTTCAATCCACCCTTGGTTCCGGCGCTTTGGAGCTCCGATTCAATTCTTCGCCGGCGATCCTCCGGGCGGACAAGCACGAAATCCGCGCGCATGCGCTCGACATAATCTTGTGCTCCACGCAACTTGACCTTCGCCTTGCCGAGAAATCGATGACCTGCGCTTGCGTCCCCCGACACCACATCGCCGAACCGAAAGCGTATGACCTTTCCGCCGAGTAGCGCGACGATCCAGCGAACTGGGCGGATAAAGCGTGGGCCCTTAATGCCGGTCCAGTACATGGTGCGCGGCCAAGGAATCTCTGAGATGGCCTTCGGCAGGATCTCTTGCAGGATCTCCGCAGCCGGCCGGCCCTTCGTCACGTGCTTGCATGCAAGGCACTCTCCGCGTGGGGTCTGCAACAAGTAAAGATGATCGAGCGGAATTCCCTGCTTCTGCGCAAAGCTTTCCGCCGCGCGTGTCGGCCGGCCGACATTGTCGTAGGCGACGCTCTTCGGCGGCCCCGTAATCTCACTGACCCGATCGGGCTGCTTGACAAGCACCGCCGAACAAATCGCGGCGAGTCTCCGCGGCGCGCCGTACGTGGCCACGGGCGCATTTGTCGAAAGATTGTGGGCCGAAATGTATTTCTCAAGTATTACTTGAAGTTCTTGGCTCGCTGCCGGCAACATTTCTGCTGGAATCTCTTCGCAGCCGATCTCAAACAGGAAATCTGCGCGGTCCTTCATGCGGATTCTCCTGTGGATGCAGCCGGATGACGCTGATCCAGGTAGCACTCCGCAACACGGCACGCCAACTGCCGGACACGCGCCATAAGCTGCGCGCGTTCTGTCGTGGAAATCACGCCGCGCGAATCCAGTAGGTTAAAGAGGTGGGAGCACTTCAGGCACTGGTCGTAGGCAGCCATCACCGGATATCGCAGCTTCCCTTCGCCGCTTTCCTTTGCGTAGCCGTCCAGCAGAACTGCCGCCTCGTGCTCGTGCAATTCAAACAGCTTGCGCATCGTGTGTGGATCCGCACGCTCGAAGTTGTAGATCGAAAACTGCTGCTCTTCCTCAAGCCGCACCGATCCGTAGCTCAAATCTCTCGTCCAGCGGACGTCGTAGACGTTGTCTACTCCTTGCAGATACGCAGCGATGCGATCCAGCCCGTAAGTCAGTTCAACGGAAACAGGATCGAGATCCACACCGCCGCACTGCTGAAAATAGGTGAATTGCGTGATTTCCAGGCCATCGAGGAGCACTTGCCAACCGATACCCCAGGCGCCGAGAGTTGGCGATTCCCAGTTATCTTCCTCAAACCGGATGTCGTGCTCCACGAGATTGATTCCCATCGCTCCCAAACTCTCCAGGTAGACATCTTGAACGTCGGCTGGGGAAGGCTTCAAGATCACTTGCATCTGGTAGTGTTTGTAAAGGCGATTGGGATTCTCCCCGTAGCGGCCGTCGGCGGGCCGACGACTCGGCTGCACGTAGGCGACGCGGTATGGCTCCGGTCCAAGCACTCTGAGAAAAGTCTCCGGGTGCATGGTCCCCGCCCCCACTTCCACGTCATACGGCTGCTGAAGGATGCAACCGCGATCAGACCAGAAACGTTCCAGATTCAGGATCAAATCTTGGAACGTCAGGCCGCGTTGAACTTGAAGTTTTACTTTAGATTTCAATTTCGCGGCTCCACTCCTTCTTCCAACATTCGGCGCGAGTTCAATTTCTTCTCGACATGCAACTCAATCCAGTCGAGAAGAATCGGGGTCAGTTCCCGCGCGGCGGCAGATTCCGATCCCTTCGGGTCCACATCCGCAAGCTTGTGGTGCAGCAAGAGACTCGCCAGCTCCACGGCTGGCCTAGATACCGCCTTCGCACCCGGCAGCCGGCAATTCACACAAAGCAATGCGCCATGCCCCACCGCCACAAACGCCTCCATCCCTCCAAGGCCCTGCCCACAGCGCCCGCACTGTTCGAGCGAGGGGAGCCAGCCCGCAAGCCGCAGCGTCCACAGGGAAAAGTAGGCCAGCGAGACCCATGCGTCGTTCTGCTGCCGGATGGAACGCGACGCGAGCGACACCAATCGAAAGTGTGCGCCCGCGGGTTCGCGCTCCGGCAGCACAAAATCCGTGACTTCACAGATCAAAGCTAGGCCGACACCTTTCTGGTAGTCGCCCTGCACATCGAGAAACGATTCGACCAGTTCGCATTGATTGATCCGCACCAAATCCCGAGTCTCGCGCTCGTAATACCAGATGCGAATGTGGGAGGCTATTTCCAGGCAAGAACCGAACCGGCTCTTCGGCAGGCGTGCACCGCGCGCCACCCCTCTCACCTTGCCATTTTCCCGTGAGAGAAAACAGACGAGCCGATCGCCTTCGCCCAGTGGATAACTGCGAAGCACGACGGCTTCAGCCTCAACGGTTGGCATCTACGCGTCGGCACGCCGACATCCGGCCGAGCCCCTCGAGCAAAACTGAGAGCACATTTCAAACATCTTTAGTTATCATAGCGCGAAAGCCAGCGCAATTCCCAAAACGCAGCAAAAAGAAGAAATTCAGCGACTGTTCGAGTATGGCCCAGACGCATTGGGGCCCGAGAACGCCGCATACCGCGCTCGCTCTAGATTATGTAAAGGCAGTTTCCACCACCCGATGCATTATCGGACGCAAAGCTCCGCCCTTTTCGACTTGCATTTCTTCATCGCAAACGTAAAGTGTCCAGATGCAGAATCACTCTACGACAGCGGCGATTGTCGGCCTTGGCTTGAATGCCACCGACACGTTGATCCGCGTCCCCCACTTCCCCGCCATGGATTCCAAGATTCAGTTCCACGACATCCGGGTCGAGCCGGGCGGCGAGGTCGCCACGGCGCTGGTGGCTTGCTCCCGCTGGGGGCTGCGCACGCGCTACATCGGAAAAGTCGGTGATGACGCTGCCGGGCGCATGCAAGCGGAAGAGTTTGCGCGGGCTGGCGTCGAAGCCGAATTGATGGTGGTCCCCGAATGCCGGAGCCAGTGCTCTTTCATTCTGGTGGACGAGTCCGTGGGCGAGCGTACGATAATTTGGAATCGCGACGCTCGGCTCGAAGTACAAGCTGAGGAGCTCCGCCGCGAATGGTTTGAAGGCGCGCGCGCCCTTCACCTCAATGGCAACAGCACGGCTGCCATGCTCCAGGCGGCGCGCTGGGCGCGTAGATCCGGAGCGGCAGTTACGATTGACGTGGACTCTTTCTATCCCGGAGTTGAAGCAGTACTTGAACATGTGGATTACCTCATCGCCTCGCGCGAGTTCCCCGCCCGACTGACCGGCGACGCCTCCCTTCTGTGCTCTTTGCCCGCGCTTCAGAAGAGATTCCGTTCCCGGCTAGCGGCGGCCACTCTGGGACGCGAAGGCGTGCTTGCTTGGGATGGCCAGCGATTTCTGTATAGCGCCGCCTATGTCGTGGACACGGTGGACACCACCGGCGCGGGAGATGTCTTCCACGGGGCCTTTCTGTATGGATTGCTCCAGGGATGGGAACTTGAGCGGACGCTTGAGTTCAGCTGTGCCGCCGCTGCTTTGAACTGCGCGTCCATCGGCGCGCGGGGTGGCATCCGCCCCATCAACGAGATCGAAAAGCTTCGCCGTGAGGGGGCGCGGCGCCCCGCCGCGTACTCTAGGGCGGAGCTTGAGGAAGCGCGGGCCCGTCAATGATTCCACTCAAATCCGATAATCCTCGCACCTCGCCCGCTATCGTAACCGTCGTTCTGATCACTCTAAACATCCTCATATTCCTCTACCAGTTTTCGCTCGGACCCAAGGCGGGGCAGCGCCTAGTGAACACCTACGGACTCATCCCCGCTCGTGCGGAGCTGCTCCTAGCTCCTGCGGCACATGGCACACCCGTCACGCTGCCCCAAGTCCTCGTGCCCCTGGTGACCAGCATGTTCCTGCACGGCGGCTGGCTCCACGTCCTGGGCAACATGCTCTTCCTCTGGGTGTTCGGCGGGAGCGTCGAGGATCGCCTCGGCCACTTCTCGTATTTCTTCTTCTACATGGTGTGCGGCGTGGGCTCCGGTCTGTTTGACACCATGGTCAGCTGGGGCTCAAAGATACCGACGATCGGAGCCAGCGGAGCGATTTCCGGAGTAATGGGGGCCTACATTGTTCTCTTTCCGAAGTCCCGCATCCTAACACTGATCCCCATCTTTATCGTTTTTTGGACGGTGCGATTGCCGGCCTTCCTGCTGCTGGGTTATTGGTTCGTCCTGCAATTCCTAAGCGGAGTGGGATCGCTGGGGGTGACAGATCAAGGCGGCGTTGCCTGGTGGGCGCACGTTGGAGGATTCCTACTGGGCGGTCTGCTCGTCCTAGGGCACCGAGAGCCTCGGTACAGAGCGGTCTGAACGGGACGGCCGTCCCTGTGGGCCGCAGGCGACGCGTTCCGCCTGGCTGTCTCCAGCTTCGCGCGTACCGAGGGGCGTCCACTCGGCATTCTCTACGCTATATGCTATGCTAATTCTATACGGCTTAACTTTTAGCATTTCGCCGGTGCCCGATCTCAATCGCGTAGATCCCCGCGACCACCAGGGTCCCGCCCACGACAAGGTTCCACGTGAGCGCATAGTGCATCAGCGATACCCCCAGCACTGCCGTCACGACCGGATTTGCATTGCTGATTGCGCCCAGCCGGGAAGCGGCAATGTAGCGCAACGCCCAGAAATAGACCACATAGGCCGCGACAGCCGAAATCAACGCCATGTAAAGAATAGCGGCCCAACCGGTCCACCGGATCGAGCCCCAGGCACCGGTTCGCGTCAGGTAGACCGCCTGATGAACCGCGTAAGGCAAAAAGAACAGCGCACCGACAAAATAGTTGTACGCGTTCATTTCGGAGGCGCTGTACTTCCCCGCGACCCGCTTGCCAAGTACGGTATACAGCGCGAAACCCAAGGTGCCTGCAAGCGTGAGGAGATCTCCGCGCAGAGTTCCCGCTCGAAATGCCAGGCTGTGTTCCGCGCTGAGGATACCCACGCCGGTGAAAGCGAAAATCACTCCGATGGCAGAAAGCGGCAGGAGCGATTCGAGTCCTTGCGCCCAGGCGAGGAGCAAGATGAAGACCGGTCCAAGCCCGGTGATTAGACCGGCATGGCCGACCGTCGTGTAGTTCAGTCCGATGACGTAGCCGCCCATATTGACGACCACTCCGAAGAAGCCGAGATAGAAAAACGTCCATAGGTCTGCCAACGTTCTCTTTTTCGCCGGTCCGCCCGCAACCGCGGAGGGGTTCTTGGGCCGCGCGAGATACAGCGGAAAGCTCGCGACTCCGGCAATCACCAGACGGAAAGACAGCAACCGGAGGGGCGGAACCGTCCGCAGGCCCAGCTTGCCCACAAAGAAATTGCCCACCCAGGCGGCCGTGGCAAATGCGATGCCCGCCGCAAGCAGGGCACCTGATGGACGGTCTGGATTGGAGGCGTCGCGCGGCAAGGCTCAGGTCAGCACTGCCTTTCGGACCGCGAGCTTTTCAATGAGGTCCTGTCGCGGCTGGTAGCCGATGCCCGGGTGGTTGTGCAATCGAATCGTTCCGAGCGATGTGATTTCGACTTCGGGTTCGATGATGTCCTGCTGCCAGTAGCGGCGGCTGGCCGCGACGTCCCCGGGGAGCGAAAAACCCTGCAGGGTCGATAGCGCGATGTTGTGCGCGCGGCCGATGCCGGATTCGAGCATGCCTCCGCACCAAACGGGTACGTGGTGCGCGCGGCAAAGATCGTGGACGGCGAGCGCCGACGTATAACCGCCGACGCGGCCCAGTTTCATGTTGATGATGCGGCAAGCGTTCAGTTCGATGGCGGCGCGCGCGTGCTCGAGCGACCGAATACACTCGTCGAGGCAAATCGGCGTCTGCAATTGACGCTGCAAGGCGGCGTGGCCGAACAAATCGTCCCACCCCAACGGCTGCTCGATCATCATCAAGTAGAACGGCTCGAGGCGGCGCAAATGCGGCGCGTCCTCCAGGCGATAGGCGGAATTCGCGTCCACCATGAGCTTGATGCTTGGGAATCGCTGGCGCAATCGCTCGACAGGCTCGATATCCCGCCCCGGCTTGATTTTGATCTTGATGCGCTGGTAGCCGGCGGAGAGTTCCTTCTCGACGGCGGCGAGCAATTCGTCGAACGTGGGCTTGAGGCCGATCGAGACGCCGCTGGCGATCTCTCCACGCACGCCGCCCAGCAGCCGCCAGAGGGGTACGCCTTTCTGCTTGGCTTCCGCGTCCCAGAGCGCCGACTCGAGCGCGCCCTTCGCCATGTTGTGCCCGCGAACGGGCTCCAGCAGCTCCCAGAGTTCCGAAGCGGCCGCAAATTCCCTTCCCTTCAGCAAAGGCCAGAGATACTTCTCAAGAAT
>DASPOJ010000055.1:0-13646 GCA_035626055.1 Candidatus Methylomirabilota bacterium | reverse complement strand
AGCGTCTCGCTCGCTTGGTTTCTCGGCGTCGCGTCGCGCCATCACGATTTTCCCTACTACGGCATCGTCATGGAATCCTTCCAGAGGTTTTCGACACAGAGGTTCCACCGCCACGGGCCGTTCTATTACTACGCGATCGTCGTCGCCGTATTGTTCTTCCCGTGGAGCATGTTGCTGCCGGAAGCGGTGGTTTCGGCCTGGCGAGCCCGCCGTCGAATTCTGCCTGCCGAGCGGCTGCTGACCGTTGCGGCGGTTGTGGTCGTCTTGTTCTTCTCCCTTTCAAAATCGAAACTGCCTGAATACGCGCTTCCGGGTGTTGTAGCGCTCGGGATTCTTGTGGCGAGGCTATTCGCCCTGGCTTGGGAGCGGCCGGGAGGAGCGGCGTCCCACTTGGTGCGGCGCGGGGCCTTGCTGATGTCCGGCGTGAGTGTTGTGGTTGCATTGCTTTTGGGGTTGGACGTTTATCGTGGTCCCTATTTGATTCGTGACTTACACGTTCGCGGCATCGACGGGCTGACTTCGCCGGTACTCTTTCCTGCGACCTGTTGGGCATTTGCACTCATCGCGATCTTTGGTCTTGTCGCATACTTTATTCGCAACGCCAAGGTCGTATTTGTGGTGTTTTCGCTGTTCATGTCCCTGTGGCTCACACTCGGATGGGGTAGCATTCAGGCGTACGCGGAAGCCCTTTCGACGCGCTCCCTCGCGGCGCGAGTGTCGGCGGCTTCCGGTTCCGCGGATATCGTTCTCCTGCGATGTTTTTCCCCCGGGTTGCCGTATTATCTCGGCAGGGCCGTTTACTTGGTGAGCGTCGATGGCCACGAGACAACCAGCAACTACGTCTCTTACTCGCTCGCGCGCAATCCAACTTGGCCGCCGAATATCGTTTCTCCGAGCCGACTGCCGGCGTGGCTGGCTCAGGAATCGCGGCCTGTATTCTTGATCGCACGCGTGGAACAAAGGACTCAACTCGAGTCTTTCGCTTCGGCTTCAGGCGCCGGGGTACAGGAAATTTTTCCCGGTTGGTGGGGCGCGCTCCTGCCGCCGGCGAGGGCCCACTAGAGTGTGTGGAATCTGCGGAACCATCGATTGGGACGGGCGCGGCGAGCCCCCCGCGCGCGAGGCGAACGTATCCGCGATGCTCGAGCGCCTCGGTCACCGCGGCCCGGACGGATGGGGTGTGGCGAGCCGGGGGCCGGCCACGTTCGGCGCGGTGCGGTTGGCCATTCGCGGCTTGGGCGACGGCCAGCAACCCATCGTGGAAGACGCGAATGGGATCGTTGTCGTGTGCAACGGCGAGATCGACAATCACCGTGAGTTGAAGCGCTGGCTGGCGTCGCGGGGGCGCCCCGTGGCGGCGGAAACCGATGTCGCCGTGCTTCCCGGACTATTTCTCGAACTCGGATCCGCATTTGTCGAGCGGCTGTCAGGGGCTTTTTCCATCGGTTTATGGAGCGCCCGCGACCGCCTCCTTCTCTTGGCGCGCGATCGCGCCGGAGAGCGCCCGTTGCATTTTCATGCTTCCGAGGAAGCATGGTTTGCGTCGGAAATTTCCGCGCTTGTGGCCGTCGGTCATTTGCGGGCCGGCGTGAATACCAAGACGGTGCGCGGATATCTTGCCGCCGGTTTTTTCCCCGCGCCGCTCAGCCCCTTCGAAGGAGTCCGCAAAGTCGGCCCCGGAGAAATTATCGAGATTCGCGGGCAGAGCGTATCCACCCGCCGGTATTGGCGGTGGACTTCTGCCCCCGCCCCTGCGAAAGCCGCAGCAAATCCCGGTGAGTTCGATGCAGTGTTCCGCGAAGCGGTCCGGTCGCAGAGCGATGTGGACGTGCCCTACGGCGTTTACATGAGCGGCGGCGTTGATTCCTCTCTCGTGGCCGCGGTCCTTCGGAAGTTGCGCCCGGACTACGCGCTCCACTCCTATACGCTGCGGTTCTTCGAGCCCTCCTACGATGAGAGCGGCTACGCGGAATTCGCCGCCAAATTGCTTGGACTGGAGCTGCATCGGGTGGACGTCACTCCGGAAGTTGTCCCTGCGACGCTGGCGGAACTGATCGCTTCGTCCGGAGAACCGCTCGCGGATCCGGCCTGGGTGCCCACGGCTTTGCTCTCTCGACGCGCGGCGCAGGACGTCAAGATCGCGCTGGTTGGCGAGGGCGCTGACGAACTTTTCGGCGGCTACCCCACCTATCTGGGCGCGGGCCTCGCGGACCGGTATGCAAGGCTCCCCGCATTTGTCCGTTCGCTGGTGCGTCGGGGAGTGGAGCGTTGGCCTGCGACAGACAAGAAAGTCACCCTGTCCTTCTTGCTCAAGCGTTTCGTCCGCGGGGATGGCCTGGCGGCTGTGCCTCGCCACTTGCTTTGGACTTCGGTGATTTCTCCCGAACTATTGGGCCGGCTCGGTGTCGCAACGGCAGAATCGTGGCGGCTCGATCCCGTGCCGCACGGCGGCCCGCCGCCCGGGGACATGCTGAGCGACCTGCAGCGCGTGGACCTCGAGAATTCGCTGGCGGAAGGACTGCTCACGAAGGCGGACCGGGCAAGCATGGAGTTCGCGATTGAACTGCGCGCGCCGTATTTGGATGTGAGCGTCATGGAATTTGCGGCTCGTCTGGCCGCGCGGGATCGCATCCGCGGTTTCACGACCAAGGCGTTTCTAAAGCAGTACGCGTCGAGATATTTGCCTTCGTCGATCGTGAATCGCCGCAAGCGCGGGCTTTCGGTGCCCCTGGCCCGCTGGTTGCGCGAGCCGCTGCACGATTGGGCGCGCTCCCGGCTTTCCTCGGCGTTGCTGGGCGAGGCGGGCGTCCGCAACGAAGCGGCAATGGAGATGCTCGAAGAGCACCGGTCGCGCAAGGCGGACCATTCCCGTCCGCTCTGGGCGCTGATCGTCTTGAGCGAGTGGCTCCAGTGGGCGGCCCAGCAGAACGTGGTTTTCTCCGCCTCGCAAGCCGCGCCGACAACTGCCCGGATGGCTTCCTGAAGAATCTTTCATGAACACGAATCCCCGAAAAGTGCTTCTGACCGGCGGTGCGGGCTTTGTCGGCTCGCATGTGGCGGAAGCATTGCTATCGCGCGGGAATTCGCTCGCTATTCTCGATAACCTGGATGACTTCTATCCTCCAGCGCGGAAGAAAGCGAACCTGGAGGAGGTCCGCCGCAAAGGGTCATTTGAGTTCTTTGCTTCGGATATTTGCGACACTTCAAGCCTGCGGGAAGTCTTCGCGGCGTTCCGGCCCAGCGCCGTGATTCATCTTGCGGCTCGCGCTGGCGTGAGGCCTTCGATCGAGCAGCCCGCGCTGTACGAACGCGTCAATGTCTTTGGGACGTTGCAGCTCCTCGATCTTGCAAAGAAATTCGGCGTAGAGAAATTTGTGTATGGCTCTTCGAGCTCCGTCTACGGCGCCGCGAGCGCCGTCCCATTCTCTGAAGATCAAAGGGACTTGCGTCCCATTTCTCCCTACGCCGCCACGAAACTTGCCGGTGAATTGTTACTGTTCACCTATGCGCATCTGTATCACTTCGATGCTGTCTGCCTGCGCTTCTTTACGGTTTATGGGCCCCGGCAGCGGCCGGACCTCGCCATCCACAAGTTCACCGCCTTGCTGGAAGCGGGTGAGCCGGTGCCGGTATTCGGGGACGGTTCCACGGCGCGAGACTATACCTACGTGGACGACATTGTCGCCGGCGTGCTTGCTGCGCTCGAGTTCGCGCCGCCAGTGAGGAACGGCGCTCATTTCGAAGTGTTCAATCTCGGCAATTCCCGCCCGGTCACTTTGAATGACTTGATTTTGAAGCTGGAGAGCGCCACGGGCCGGAAGGCCATCCGGCGGGCGATGCCCTCGCAATTGGGCGACGTGCCGGTGACCTGGGCCGATATTTCCCGCGCGGAGAAATTCCTGGGCTATAGGCCGCAGACATCGCTGGATATCGGTCTGGAGAGATTCGTCCGTTGGTTCAGGGCGGCCGGCGCCCGCTAAGAGGATCCGCCATCGGTTCCCTGGGCGCGGGCATCCCGCGGCAGGACGAAGCGGTATCCGACCCACGGTTCCGTCAGAAGGAACTTCGGGCGCGACGAATCGGTTTCGATCTTCTTGCGCAGTTGGTTGACTACGACGCGCAAATACTCCGTCTGTTCCCCGTAGTCGGGCCCCCAGACCGCCTGCAGCAGTCGCCGGTGGGAAATTGGCTTGCCGTGATTCCGCACGAGTTCCCGCAGCAATTCGCATTCCTTCGGCGTCAAATGAATCGCCTTGCCGCGCACGGAGAAATCGCGCGCGCCGAAGTCGAAGCTAAACTCCTTGGACACGACCGAAATGGCCTCGCCCTCGGGGGAAGCCCGGCGGAGCGCTGCGCGGATGCGCGCCAGGAGCTCTTGAATCCCAAACGGCTTGACGACGTAATCGTCCGCACCGGCATCGAGCGCGCGCACTTTGTCCCGCTCCGCATTGCGCACGGTGAGCATCAGGATCGGAACATCTGACGCCGCACGAATTTCGCGGCACGCCTCCAGCCCGTCCATCCCGGGCATGTTCATGTCCAGTAGCACGAGATCCGGGCGTTCGCTGCGAAGTTTCTCGAGCGCCTCATTTCCGTCGTGGGCCTCGACGATTGTGTATCCGTCCGTCGCCAGTGTGGTTCGCAAGACGCGCCGTATTTGCGGTTCGTCGTCCACCACGAGAATCGTAGCGGATTTCATGGCGTTGTCATTCGCCCCCGGGCGATTGGCAGTGTAAAGGAAAAGACGGAGCCGTGGCCGAGTTGGCTCGTGAGGCCGATCGTCCCGCCGTGCGCCTCGATAATGGCCTTTGCGATCGGCAGGCCCATGCCCGTCCCTTGAACCAGATACCGCTGATTCCGCCCGCGGTAGAATTTGTCGAAGATGAGGCTCATTTCCATTGCGTCGATTCCCGGGCCCCGATCGGCGACGGATGAGGTGACCGACTCTCCGACGGCCTCCGCTGTGATCGTGATCGGAGACTCTTTGGGTGAATAGGCGTCGGCATTCTCGATCAGGCGGACGAGCACATCCTTGATGCGCGCGAAATCCGCGTCCACCGGCGGCAGGTCCGCCGGCAATTCTACGCGCACTTCGCGCTGGCCGAGCGGCACTTTGTATTGGTCCAGTGCTGCGGAGATGATCTCCGACATCGCCTCGGGCCGACGCTTTAATTCAAATTCTCCGGCGTCGAGCCGCGCCATTTCCGCAGCATCGCCAACCAGATGGTTCAGCCGGTCGCACTCCTCATCAATCACAGTGAGCAGCTCGCGCGCGTCTGGCGCGGCCGTGGAAGGTGTCGAAAGCAGGCTCGTGACCGAGGCCTTGATGGAGGTGAGCGGCGTCCGGAAGTCGTGCGTGATGGAATCGAGCAGTGCGGATTTCAACCGCTCACCTTCCCGCGTGGCTTCCGTCTTGCCGAGTTCTTCGACCGCCCGGGCTCGCTCGACGCCGATGGCCACCATCGTTCCCAAAGCCTCCAGCGTTTCCCTGGAAAGGGCCCGCCCCGAGATCCCCAGGCTGCCGATGGCGCGCGTCCCCATGCGCACCGGCACGAAAGATAAACTGCGTCGCGTATCGAAGACCGGTTCCTCCCGGTGAGTCACCCGCCGCATTTCGTCCTCGTCCAAGCTGACCCCGCCCCCCGAGCGGTAGAACTTCTTCTTATTCTCCAAATAGAGCGCTGCCGCGCCCACGCCAAAGGTTTCCACGATGTGGTTCGGAATCGCATTCAACAAGGTGATTACGTTCCCCGCCACCAGCAGCCGTTGGCTGAAGGCGTAGAGCCGCTCGGCTTCCTCCCGCCTGCGATGCGCTTCTTCCGTCTGGCGCCTCATCCGCTGCGAAAGCTGGCTCCCCGTGAGCGAAGTCGCTAGGAACGCAAACAGCGCAAGATAGTTCTGCGGATCCGCGACCGTAAACTTTCCTATCGGTGGAAGAAAGAAATAGTTGAACGCGAGCATTGCGGACACGGACATGAATGCGGAAACCGTGAAACCCCACGCCGCCGAAACTGCTAGAATTGCCAGGAGGAAGAAAAGTGCAACCGTCGTGTGATTGGCTGGGACAATCTCCCGGAAAATCCAGGTGATGGCCAGGACAATGGCCAGCGCCAGAACGAAGCGCAGCGCGCGATTCAGATAGCGCCAATGCACGCGGGTATTGTAGCTTAAGTGCCGCTGTTACAACGCCTATGCCCAAGCGTCCCGAAGACTGGCTCGAAGTAGTCTCTCCGCCCGAGAAAACGAAGGGCGCGTTCAAGCTTTTCCTCGGTTATGCGCCGGGGGTTGGCAAAACCTATGCGATGCTGAGCGAGGGAATTCGCCGGCGCAATCGCGGCGAAGATGTGGTCGTCGGTGTCGCGGAGTCGCACGGCCGAACGGGAATCAAGGAGCTGGCGGCCCAGCTCGAATCCGTCCCGCTCCGCCACATCGAATACAAAGGCACGGTTTTCGAGGAGATGGACGTCGACGCGATCATCGCCCGGCGGCCGCAGGTCGTTCTGGTTGACGAGCTAGCCCACACCAACATCCCCGGCAGCAAGCATCGCAAGCGCTATGAGGACCTGCAGGAGATCCTGGCCGCAAAGATTGACGTCATCTCGACCATGAACATCCAGCACATGGAGAGCATCGCCCCGACCGTCAACACCATCACCGGCATTACGGTCCGCGAAACGGTTCCTGACTGGGTTCCGTTGCTGGCCAATGAGACCGTCATGGTGGATCTCACGCCGGAGGCGCTGCAGAACCGTCTCCGCCGCGGCGACGTCTATAACCCCGAGAAAGTCAATCAGGCGCTCACCAATTTCTTTCGGAGCGGGAATCTCATCGCCCTCCGCGAGCTTGCGCTTCGCCAGGTCGCCGAGCACGTCGACCGTAGCCTCGAATCCTACATGGCCGCGAAGGACATCGAAGACAACTGGGCAGTGCGCGAGCGCCTCGCTGTCTGCATCAGCTCGAATCCCGCGGCGCAATACATCGTCGCCCGCGCCGCCCGGATGGCGCGGCGGCTGGACGCTGAGTTCTACGTCATCTATGTGGATACGGGGGCGGACAGCAAACCGCAGGACCAAAGAACTCTCGATGCGAACATCCAGTTTGCGCGCGATTTGGGAGCGCAGATCGTGCGTGTCCGCGGGAAGAATGTCGCCTCTTCCGTGGCTGGGGTCGTTCAGGAAAAACACATCACCCAGATCATTTTCGGCCGCACGGCAAGCAAGGGCTTACGCCGCTATTTCTACCTCACGGCCGTGAATCGCTTCCTTCGGGACGCGCCATCCGTGGATGTTCACATCGTCACGCACGAGGGCAGTGCTTAGCCATTTGCTTCTCTAGGGTTCGAGGAATTCGCGTATTCGCCGCAGCACGCCCGCGAACATCGGTGCCGTGAGCCGCCCGGTTTGCGTGTTTTGCTGACTTGGGTGGTAGGACGCGAAGAGCTGCGGGAGCGGCGCGGGAAAGACGCAGCGCGCCCCATGCCCGAAGCGATATGCGGAGAGGCGCTCGATCAGCCCTCGCTGCTGCAATGTCCGCAAGTAAGCATCGAAGGCGATTTTCCCCAGCGCCAGCACCGCGCGCGGCCGGATCGCATGCAACTCAGCCTCGAAGAAAGGCAGGCAATTCCGGATTTCCTGGGGGAGAGGCTTGTTCGCGGGCGGGGGGCAGCGAATCGTCGCCGAGATGAACGCGTTCCTCAACCGCAGGCCGTCCCCGCGGCGTGTGGAATCCGGCTGGCTTGCAAATCCCGCTCGATACAGCGCGCGGTAGAGAAATTCTCCTGAACGGTCGCCGGTGAAGACGCGGCCGGTTCGGTTCGCCCCATGCGCCGCGGGTGCGAGGCCGAGAATCAAGAGCTTTGCGCGAGCGTCCCCGAATCCCGGCACCGGCCGTCCCCAGTACGTCCATTCGCGATACGCCCGCCGTTTCACGCGCGCGATCCGCTCGCGATACTCCACCAGCCGCGGGCACTTCCGGCACGCGACGACTTCTTCTTCCAGGATGCGAAGCCGCTCACTAGGATTCATACGTTCCGTCCGCGGGCGCAGCGAGCGGCAGGCGCAATTTGGCCAGGCATCCATGCCCTTTGCGGCGATCCTCGAGCGTCAGGTTTCCGCTGTGTGCTTCCGCAATCTGGCGCGAGAGTACGAGGCCGATCCCCGATCCGCCCTGCTTCGTCGTGAAGAAGGGCACGAACAAGTTTGCCGTATTGGAGAGTCCTGGCCCGTCGTCTTCCACCCAGACGGTGAGTTGACGCCGCCCTCTCTCCCACCCGACCCGAACCCCGCCCGAGGTTTCCAGCGCCGCGTCGGCCGCGTTATGCACGAGATTGATTAGGAGTTGTTCCAGTTGATCGCCGTCGGCGGAAATCGTGATTTTTGGCCCTTCCACCACACTCACCGTCAGGCGCGTCTCGAGCCTTGCAACGTGGTGAATCCAGGCGGCAACCTCCACTGGCCGCCTGTTCGGCTGCGGCAGTCGCGCCAGTTGCGCGTATGCCGCCATGAACCGGCCGAGCGCCTCGGCCCGCGCGCGAATCACGCCGAGCCCTTTTTCCATATCGTCGGTCGTCTCTGCGGACATTTCCGCTACACCGCCTTCCTCCGACGCTCCCCTCGACCGCAACAGTCGCCTCTCCAGACTTTCGGCGACGGATTGAATTGGCGCCAGTGAGTTATTCAATTCGTGGCCAATCACGCGAATCAATTTATGCCACGCTTGCCTTTCCTCCTCGCGCAACGCTCGGCTCAGATCGCTCAGCACCAGCAGCCGGTTCGGCAGGCCGCCCTGTCGAAAGGTGCTTTGCCGGATGTCCCAACGTCCCGCGCCGCCCGGGAAACTCATTTCGAGCGTGCGCGGCGCGTCGCCTTCCAGGCACGCGGCCAGCCCAAGGTCTTCCGCCGTCGCGCCCAGCAGGCGTTCCATGGGCTCCGCCAGCAGCCGCTCACCCGCGCGATTCACCAGACGCAACCGGTTGTTTGCGTCGAACGTGAACACCGCCACATCAATTTCCTGCACCACCTTGCGAAGCAGTGCCGACGCCTCGAGCGCCCCAAGCCGCTGTTCCCGCAGTGTTTCGCCCAGCGCGTTCACTTCCACCAGCACTTCGCCCAATGCGTCGCCGTACCCGGCGCCGCGTGCGCGCATGGAGAAGTCCTCTTCGCGGATCGCCGCCAGAATGTTGGATAAGGTTTGCAGCGGAAAGGCCACGCGGTGACGCAGCCCGAACGCGAATCCGAGCCAGCTTCCCGCGATCAGCACTGTGAACGTCCACGCCACTCGCGAGCTGAAGTTGCCGGTCCACAACAGCGCCAGGGCGACTGCCGATCCCGGCAGGCCCGCCGCCAGCGCCAGCAGAAGCACGCGCCGCTCGAACGTGAGCCGCTTCATAGACTGTGCTTTTGCATGCGGCGATACAGCCCGCTCCGCGAAAGCCCCAGCGCCTTGGCGGCCTGGCTGACGTTGCCGCCGCAGCGAGCGAGCGTTTTTTGCACCAGATACTGCTCGACGTCCTCCAGGCTCATCTCTTCGAGCCGCACCGCGCCGCCCGGCCCCCCGGGGCGGAGGCCGAGATCGCTCGGCCGCACCTGATCCCCCTGCGCCATCAACACCGCGCGCTCCACGGCGTGGTCGAGTTCCCGCACGTTGCCAGGCCACGCGTGCGACGCAAGCGCCTGTTGCGCTGCCGCGTCGAATCCCCGCAGCGCCTTGCGGTATCTCTGAGAGTACGCGCGCAGAAAATGCGCGGCGAGCAATGGAATGTCTTCGCGCCGCTCTCGCAGCGGCGGCAAATGAATCTCGATCGTGTTCAGACGGAACAGCAAGTCCTGCCGGAATCGTCCCGCGGCGACCTCCGCATTCACGTCCGCGTTCGTCGCGGCAAGTATGCGCACATCCACGCGCTGCGTTCGCGACGACCCCACGCGCTCCATCTCGCCCGTTTCCAGGACGCGCAAAAGTTTCGCCTGCAAGTTCAGCGGAATGTTCGCAATCTCATCCAGGAAGAGCGTGCCGCCTTCCGCCAGCTCAAAGCGGCCGACGCGGTCCGTTCGTGCGTCCGTGAACGCACCTCGCACGTGCCCGAACAATTCGCTTTCAAAGACGCCTTCGGACAGCCCGCCGGCGTTCACCGCCACCAGGGGCTTCGCCGCGCGCCCCGAAAGCGCGTGCAACGTTTGCGCCACAACGTCCTTGCCGGTCCCATGTTCTCCCGTCACCAGCACGTTCGCGTCCGACGGCCCGATCCGCGCAATCAGTTCCAGCACCGGCTGCATCGAGGGCGCTTCCGCGATCAGCGTCGGACGCTTCTCCGCCCGCAGCAGCCGGTTCTCCGCTTCCAGGCGGATTTCGCGCCGCAGCGCCTGCCGCAACTCGATTTGCGTCCGCAGGATCGAAAGCAACCGCGCGTTCTCCCACGGCTTCTGGATGAAATCGCGCGCCCCGCGCCGCATCGCCTCGACCGCCAGTTCGACGCTCCCCCAGGCGGTCATCACGATCACGGGCAGCGCGCTGTCCATCGCCTGGATGCGCCCCAGCAGGTCCAGGCCCTCTTGGCCGGAAGTGGTGTCCCGCGCGTAATTCAAGTCCATCAGAATTGCGTCGAATTCGCGCGCTTCGAGCGCCGCAATTAGCTCGGCGGGCGAGGACGCGGCTTGCGTCTCGAATCCTTCGTCTTTCAAGAGCAGACGCAATGCTTCGCGAACGTCCGGCAAATCGTCCGCCAGCAACACGCGTGGCGCGTTCAGATTAGCAGGTCGCATGTTCGTGGTGTTCACGGCCGGCGCTCATCCTAACTCGCCCAGCGCCTCCTGAGAAGCGCCTCCCAGCGTCACGGCCGCTATCTAATTCAACGCTGCGCACTCCCCGGACGTTCCCCGCTCGCCCACTGAGGGAGGCCAGCTCGCTCTTTGAAGCTAGATAGTACTCTCGTACACATCTTCAGTCTCACGTCAGCGCAACCTTCTTTGGGGAGCCGTGTTTAGTCGAGTAGTTGAGGCAGTGAGTTCTTGATTGCCCGTTTGAGTTTTCGCGACATAGTTTCGATTTTAGGCAGTTGAATCAGACCGAAGAGACTCCCAAGTCTCCTGAGGAGAGCTAAATATGAACCGCCAAGTTTCTCGTCTCACGCTGGGGCTGGCCATCGCCGCCATGCCCTTGTTCACAATGGGGTGTGGCGCAGGTTCGTCTTCTTTCAACAACAACCCGCCGCCAGCTCCTCAGAACGGCTCCGTCAACTTGATGATGAGCGATGCCTCCACGGAGGACTGGGCCACGATCGGCGTCAAGGTGTTGTCGATTTCTTTGACTCCACAGGGCGGGGGCAGTCCCGTGACGGTCTATACGGCACCGAGTCCGGCGCCGTTTGTCAATCTGGTGCAGTTGGATCAGCTCAGTGAAATCCTGGGGAATGTCACGGTTGCCACCGGGACCTATACAAGCGCGACCCTTACGATCAGCGCCAATCCCGGAGATGTCCTGTTAACGGCGGCTGCGGATCCCGAAGCCTCATTTGTGGGCACCGCCGCCGCGACGATCCCCTCCAGCCAGATCCAAATCATGGGGGCCACCGGAAACGCGGGCAGCTTGACCGTTCCGGTGAACGTGAATTTTGTGTCCCCGCTGGTCGTGACCGCCAATCAAAGCAACGCATTGGATCTTGAGTTCGACCTTTCGCATCCGGCGTTCCTCGTGGCTCACGTGCCGACCTCTGGGTCAACAATATGGGCGGTAAACTTTAATGGTCCCGTACGTCATCACCCCATTTGGGACATCACCCGTCTGATTCTCCGCCATATCTACGGCAACGTGACCTCGGTGTCGCAAGACAACACCTCGATTACCGTCACCAGAGACTTTCCCGTCGAGCCGGTAGCCGCCACGGAGACCGCCGTTCCGACCGCTCAAAGTCTGAACATCCTGGCGGACTCTACAAACGGAACTTTGTACTATGACGTGGATGCCAAGACCGTGGCGACGATCATGAACTTCAGCTCAATCGCTTCCACGATTGACGGTAAGTTCGTTCGCGTAGCCGCGCGTTACCAGCCCAACGGCACGCTCGTCGCTGTCCGCATTTGGGCCAGCACCTCCTTCAATCGCCTTTGGATCAGCCCCGAGGGCCATGTGCTCCACGTGAACACCACAAGCGACGTGATCACCGTGGAAGATGAGTTGGGCATCGGCGTCCCTCTCACCGTGAACGCGAACACACAATTCTTTTTCCGCACTCCGTGGAAAGCCGTAGCGGATTCCACGCCGATCGGCACTGGAACCGCTTTCTTGTCGAATCTGAAACGCGGCTTCAAGGTGCACGCGAGCGTGGTCGATCCGCTGGCGGTTCCTCTGGTCGCCCAGACGATCGATATTGAGATCGCCAGGTTCGACGGCAGCATCTCGGGCGCGAATCTGACCGGCTTTACCTACACGCGCACTTTCAACACGGCCAGCGACAACTACACCGTGACCTTGCTCTACATTTCCAGCACCACCCCCAATGGCTCGGATCCGCTGACGGGCTCGCCCATCGAAGGGTACAAGTGGTGGAATTTCGCATTCCCGACCCTCGTGACCAGCGGCCCGGGCGCGCCTTCGGCCTTCGAGTCCGCGACAAATGGCTCAGTAAACTTTGGCGGAAGTGTGGGTCTCTTTCCTGCGGCGGGCGAAAGCTTTGCCACTTGGAATGACCCTGTCGCAGCGAGCGGCTGGGCGCTGCCGTGGACCGTTCTCCTGCCGACCACAGTGCCTCTGGGCACGGCGGCCACTTCCTTTTCCAACAACTCCTTCACGCTGGCGGAAACCGGTGGCACCCTGGACGTGCCTGTAAACCTGGATGCCACCTCTGGCTCGGCCACACTCGTCTACCAAGTCGATCGCACGAATAACATCGTGACAATCACCCCGGTGGACATCACGACTACGGCGGGGCAAAACACCCTCTCCGATAACCTGGTTACGGCTACGCCAGTGAAGGTCTATGGCGTACCTCAAGCCAATGGCAGCATCAAGGCCTATGTGGTGATCTACTTCACGGGAGTGAAACCGACAGCCGTCGATTGAGCGACTGAACGCACAGGAATTGCGCCGCTTGCGAGGAAAATCTTGCAGGCGGCGCAGTTTTTTGTGCAGAGATATGCCTTCGGGTGGATCGAGAGTATCCGGCTCGCCGCCGGTGGGCGAACTAGATCGTCTCCGGAAATGGGGAGGGCGAGTCTCGAAGGAACCTAGTGACCGTCCACAATCCAGCCGTCCCTGAGGTTGATGATGCGGTGGCCGTAAGCCGCGTTCCGCTCAGAGTGGGTAACCTGGACAATTGTGGTGCCTTCGTCATTCAGGCGCTTGAATAATTTCATGATCTCCTCGCCCTGGCTCGAATGCAGATTGCCAGTGGGCTCGTCGGCGAGAATCACTTTTGGATTCATGATGACGGCGCGCGCCACGCCGACCAGTTGTTGCTGTCCTCCGGAGAGCTGGCTCGGGAAAAGATCCTTCTTGCCGACGATCTGGAAGCGGTCGAGGATGTCGCAAACCTTGCTCACGCGTTCGGCGCGCGGCACATTCTTGTAGGAGAGCGGAATCTCCAGATTCTCAAACACGGTGAGATTGTCGATCAGGTGGTAGCTCTGAAAGACGAAGCCGACGTATTGTTTGTG
>DASPOJ010000054.1:0-16851 GCA_035626055.1 Candidatus Methylomirabilota bacterium | reverse complement strand
CATGGCGGCGGCGAAAAACTCGAGGAGCCGCTCGTGATCCGGCCGACTTCGGAAACGATCATCGGCCACGCCTACGCGAAGTGGATTCAGTCCTACCGCGATTTGCCGGTGCTGATCAATCAGTGGAACAGCGTGGTGCGCTGGGAGTTGCGCACGAAACTTTTCCTGCGCACGCTGGAGTTTTTCTGGCAGGAGGGCCACACGGCCCATGCCACGTTCGAGGAGGCTGAGCGCGAAACGCTGCAGATGCTCGACATTTATGCCGATTTCGCGGTGAACGACGCGGCCAT
The DNA here is from genome assembly GCA_035626055.1 of Candidatus Methylomirabilota bacterium. Taxonomy (GTDB): domain Bacteria; phylum Acidobacteriota; class Terriglobia; order Acidiferrales; family UBA7541; genus DASPOJ01. Next base: position 16,561 of record DASPOJ010000054.1, on the reverse strand, counting down.
CCCGGTGATCCCCGGGCGAAAATCGCTATCCGAGCGGTTCGCGGGCGCGGACCAGACGTATTCGATCGAAGCGATGATGGGCGACGGCAAGGCGCTGCAAGCGGGCACGTCGCACAACCTCGGGCAAAATTTCGCAAAAGCATTCGAGATTCGCTATCTCGATCAGGGGGGCGCGCTGCAATATTGCTGGACCACTTCGTGGGGGCTTTCGTCGCGGTTCATCGGGGCGATCGTCATGGTGCACGGCGACGATCAGGGATTGGTGCTGCCGCCGAAGCTCGCGCCCTATCAAGTAGTGCTCGTGCCAATTTGGAAGACGGACGCCGAGCGCGCGCTGACGCTCGGAGCGGCGGCCAAGGTGCGCGTGGCGCTGGTCGAAGCCGGTCTGCGCGTAAAGACTGACGAGCGCGAGGGCATCAGCCCCGGCTTCAAGTTCAACGATTGGGAGATGCGCGGCGTGCCGCTGCGCATCGAGATCGGACCGAAAGACGTGGCGCAAGGCTCCGTCGTGCTGGCGCGCCGCGACAAGCCCGGCCGGGAAGGGAAGTCTCCGGCGCCGCAGGCGGGAATCGTGGCCGCAGTCACGGAGGCGCTCGGCGCGATCCAGAAATCGCTGCACGAGCGCGCGGTGGCCTTCCGCGAGGCGCACACGCTCGAGCCGCGCGATTTCGAGGAGTTCAAGATCGCGGTCGAAACGGGATTCGCGCGCGCTTTCTGGTGCGGCGACGCGAAATGCGAGGAAGAAATCAAGGAAATCACCAAGGCCACGATGCGCTGCATCCCGCTTGATGTGGAAAGCCGCAAAGGAAGCTGCATCTTCTGCAAGAAACCAGCCGGTGACCGCGCCATTTTCGGCCGCGCCTACTGACCGCCTGGTTGTGTCGTTTCCCGGTTTGTGCCGTCCCCTCCGCGGCGCGCAGAGTTAACTGCGTGGAATCACTTGGCCTCGGCCCGTGTCGACACACGTTTGGGCCGGTGCTAGCATCACCTTGTCATGTGTCAATCGCTCAGCGGCGCGAGTAGCGCAGCCCAACCTCGACAGGCCGGGCCGTCGGCAATTCCCGGCAATCGTGCCTGCGTCGGCGGAGCAGGAGCGAGTCAGCGCGGGGAGCGGGGCAGCAGCAGGCTGAAACTCATTATCTGGCTGCTCGTTATATTCAGCTTCGTTTACGTATGCGTTAAAGTTGTGCCGGTCCTCTTCGCAAATTATCAATTTCAGGACACGGTCACGAGCACCGCCCGGCTTGCGGCCGTGACTCGCCAGACCGATGACGAAATGAAAAAGACAATCGTGCAGGCCGCGCAGGACAACGGCCTGCCAGTAACGGCCGACGAGGTTCAAATCATCCATAGAGGTTATAACGTCGAAATCTCAGTGGAGTACTCCGTGACTGTGGACCTGCGCGTCTACCAGTGGACACTCCATTTTCACCCGGATGGAAGTAGCATGATCTGAGGGTCTGCCTCGGACCTCCGTGCGGACCACGGAGCGAAGGACCGGTCCCCAGCCCGCCTTAGCTTTTGTCCCATGTATTTGAAATTGAAGGTGATGCAGGCGTGCCGGGCCACCGCAGCCCGAGCAGGTGAACGAGTAGCCCGAGACGTTGATCGCGGTCACGGAATTGCACGGAGATATTTCGGCGTGGGACGTGTACACTTTCCCGCGGGGGGAAAGTCGCATCCTACTCAGCAGGGAGGAGTGCGCGGCGGAATGAGGCAAGGTCTTGGTGCGAATTCGGCTTAGACGGGGTTTTTGGGCGTCTCACTGGGGGCTGTCGGTCTTGGGCGCTTTCCTCCTGGCTGTCCTGGCTGGGATAGGCGTCTTCACCTACTACTGGATCTACTTCGGCCATATGATTGACGCGCGATTGGCCGGCCGCGTCGACCAGACCACCGCGCGAATCTACGCCGCTCCCGAAAGAATTTCGGTCGGGGAGCCTATGACCTCGGGGGAGTTGGCGAGCCGCCTGCAGCGTGCTGGCTACACCGAGAGCGAAATCGAGGGCGCGTCCGGACTGTACAAAATCGACAACGAGACGGTGGAGATTCACCCTTCGCAGAATTCCTACTTCAACGGCAACAACGCATTGCGCGTGGATTTCGACGGGCCGAAGATTGAACGCATTCGTGCGCTCGATTCCAACCGGGAAGTGAGCGACGCGGAAATCGAGCCGGAGTTACTGACCAACCTTTTCGATAGCACGCGCACGAAGCGCCGCATGGTGCGCTACGACGACATCCCGAAAGGGTTGCGGGACGCCCTGCTTTCGGCTGAAGACAAGCGATTCTTCGAGCACCCTGGCTTCGATCCGGTGCGCATTCTGGGAGCCGCCTGGGCGGACTTGCGGCACGGCCAGGTGGAGCAGGGAGCCAGCACGCTCGACATGCAAGTGGCGCGCAGCTTTTTCTTCACCACGGAGCGGACCTGGAAGAGAAAAGTCGCGGAGACGATGGTGGCGCTCGAATTGGAGAGGCGCTTCTCGAAACAGCAGATTTTCGAGATGTACGCCAATGAGATTTATCTCGGCAACCGCGGTAGTTTCGCGATTCATGGCTTCGCGGAAGGCTCCTACGCCTACTTCAATAAGGACATTCACGATTTGACGCTGGGTGAAGCGGCGTTCCTCGCGGGTATCATCCGCGCGCCCAATCGCTACTCGACCGCCGACCGCCGGCCCGACCGGGCCGATGAGGCTCGCAACCGCGTGCTCGCGCAGATGCTCGAGAACGGCATGGTTACGCCGGACCAAGAGAAGACCGCGCTGAAAACCCCACTGCATCTGGTCAGCGGCGGCATCGAGGGGAGTTCCGCGCCGTATTTCGTGGACATGGTGAAGGATCATCTGCTCGACCATTTCTCCGAGGCGGACCTTCTCTCAGAGAGCTTGCGCGTCTACACGACGCTCGACCCGGACCTGCAGGAAGCGGCGACGCAAGCGGTTGAGATCGGGGTCAAGAACGTGGACGACGAGCTCGCCAAGAAATATACGCGGTGGCGGAAGAAGGGTGACAACGCTGAGGCGCAGGTCGCGATCATCGTGATCGATCCGCGGACTGGTGAGATCAAGGCGCTCGTCGGCGGGCGGGACTACGGCCAGAGTCAACTCAACCACGTGCTGGCGCGGCGCCAGCCGGGCTCCGCGTTCAAGCCGTTCGTGTATGCGGCGGCGTTTCAGAGCGGCGTGGACGGCACCGACCCGATCATTACCCCAGCGACGACCGTGGACGATGAACCGACCACATTTGATTTCGACGGCAAGGAATACACGCCGAACAACTACGGTGAAGAATTTCGCGGAATTGTGACGCTGCGCGAGGCGCTTACGTTTTCACTGAACGTCGCGACGGTGAAGGTGGCCGAGATGATCGGCTACGATCATGTCGCCAGCATGGCGCGTCAAATCGGCCTCGATCCGAACATCCAGGCGACTCCCGCCGTGGCGCTGGGCGCGTACGAAATGACGCCCATGGAAGTCGCGGCGGGTTACACGGTTCTTGCCGACGGCGGAATTCGCGCCGAGCCGGTGTTCCTGAGGACCGTCGTCAACGCCGACGGCTCAGTTCTCGAGCGCAACGATCCGCGGACGCACCAGGCGATGGACCCGCGCGTGGCCTATCTGGTGACGAATATTCTCGAGGACGTCATCAATCACGGCACGGGCTATCCCGTGCGCGCGCGCGGATTCACGCAGCCCGCAGCCGGCAAAACCGGCACCTCGCGCGACGGCTGGTTTGCGGGCTACACGTCGAACCTCGAGTGCATCGTCTGGGTCGGTTTTGACGACAACCGCGACCTCGGCCTTTCCGGCGGCAATTCCGCCGCCCCGATCTGGGCGGAATTCATGAAGCGCGCGGCCTCGCTTCCGGCGTATCGCAACATGCAACCGTTTGTTCCCCCTGACGGCGTCCTGACGGTGACGATCGATCCTGACACGCTCCAGCTGGCCACGCCGCAATGCCCGGTCACGCGCGATGAAGTGTTTATCCGCGGCACCGAGCCGACGGAATTCTGCTACAAGCACGGCGGGCGCATGTTCGCGCAAGAGCCCTCGGCTGCCTGGCTCGCTCGCATCTTCGGCGGCGCGGACAACGTGCCTGCGCCTCCATCCGCGAACGGCTCTCAGCTGCCCGCTGCCACCAAGACCGCCGGCGCTGGAGGGTTGAGCGCGCCGCAACAGCCCGGAGGCGAAGCGTCGAAGAAAAAGAGCTTGCTCCAGCGCATTTTTGGTATCTTTGGTAACAGCAACAATTCGAACCAGAAAGATACCGGCCCGCCGAAGCAGGGCAGCGACAATCCGCAGCCCTGAAATCGCCGGAGGAGGGGAATCGCCATGAGACACGTCCTTTGGACGGCGGTTGCCTTCACGATCTCACTCAGCAGCTTCACGGCGCGTGCGCAGTCTTCACCCGCTCCGCAAGAGCCGCAAACGCCCGCCGCTGATTCGACCGCGCAGCAACAGCCGCCTGTTGACACTACGCCGAAGACCCCGCTGCAAATTGCCGAGATGCGCGCGCAGATACTCATGGCGGAAAAACGTTACGAGGAGGCAATCCGGGCCTACCAGAAGCTTGTCGCCGAACAGCCGGGCAACGCCAGATTCTCCAACATGCTTGGAGTGGCCTACGAGCAGAATGGCGAACTGGGGCAAGCGCGCGGCGCCTACCAGCGCGCCGCCAAGGCCGATCCGGCCTTCGCCGATCCGCTCAACAATCTCGGCACGACCTGGTATCAGGAAAAGAAATACCGGAAGGCCGTGCGCGCCTATCTGAAAGCTCTGCAGATCGATCCTAACATGGCGCCGGCCTACGCCAATCTCGGCTTTGCCTATTTCTCGGACCACAAATATCCGGAGGCGATGGATTCATTCAATAAGGCCCTCGCGATCGACCCCAGCGTACTCGAGGCCGGCGGGCGAGCCGGCTCGGTGTTGCAGGATCACACCGTCTCCGACCACGGAATGTTTAATTTTCTCCTTGCGAAGACTTTCGCCGAACGCGGCGACGCGGCTTCGTGCGCGCAGTATCTTCTTAAAGCCGTGGACGAAGGTTATCCCGATATCGCAAAGGTCAAGACGGATCCTTCGTTTGCAAAGGTCATTGCGGACCCGGGCGTCCAAGCGGTCTTGCAACGCGCCGCGTCCGAGAAAAACGCGCCCGCCGGCGCGCCGCGTAGCTGAGCCTCGCGCCGGGCCGCCCGCGCGATTTCCGCACTTCTGTTAGAATGGCGCACCGATGGCCCCGCGGTGTCTTCACGTCGCCGTGCTGGTAGCGCTGGCCGCGTCGCTGGCTTGCTTCGGGTCACTGTCGTCGGGCGCGCCGCAGTCCGCGGACCCTTCCTCGCAAAACTCTGCTCCTGTCGTTGCACCGCGCGTGCGGACGATTCTCGTTTTCCCGTATGAAAACGGCAGCCGCAATCCGAATCTCGATTGGCTTTGCGAAGGGCTCGCCGAGCTGACCATCGAGCGCCTGCAAGGCCCGGGGAGGTTCATTCTCGCGCGAGAAGACCGGCTCGACGCGCTCGAACGCATGGGGCTCCCCGCCTCGGCAAATCTCAGCCGCGCCACGATGATTACGCTTGGCGAAGATGCGGACGCCGACGCGATCGTCTTTGGCCGTTTCACTTCGGATGGCAAGACGATTTCTTTGACCGCCCGCGCCCTGCAACTCGCTCCGCCTTCGCTTTCCGCCTCGTTCTCCGCGATGAGCGCCCTGCCGGACGTCCTGAACGCCCACTTGCAACTTTCCGGCTCTTTGTTGTGCACGATTTCTCCGGAAGCATGCCACTCGGGCGCACCGCCTCCCGATTTCTTCGCTCCCGAGCGGCCGCCCTCTCGCCTGGACGCGGTGCGGCAGTACATTCGCGGCTTGGAAGATTCGAACGATGACGATCGCATCGCCGACCTGCGCGATGCCGCGCGGCTCGAAGCGGATTGGGACGCTCCGGCCTTCGCGTTGGGCGTTGCGTTCTACCGGAGGCACGATTGCGAATTGGTTTTGGCATGGCTTTCCCGTGTGCCTCCCGGCCGACCTCATGGCGCCGAAGCCGGCTTTGATGCCGGCGTATGTCACCTCCTAGGGCACGATCCAGTGCGCGCGGAGTCCGCATTTGAGGCCGTCCTCCAGCAGCCGCGCCCCGGGAGCGAAACGCCGCCCGATTCGCCCGAAGCGCGCAATAATCTAGGAGTTGCACAGGCGGAGCTGGGGAAGGCTACGGACGCCATCTCACAATTCGAAAAAGCGGCGCAAGTTGAAGCCAGCACGGCGAATTTCTGGTTCAATCTCGGCTTGGCTCAATTTCTCGCCGGCCGCGCGACGGAATCTCTCGCCTCGCTGCAGCGCGCCGCGCAACTCACGCCGCAGGATTCCGGCATACGGAGCGCCGCGGACGAAATACAAAGGGCAAGCGCGGGCGGCGCAGGAAGCCCGCCCAACCAGGCGTCGTTTGTGGCGCGTATGAGGGTTTCAGAAAGATTCGATCGCACCTGGCTGCGTCCTACGGCAGAGCCGGCAAGCGCACGCGATGCGTCCAGCCCCGGCCGAGCCCGATTCGAAGTCAGTCAGCATCAGAGGCGGATGGGAGAGTCACGATGAGCTCACTCGGAAAAAAAGAAACAGGCGGAGCGCAGCGCGCCATGCTTCTGGCCATTATCTTGAGCGCCGTAGCGCTGGCGATGCTCCTGCCCGCGCGAGCGCGCGCGCAGCAGGGAAGCGCCGGCACGCCCCAAGTTGTGGTGCTGCGCATCGACGATGAAGTCGATCCCATTCTCGCCGAATATCTGGACGACGGCATCGGACAAGCGGCGAGGATGCACGCGAACCTCATTCTGATCACGATGGACACGCCGGGCGGCCTCGAGGAGTCGATGATGGACATCATTCGCCACATCCTCGATTCTCCCGTTCCCGTTGTCGTGTACGTTTCGCCTACGGGCGCGCGCGCGGGTTCGGCGGGATTTTACATTCTTCTCTCCGCAGACGTTGCGGCCATGGCGCCCGGAACGCACGCGGGCGCGGCTTCGCCGGTGCTGGAACTGTTCGGGACGCCGGTGAGCATGGACGAGACCATGAAAAAGAAAATCCTGAACGATGCCACCGCATACCTGCGCAGCTACGCAGGCAAGCGCGGACGCAACTCCGCGCTGGCCGAAACCGCGGTCACCGACGCAAAGGCGTTCACAGAAACCGAAGCGCTCGACGGCAAGCTCGTGGACTTGATCGCCAAGTCGCCCGCGGACCTGCTCGCGCAACTCGACGGCCGCACGATCACGCGCTTCGACGGTCACACGGAGCGGCTGACGCTCGCGAGCGCGCAACTCGTCGCGGTCGGCATGTCCGCGCGACAGCGGTTCCTATCGCGCGTCATTCAGCCGGACTTCTTTTTCATCATGCTGATCGTCGCCGTAATCGGCATCTACACCGAGTTCACGCATCCGGGGATGGTGGCGCCCGGCGTGATCGGCGGGATCGCGGCGGTGCTGGCCCTGTTCGCGATGCACATTCTTCCTGTAAACTTCGCGGGATTGCTGCTGATCGCGCTGGCCCTGGGGCTGTTTATACTGGAGGCCAAGTTGGCAGGCCACGGTGTCTTGGCTGTGGGCGGCATAGTCGCGATGCTACTGGGGGCATTGATGCTGATTCGATCGCCGCTGACGGGAGCGGGTGTCAGCCTGGGCGTCGCCCTGGGCGTGACGCTGCCGTTTGCCGTCATCATCATTTTTCTGATGCGGCTGGTGTTGCGGTCGCGCCGTTGGAAAGAGGCCACGGGACGCGAGCAACTGCTGGGCGGGGAAGCGGAAGTGACTGAGGCGCTCGCCCCTTCGGGCTCTGACGCAGGATTCACCGGCATGGTGCGGATGCACGGAGAGCTGTGGCGCGCTGTGTCCGGGCAGGCGATCGCCACCGGGACGCGCGTGCGCGTCACGCGCGTTGAGGGCTTGACCGTTCACGTCCGGCCCGAGGCGTAAGTTGCTGGGCGTGACGCGAAACGAATTGTGTGGTAGCAAGCAGGTTTCGCTGGGGAAGAGGCAGCGGCCGGAAGGAACCGGCTGCTGAGGAGAATGCTATGGATATCGGCTTGGTCGGTTTTGTCGTCGTCGCAATCGTCTTTCTGATCTGGATTTGGAACTCGATTTACATCATCAAGGAATGGGAGCGGGGCGTCGTTTTGCGGTTGGGCCGCTTGCTCCCCGAAGCGAAGGGGCCGGGAGTGCGGCTGGTCTTTTGGCCGATCGAAGTGCTGTACCGGATGTCGCTGCGGATCGAAACGCTGGACGTCCCTCCGCAGGACATCATCACTCGCGACAACGTTTCCGTGAAAGTGAACGCCGTCGCGTATTTCCGCGTGGTGGACGCCAACCTCGCCCTTTCTCAGGTGCAGAACTATCTCTACGCCACGTCGCAGAAAGCGCAGACGACGCTGCGCAGCGTGGTCGGCCAGTTCGAGCTCGATGAGATCCTCGCCGAGCGCGAAAAGGTTAACAGCCGTTTGCAGGTCATCCTTGACCAGGATACCGAGCCTTGGGGTATTAAGGTAACGAAGGTTGAAGTCAAGCAGGTGGACATTCCCGAGCAGATGCAGCGCGCGATCGCTCGTCAGGCTGAGGCCGAGCGTGAGCGGCGCGCGAAAGTCATCCACGCCGACGGCGAATTGCAGGCTTCCGGGAAATTGGCCGAAGCCGCTGCCATGCTCGAGACGCAGCCCTCTGCGATTCAACTTCGGTACTTGCAGACCTTGACCGAGATCGGCGTCGAGAAAAACACGACGATTGTTTTTCCGCTGCCCATCGACATTATCAACGAGTGGGTCAGGGGCATCTCGAACAGATCGGGACCGGCAAAATAGAGAATGGCGGGAGCCAAGAAAGGCGGGAGCGGCGATATGGTGCTTGAGAGCCGGCACCTCGTTGGGCTGTTCCTGCTGCTGACGGTAATCTTCGGCGTCGTTTTCACGCTGGGCTATCTGCTCGGCCGCAGCCAGTACGATACGCAGCTTCGCGCTGCCACGGCTCACGCGCAGGAATCGGCAGGTGGCCCAGCTGATCGCGCAGCCCCGCCGGAAAAATCTCCCCCGGCGCCCCAGGGATCCGACTGGAGCTTCTACCACTCCGCCGATCCCAAGCCCGCGAACGATCACCTTGTGCCGGCGCCCGGCCCGGCGCCGGCTGCGAGTTCAACTTCAACTCCGGCTCCGGCCAAACCGCCGAAGCCCGCAGCATCCGCGCCCGCTGCGCAGCCCAAGGCGACTCCGCCGGCGGCTCCCGCGCCGAAGACGACTCCCTCGATTCCCAAAGGCGCCATCGTGCTGCAGGTCGCGGCGCTGGTGAAGGAGAGCGACGCTCTGGCTCTCGCGCAAGTGCTGCAGGAGAAAAAATTCCCGGCGTTCGTACTCTCGCCTAGCGCGGACAAGTATTACCGCGTGCAGGTGGGCCCTTACGCCGACGCAGCCGCGGCCGCCGTAGCTCGCGACAAGCTTGAGGCTGCCGGCTTCAAGTCCATCGTCAAGCGATAGACGGCGCTGGCCCGTCTCGCATCCAGATTCCTGGACACTCCCTTCACATTCCGAAGAGTCAAGTGGAGCATTTTCCAGTAATCCGATTTATCCCGAGCTAGCCAGAAACCAACAGGGCGAGTTCCTTAATCAATTCAACAAAAGTCAAGCAACCGGGAACAACCTTCATTCTTGAATGATCTACACTTGTTTTCATGATATCGCGTGCACCGATAACCCTGGCGGTGATAGCTCTGCTCAGTATGAGTACAGTTCAAGCTGACGAGGATTGGGTGATTCGTCAGGACGGCGTTGGACCGGTCACAATTGGAATGACACTTCCCCAGCTGAACGCGGTACTCCACGAGACTTTTTCTATGCCCAGGAATAAGGATGACCAGGGATGCTTCTACGTGAAACCAACCAGACATGCCCACATCGCATTCATGATTGAAGACGCTCATTTGAGCCGAGTGGATGTTGATGGCCCGGGTATTTCAACCGCTGAAGGCATTCAGGTCGGCGATTCAGAGGAACGTGCCCGCCGCGTCTATGGTGCCAGAATGAAAGTTGAGCCGCACAAGTATATTGAGGACGGCCATTATTTGACGGTGCGTTCGACGGATGGCCGCTACGGCATAAGATTTGAAACGGAAAAGGGAAAGATTCAGATGTTCTACGCCGGTCGATTTGAGTCCGTGCAATATGTAGAAGGCTGCCTGTAGATAATCGAACGCCTCAACTCCTGATTAACGCGCTTACTGGAAACTGACTTGCCAGCAAAAACAGGGCGGGATGATTCGCGCCGGTTTACAATGAGGCGTCTATGAAACTGTCTCGCACGGCGCGCGTGGCGATTTCGGTAGTCTCCGGCGCAGCGCTCGCTTTCGCTTATCCGAACTTCAACGTTCCCGTGCTCGCGTGGATCGCGGTTGCGCCGTTGATGCTGGCGGCGCGGGGAGCCAGTCTGCGTTTCGCCGCGCTTTGCGGACTACTTTACGGCCTCGCGTTTTACGGGATTTCGGTGTCTTGGGTTTACACCGTCATGCATCAGTACGGCCCGCTTCCGCCGCTTGAGGCCGCCGGCGTGATGGCGACGATGGTCGTCGCGTGCGCGCTCTTCAAAATGTTTTTCGCGATGGGAATCAGCTTGTGGGGACGCACGGGCCCGGGGAAGGCGGCGTGTGTCGCGCCGTTTCTTTGGGTCGCGATGGAGTTTGGCCTCGGCCATTTGCCGGACATCGGTTTTCCCTGGAATCTGCTCGGCTACGCCGCGGCGCGGAATCTTGCCCTCGCTCAGATCACCACCATCACCGGAATCTACGGTCTCTCGTGGCTCGTGGCGGCGTACAACGCCCTGCTCTTCCGGGTGATTTCTTCCGAAGGCGCGCCGAAGCGCCGTGGCGCGATTTCCGCCGCAGCCGTCACCCTCGCGCTGCTTCTTGTCGCTTGGATTGGCCCTCGGTGGGTTCCGCGGGCTCAACCCACGCGCATCGCGCATCTGGTTCAACTGGATTTTCCGCAAGCCATGAGTTATCCGGCGAACTGGATGGAAACGCACAGCGGCGAAATGGACCAGCTCGAGCAGATGAGCGTCTCCGCGGCGAGGCTCGAACCGGGCCCGATCATCTGGCCCGAGACGCCTGCGCCGTTCAGCCTATTCGAGCGCACTTTCGCGCTCCGCGCCATTCGCATCCCGCGCGAAGCGGCCGGTGATTTCATTTTCGGCGCCGTGAACTGGGAGCCGAACCGCATCGGCGGAATGGATCCGTACAACAGCGCCGTTCAACTCGATCCCGCGGGCCGCGAAGTTTTCGTCTATGATAAAATTCATCTGGTTCCGTTTGGCGAGTACGTTCCCTGGCGCAGATGGCTTTCCTTCGCCGGCAAACTCACCGTGGACATTGGCGATTTCAGCCGCGGCACGCAGCGCCGCGTGGGCCAGTTGCCGGGTGGAGGGTACGCGGTCTTCATCTGCTACGAATCGGCGTTCCCCGGCGAGGTCCGGCGGTTCACCGCCAATGGCGCGGAGTTGCTAGTCAATATCTCGAATGACGGCTGGTTCGGCCGCGATGCTGCGCCAGCGCAAAGCCTTGAAATCGCGCGCGTGCGCGCCGTCGAGAATCGCCGCTGGCTGCTGCGCTCGACGAACAACGGCTATACGGTTTCCGTTGACCCGTATGGCAGAATCGTTGCCGCGCTTCCCACGGACGTTCGCGCCGAATTGGACGCGCCGTACGCGTTTCGCAGCGACATCACTTTTTACGTCCGCCACGGCGAGTGGGTGCCGTTGCTTTGCATCATCGGTTCGCTGCTCGCGTTGTTGACCGTGGAGTGGAATTTCCTTCACGCATGGCTGCACCCGCCGCCGCGCGTGCCGGCGGAATTTGAAGGCGCTGACGAAGTGAATCGCGCGGCCCAGGAGGGTCCGCCGGCAGGAAAGAGCAATCGGCGCGGGCGGAGGAATCGAACGAAATGATCATCGAAGATTTGCAGCAACGTTTCGCCCAGCTCCGCGAACGCATCGCGCGGGTGCGGAGCTATCTTTGACGTTCCCAGGCAGCAAAAGCTCCTAGACCAGCTCGAAGCCCGCATCGGTGCCCCTGGTTTCTGGGACAACCAGGAGCAAGCGCAGAAAACCCTCCAGGAGCGAAAGGCCGCCGAGGAAAGCGTCAACGCCGAGCGCAAGCTCACCGCGCTCGAGGGCGACCTCGAGGCCTACCTGCACCTGGCGCAGGAAGAATCGAACGCCGCCGCACGCGAGGGCCTGCTCGCCGAGATTGCGCGCGAGATGACCGCCGCCGGGACCTACGTCAGCGAGCTCGAAACAACCACGTTGCTCTCCGGTGAAAACGACCGCAGCAACGCCATCCTCACCATCAAGCCCGGGGCCGGCGGGACCGAATCCCAGGACTGGGCCGAGATGCTCCTGCGCATGTATCTCCGCTGGGCGGAACGCAAGGGATTCCGCGCGTCCGTGATTGATTCGACGCCGGGCGAGGCCGCGGGAATCAAGTCCGCCACGGTCCGCGTGGAAGGCGAAAACGCCTACGGCCTGCTCGCCACCGAAAGCGGCGTGCATCGCCTGATTCGCATTTCGCCGTTCGACCAGGCCGCGCGGCGGCACACTTCATTCGCGTCGGTGTTCGTGATTCCGGAAATTGATGATCGCATCGAAGTCGTCGTGAAACCCGAGGATTTGCGCATCGATACATTCCGCGCGGGCGGGCATGGCGGACAGAACGTCAACAAAGTCGAAACCGCCGTTCGCTTCACGCATATTCCAACCGGAATCGTGGTCCAGTGCCAGAACGAGCGCAGTCAGCACAAGAATCGCGACTTGGCGATGAAGGTGCTGCGTTCGAAGCTCTACGAACTCGAGCTGGAAAAGCGCCGCGCCGATACGCGCAAGCTCGACGAAACCAAGCTCGACATCAGTTTCGGCAGCCAGATCCGCACCTACACGTTGCAGCCCTACCGCTTGATAAAGGACCACCGCACGAAATTCGAGGTGGGCGACGTGGATCGCGTCCTCGACGGCGATCTCGATCCGTTCATCCATGCGGCCCTCATCTCGCGCAAGCAGGGTACTTTCGGCAAGGCCGACGTGGAATCCGGTGAGGAATAGCCGTTTCCCGGTGCGGAAGGCGCCCCTTCCAACCCTCCCAAGCCGCCATTCAACCGCAGGCAAACGCGTTCCGGTTCGATGCGTTGACACGGTTTTACGCGCATGCTAGCGTGGCTTGCCGCGAAATGTGCGCGCGCGGCTGCGTTGCGTTGAGCCGGATTACTACAGCTTCTCACAGGAGCGAGATTTTGAGTCAATCGAAGCGGACATTTCTGTTTACCTCGGAATCGGTAACCGAAGGCCATCCCGACAAAATTGCCGACCAGATTTCAGATGCCGTGCTGGATGCGGTCCTTGAGCAGGACGCCAAGGGCCGCGTCGCGTGCGAGACGCTTGTCACAACGGGGCTGGTGATGCTTGCCGGGGAAATCACGACCTCGGCCGTGGTGGATTATTCCGAGATCGCGCGCGAAGTCGTTCGCGACGTCGGCTATACACGCGCCAAGTACGGCTTCGATGCCGAAACCTGCGCTGTCGTTTCTTCCATCAAGCGCCAGTCGCCGGATATCGCCATGGGCGTTGACACCGGAGGCGCGGGCGACCAGGGGCTGATGTTCGGTTTTGCCTGCGATGAGACGGACGAGCTCATGCCGCTGCCCATCCTCCTGGCTCACAAGCTTGTCCGCCGGCTCGCTGAAGTTCGCAAGAACGGCCAGGTGAATTTCCTCCGCCCCGACGGCAAGTCGCAGGTCACCGTGGAATACGTGGACGGCCGCCCGCTGCGCGTGGAGGCCGTCGTGGTCTCCTGCCAGCACAGCGACAAGGTTTCCAACGCGGAGTTGCACGAAGCTGTCCGGAGAGAAGTCATCGAGCGCGTCATTCCCGAATCCTTGATCGACAAGCGCACGAAGTTTTATATCAATCCGACCGGGCGTTTCGTCATTGGCGGCCCGATGGGCGACGCCGGTTTGACCGGCCGCAAGATCATCGTGGACACCTACGGCGGCTACAGCCGCCACGGCGGCGGCGCACTCTCCGGCAAGGATCCGACCAAGGTCGATCGCTCCGCCTGCTACATGGCGCGCTACGTGGCGAAGAATCTGGTGGCCGCGGGCGTTGCGCGCAAAGTGGAAGTTCAGTTCGCGTATGCCATCGGCGTCGCCGAGCCCGTTTCCGTCATGGCCGATACGTTCGGCACCGGCGTCATCCCCGACGAGCAGATTACCGACCTCATCCGCGCCACCTTCAAACTGAATCCACGCGGAATTATCGAAGCGCTCGACTTGCGCCGCCCGATTTACAAGCCCACGGCCGCGTACGGGCATTTTGGCCGCTCCGAACCGGGATTCACCTGGGAACGCACCGACAAGGCGGAACAGCTTCGCAAGGATGCGGGACTGCGCGCCACCGCGGAAGTTGCCAGGGAATAGCGCCGTGCAGTAGCGCGGGGCAAGTCGGGATCGCGCGGGCGGCCGGCAGCCGCCGCGGACCCTGCCGCCATGGCAGCAGCTAATCTTATTTGTCGTACTTCTAGGGAGGATTCGCGTGACCTCAACGAATCAAACGGCCGGTGACGTGAGGGATCTCGCCCTGGCCGAGCACGGCAAACGCAAGATGGAGTGGGCGAACCAGCAGATGCCGGTCCTGCAATTGATCCGCAAGCGATTCATCAAGGAGCAGCCGCTCAAGGGCGTGCGGCTGTCGGCCTGTTTGCACGTCACCAGCGAGACTGCGAATCTGGCGGTCACGCTGCGTGACGGCGGAGCTGAAGTGGTTCTCTGCGCGTCGAATCCGCTCTCAACACAGGATGAAGTCGCCGCCTGCCTCGTGAAGGACTATTCGATTCCGACGTACGCCATCAAGGGCGAGGACAACGCCACGTACTATGCGCACGTCAACGCCGCCATCGATCATCGCCCGCAAATCACCATGGATGACGGCGCCGATCTCGTCACCACGCTCGTCACCAAGCGCACCGATCTCGTCCCCGGAGTTATCGGCGGCACGGAGGAAACCACCACGGGCGTGATTCGCCTGCGCGCCATGGCCAACGACGGCACGCTGAAGTATCCCGTCATCGCCGTCAACGATGCGCTCACCAAGCATCTCTTCGACAATCGCTACGGCACAGGGCAATCCACGATTGACGGTATCTTGCGCGCTACGAATCTTCTGATCGCCGGCTTGAAATTCGTCGTCGCCGGCTACGGCTGGTGCGGGCGCGGCGTCGCCATGCGCGCCAAGGGCCTGGGTGCCGACGTGATCGTCACCGAAGTCAATCCCGTCCGCGCGCTCGAGGCCGTGATGGACGGATTCCGCGTCATGCCGATGTGCGAAGCCGCCAAGGTCGGCGACATTTTCGTCACAGTCACCGGCAACAAGAGCGTTCTCAGCAGCGAGCATTTCGAGCGCATGAAAGACGGCGCCGTCGTTGCTAATTCCGGGCACTTCAACGTCGAGATCGATATCCCCGCGCTCGAAAAGCTGTCCAGCGCCCGGCGACCCGCGCGCCCGTTCGTCGAGGAATTCGTGATGAAGGACGGCCGGCGGATTTATCTCCTCGGCGAGGGCCGCCTCATCAATCTCGCCAGCGCCGAAGGGCATCCCGCCGCCGTCATGGATATGAGCTTCGCCAACCAGTCGCTCGCGGCCGAATATCTCGTCAAGCACGCTTCGGAACTCGAGCGCAAGGTCTATCCCGTGCCCGAGGCGATTGACCGCCAGATCGCCAAGCTCAAGCTCGAATCCATGGGCATCTACGCCGATCGCCTTTCGCCGGAGCAGGAGCAGTACCTTGCCTCCTGGTCCGAGGGCACGTAACCGCCGCCGAATTCCGCGCGGGCTTTGTCTCCGGCCCAGCCGCGTGAACTTTCGGCTATACTTCCGTCTGCCATGTCTGAACTTTCCGGCCGCGTCGCTCTCGTTACGGGCTCCTCTCGTGGACTCGGCGCCGCGATTGCGCATTCTCTCGGCAAGCGCGGCGCGAAAGTCGCCGTCAATTATCTCGCCAGCCCCGATAAGGCCGAGCGCGTGGCGCAGGGCATTCGCGCCGCGGGAGGAGAAGCGGAGATCTTCCGCGCCGACGTCCGCGATGAAGCCGAAGTCAATCGCCTGGTCCGCGAAGTTCGCGCGCGTTTCGGTCCCGTTGACATTCTCGTGCCCAACGCGACCGGCCCGCAGCCCTTCATCGCCATCGAAAAAATGACGTGGCGCGACTGTCTCGATCAATTGGAATTTTTCGTGAAGAGCCCGCTGCTGCTTGTGAAGGCCGTCGTCGGACCGATGAAGGAGCGCCGCTACGGCCGAATCATTCAAATCGGCTCGGAGGTTTTCGAGCGCGGCGTGCCCGAATTTGCGAACTACGTTTCCGCCAAGGGCGCGCAGTTGGGTCAGACGCGCTCCTGGGCCAACGAACTCGCTCCTTGGGGCATCACCGTGAATCTCGTCGCGCCGGGCTGGATCCCCACCGATCGCCACGCCAGCGATCCCCAGGCCGCAAAGGACGC
>DASPOJ010000053.1:0-22120 GCA_035626055.1 Candidatus Methylomirabilota bacterium | reverse complement strand
ATTCGCCAAGGACCAACGGATGCGGCGAGAGCAGACACACCGGCATGCGTCTCGTGCGTACCGTCTTCACCACAATTTTGGAGCGTATACGAATCCCGGCAAGCGGGCAAGGCTCTGCGAGGCCGGTTGTAACACTATAGTCATAGTCAACATCACGTGCCGCGCTCATTCGCCGGGGCCCGACTTATCGGCTTGGACAAGTCTCCCGCATCGTTCCAGTCCAGGCGCCGGGCCAAGGGGCAGAATACTGTTGATGACGGAAGCGTCTCGAAGCCGGCGATACGCTCGTTTGGGCTTGCCGAGGGGAATGCTTGTCGCGTGGCAAGGCAGCGGGCCGCGCAAGGTCTCGCGTGTGTCGACCATCGGCCTGGGTGGAATCTTCATCTCCACGCCGACGCCTCCCCCCGTGGGAGAACTCATCCGCCTGGTGTTCGACGTGCCATCCGGAGAAGTGAGGGCTCGCGCCGTCGTACGCACTTCGGAGGCGGGGCGCGGGATGGGAGTGGAATTTACGGCGATGTCGTTCGAAGCGCGGGCTCGGCTGGATAAACTTCTCAAACGGCTTCTTCGGTAAGACTACCCGGGAGCGCTTACCGTTGCGGGAACTGCAGCGCCTCCAACATGTCGGCGCGCGCTTTGCTCTGCGATACGACTTCGGCGAGCTGGCCACCCGCATCGAGCATATTGACGGCGCGAACTTGTTTGTCCCCCCAATCGCGCGCGGCCTCAAGCACCGTGGCGTTCTCGCTGATCGAGAACCTCTAATTGCGGCCGCTGATCAATTCCCGGACAGTCATGGGACGCTCCTCGGAATGCCGGTTTGCCCGATACTGGGACTCTCGGGCCTATACCGCGATGAGTTCGCGAAGCGATTCCGCCAGCCGTATGACCCCAAGATTGCAGGAGTGGCTTTCACTGGGTCTTGGCCTGCTCGGCACGCTGTAGGAAGTCAGGAACCGGGCTGCACTAAAACGGAAAGGGATTTCCACAAGATTGCTCTTCTCACGGCTCGCTAGTGTCCCACCAGGAGGACTTCATAACTAATTGAAAATGAAAGGATTACTGACGGTAGAGACCTGTGGAAATGCCTAGCCGCGGCACGTGATGTGCTGACAAACACAACCGGGGGGCCAGAGTGAATTGGTGTCAATTCGCCCTGGCTTGCCTGCGTATCTCAAATCATACAGGTTAATTAGATTAGAAGAGAAGGCGCCCATGGGAGCTTCGAGAGCGGTATTGTCCCGGAGAGTGGACGACCTGCCACCTGAATCGCTGATTCTTGGGAAATCGCCTGCGATGCAGGCCGTGCGGTTGAAAGTGGAGAAGATCGCCACTACTTCCGTGCCGGTCCTTATCCAGGGGGACAGCGGAACCGGCAAGGGTGTGCTCGCACGGTACCTTCATGCCCGCTCCTCCGTCGCGAATGGCGCATTTGTGAAGGTAAACTGTGCGGCGATCCCGGGCCCGCTCTTGGAGAGCGAGTTGTTCGGGTACGAGCGGGGGGCCTTTACCGGAGCTTACTCCGAAAAGCCCGGGCGCGTGGAACTGGCGGAGGACGGGACACTCTTCCTCGACGGCATCAACGAGATTGATTTTTCCCTTCAGGCGAAATTGCTGCACTTATTGCAGGACGGACAATTCTCCCGCATCGGAGGTCAGGAAGACCGTAGCACCAGGACGCGCGTCATCTGTTCGACGAACCGCAGCCTCGAGGAGGAGGTGGTTGCGGGCCGTTTCCGGCGGGACCTTTTCTACCGGATCAATGCACTGACGCTGAGCATGGTGCCGCTTCGGTCCCGCGCGGAAGACATCCTTGATCTCGCGAGCTATTTCCTCAAGTCGCACCAATCACGTCACGGACAGCCCGGTCGCCCCTTTTCGCACTCATTGGCGAGGCTCTTGGTGAGATATGCCTGGCCGGGAAACATCCGGGAGTTGGAAAACCTGATTGAGCGCTATGTGATCCTGGGATCAGAAGATGCCATCACTAGCGAACTGCTTAACCGGACTCCTACGGCGACTCGCGTGGCCGCACCGCTCAACCAGCCGATCCAGCTCAAGAAGGTGACCCGCCAGGCCGTTCTGGACATGGAGCGGAGGATCATTCTTCGCGTTCTGGAAGCGAATCACTGGAATCGAAAGCGGGCCGCTGCCGCGCTCCAAATCAGCTATCGGGCCCTGCTGTACAAGATTCGACAGGCGGGCCTGCCGCCGAAGAGATTGCGAATGGAGCTTCCCACCAAGGATATCTCGAACGGGGTGAACTGAGCCGAGGGGCGGAAACAAGGGGGTCCGGCCATTCAAGCGCAAGCAGGCTCTTGCGTTAAGTTCCCTAGGGAAGGCTATGCTGGGCGATAGGCGTAAAGGAGCAGGGTAGGGTCCTAGGGGATCCAGTGCAAAACGATGTACACCCGTTCGACGCCGAACTCCGCAAGTTCCCGCAACGAAGCGAAGGACTCCACGATTGAGAAGGTGCAGAGAAATAGAACACTGTAGAACGATGCCGCGTGCACCTCGAGCCAGCACATTCCAGGCTCGGTGACAGTTTTTCTCAGCCACGTGATCTTAGCCGACCAAGCGACGCCAATTCCCAAGAGCGCCCCCACGAGAACGTCCGTCGGGTAGTGAATCCCCAAATAGACCCGAGGAAGCAGAACGAAGAAACAAGTATAGCCGAGCGCGATGGCGCCCAGACGCTTGGAGGCAAACCATATCGCCACTGCCAAGCAAACGAACAGGGCCGCGTGATCGCTCGGAAAGGAGCTCCAACCTGCCAGCGCATCTTGGTTCATTCCGAATGGGGGCCTGAAATTTAGACTCGGAACGCGAAGCGGCCGGTCCCGGAAGGGGAGGATCACGGCGAGTCCTCTCGCAAAGAATGTGGAAAACAGGGTGGCCGCCAGACCATACAGCAGATATGCGCGGTTTTCCTCTCTCTCATTTCTCGAATTTGCCCAAGCCCACCAAAAGAGGGCTACGATGACGCCACCGCGCAGAAGATCGTTGTTGGCTATCAGAACGACGAGAGAGTCAAACGTCGGAGAACGCTGGGAGAATTGATTTAGGAAATGGAGGATGGTGACGTCGAATCTATTCATGGCATTCGCCATCGCTGCCCACCAGCGGGCGCGGTACGAGCGTCCTCACCTCATATGATATCAATGGCCCCTGAATCTCAATCTTGGTTTCTCATCGGAGGGAACGAATGAGGTACGGGCCGTCAGGTTTACGCGCGAGGTATAGGGTCGACCGAGAGGAGAGACCAGCGCGCAAAGGTGGAAGGGGTTCTTGGCGGGTGGTCAAAGAAAGAGAGCAACAGCCCAGCTCTACCGGGACTCCCGTTTCGCACACCAAAGCGCGCGTCGCCGGAGGGCGACCGTGGAGGGCCAAGGTGGAGAGCGCTACCGGAAGGCGCTATTGGACGGCGTTCTTGAAGCCGACTATGATCGCGCCATAATTTTCCGTGCCAGTCGCAGTCGCCGTGGCTGTGTAGCTGCCCGTGTTGTAGGCGGGCATGTCCTCGATGTAGCTGGTTGCGTCTACGACTTCTGCCGTGTAACCCGGGCCGACCGTGAACGGATAGTCGCCGTAGTCCACGAAGCCAAACATTGCGACGATGGTTTCATATTGGGCGGTTGTGGTGCCGCTGGCCGCGGTGGTCAGCGCCGTCGTCCCACTCCCGGTGTTTGTCTCGTACGTGGCAGTATCCAGAGGCGCGACCGTGTCGAGCCCCGAGTATTCGATCACGTCAACCAAGGAGAAGCCATCCGTCAGAGCAGAAAAATTTGCCGTGACGCCTCCAGCGTAGCCAACATTCTTGGCATACCAGGCCTGAATCCAGGAGGGGTGGCCCTGCATGTCCGTCCCAATTTGTAGCGGCGGACCGAGAGCGGTAAATGTGTTCGTGCCGCCGTGGCCGGTGACAGTGGCCGTCACCCCCGCGCCATCCCAGTGCAAGAAGACCAAGAAGAGATCTCCATGCTGCGGCAAGAAGTTGAAATATACGGTCGAGGATGTCGCAGATCCGCTGTCGCCGTCGGTGAACTGGTACACCACTCCGTTGCTGCCGAGTCCCAGTTGAGATACTTGAACCGTGCAGCCTTTGCCGGAGGTATCCGAGCCGCACGGATAGGTTGCGTTCGAATTTCCGAGCCACGTGTAATAGATGTTAGCGCCGCCGGGCGAATTGCTGTCGTTGTCCACGACAATTCCACTTGACCCCCCGCTGGCGGGTATCGCGCCCGCGATGTTCACTGTTCCGCCAGTGACGGCAGCCCCGTAGACGCACCCTTCTCCGGCGCAAGTCCTAGGCGCACCCGTACCAAAGCTGGCATTGCCACTTGCCTGGACGCTGAAGAAAATGAAATCCGCGCTACTGGTAGTATTGTAAAACTCGGAGACCGGGGAGCACTCGGTGCCGGCTACAGTGGCAGCGGTGAATTCGGCCGTCGCAGCGCCTATGGTTCCGCTCGTCACCGCGATTTGATACAGCTCCGGCCGGTTCGTACCGCCGTCATTTCCGCAAACGTAAAGATTCCCGGTGCCGGTGCCCGCGCCGGTGTCACTGCTGTAATAAGCGTTATCGAAAGTGCCGGAATGGAACGGGACCGTATTTGACGTTCCCACGTTCACGGGCCCCGTTTGCGTCCCGAGTGAAGTGTTGGCTTCCCCGACCGCCGCTCCGGAACTGGTTCTGGCGAAGACGAAAACCATGCCCGTGGTGCCGTCCACAATCGGCGGGTCTGTGATGCTCGTGGCTCCCGTCATCGTCCAACTTCCGCCCGCGGTTGCGTTAAATGTGACTGGAGCCACCGACACGTAGCTCAGGCGGCCGGCGCTGTCACCCACGAACACATGACTAGAACCCTCGTCGTAGATGGGGCCGGTCAAAGCGGTCCCGGGGTCAACCGTGAACGGCCAACCGGTGGAACCGCCGGTCACTTCGGCTGGGGCGCCGTCGAAAACTCCCATGAAAAGATGCAATGCGCCGGCGTCATCACCCACAAATAGCGCGTCGTAGGCATAATCGTAGTAGGGCGAGGACGGCGTGATGGCGCCTGCTCCGCCAGTATCGTCCGCACCGCCATTGAAATCTATGCTGGTCAGGCACCCCTGGTTGGAAGAGTTTGGTGTGCAGCTTCGGAAAAAAGAGGCGGCTACGGTTGTGGGTGTCGCTGGCGCGCTAAGCGTGCCCGCCCCGGCGTAAGGCTTAAGAATATGCAGTGTGGCCGTTCCACCCTTGCCTTCGACCCAAGCTACCTGCGTTCCATCCAAGGAAAGAATCGGGGACGTAACCGCCACGCCGCCAGTGTGGCTTTGCACGCTGTAGGCCCAGAGCGTGCTGGGCCCGCCCGAACACGTTCCGGTATAGAGTTGGTTCAAGGCATAGATGGCGGTAACTCCGGTGCCGCCCTGACTCGTCGTGAACACGACGAAATCATTCGTGCAGTCGGGAGAAGCATTGACATCGAAGGTGTACTTCGCGGGGAAAACGCCGTCGCCCATTGTGTAGTTGGCGCCGGGCATTACGTCCGCCCAATCCAGATGGATATTGTTTGGTGCTGGCTGGTTCGGCCGAAATCGGACCGGTTGTGGAATCGGTCCCCTGCCGATCGGAGGGCGGTGGGAGAAATTCCGGCGGAGAAACTGTTGCGAATATCTCGACTGCCGCTGCACCTGCAAGTTCTGGATGATGGATTTCGGATGGGAATAAACCATGTGCCGGTGAGACCAATCCTGAACCACCGGGACGCGGTTGTACCCTGGCTCAAATCGCTGATTGCCCATCAGCAACATGGCCCCCGCCACCCCAAGGCAGATTGCAAAAAGCCCACAGATTTTCATTACACGTGCGATCATGCTACGCCTCCGAGGCTAGACGGATGGGTACTCCAACACTGCAGAAACTCGACTGGCGACAGCAATACCAAAGCGAGCAAATCAATTAGTCCCCCTACGTACGCAGACAGAACTGCCGCTGACCCCAGACGGATACTCCGCCCGTTAGCTAAGTATGAAGAGGAAGCAGGGCAAGTTCAATAGGCTTAGAGGACTAGTATGGCTAGTGCCCTCTTTTGACTCACCGGTCAATGTGGCACGGTTAAAGGCAGGGCTTGTCTTGACTCTTGCCTAACCTACTTGGAAACAATTACTTACAATAGTCGTGCCGCGCTCTCTTAGCTCCCTGGGGCGCAATTGCGAAAAGGACGACCACATCATCCGATACCAATTGGGCACCTCATATCTGGGGCCAGCCGAGCCACGGCGCTCACGATCGTTCAAGCCTGAATTCCAACCTCATGGGTCGAATCGCTCAAGGCATACGCCAGACTTTCGCCCTCGAGGCACGCGTACGCGACGCGGGCGCGTTCACTGCCAGGACCCTCGATTTCCCAGCGGCCATTTTTCCGGACCAGGCTCATTTGAGCGCGATCCCTCCACCACCGGTTCACATCCCGGGGGAGCGCATGCCAAACATCATGCGCCGAGTCCAGTACGGCCAAGTAGGCAAGCAATTCCGAATACGTGGCGCGCGCGCGCTTTTCAATAATGTAATCGGGATGGACGACCGTGGAGATGAGACCGTGTCCTTGCAGGATCAAGCCGATTTGCTTCTTCCAGAGATCGATCGAGTAATCGCGCAAAACGTGGAAGAGGGGGTAATCCTGGGTTGTGGTCAGCGGAATTTCCAGGATTTTGCCGATGAAGTAGGGAAACGTGGTGCAGCAGCCGCCAGGCTGGGGATCCAGATGGCCGACATTGGGCACGGACATGTCATAGGAGAACGTGAATTCATCGTACCAGTCGGTGTTGCGATACAACACACCCGAGCGAAAACCTTGCGCTCCCCAGTCACTTGCAATGCGATTGATTTTGGCGGCACGGGACAGGAATGTCTCTCGATCGGAATAGAGGTGTCCATCGTGGTTCCAGTCGTGGACATCCACCTCAAAACCGCGGCGCTCTATCTCATCGCGGACTTGCTGCGGGGTGTGGTAGCGGCCCTCGGGAATGATTTGGAAAGAAGACTTTATTCCGTAGGAATCGTTCAGGTCCATAAGGGCCGAGCAGAAATCGAGCCCCGTCTTTGTCTCGACGTCGTGGGTCATGACGGCGCAAGCGGACTTTCCTTCCGGCCAAAACCAAATGAAAGGGATCCTCTCGAGCCCCCGGGCCCTCAGGGCAAATAACATCAATCTCTTGAATATCTGATCGACGGAGCGGTCAACGGGCCAACGAGGAAAGGGCTTCTGATCCCAACCCCGAAGCGAAATCCTCTGGAGGTGCTTGCGAATGGAAACCGGGAGGATGGGCCGCACGGCGTAATAAGCCTTGCGGACCACGCCGCTATGAGTCAGCCCCCCGCCCTCAGAAGGGCCATCGGCAACGTAGCGCTCGCGACGCAGGTTCTCGACGACAGAACCGGGATCGAACGAGATCAGGCAGGCGCCACCTTCCATCCGCACATCGGAACTCGCGTCATGCAACTCGCGGCGCACATCGTCCGATGCAAAGGCCACGCCCACCTGACCGTAGCCAATCGCCTCCGGCCCGAACTTGAAGAAGCCCGGCGCTCCCAATCCCGGTTGAATCAGTCCAAGATTGAGGGAATCTTCGGGACAGCGAAAGAAATCGATCAGTGCTTGGTTAGTTTCCATAAAAGAAGCTTCACCCGATATGGCGGTAGAGGATTGCTCCCGCAGCGGAAAGAAGACGATTCGGCAGCAAGGGGAACACTTTGCGAGCAAGATTCAGACCGAGCGTGCGTTCGCGGCCCATGACCGGAGGCGGTGGATAACGGTAGTATCCGAGCTGCGAAACCTCGGCGGCAAAGTGCCCTTTGAAGGCGATGAGTCCCGGATTGTCGGTGTCGCTCCGTCCAAAATCGAAGACCTCTGCGCCGGATTCTTTTGCGTCTTGAATCGCGCGCCAGACGAGAAAGGGGGTCCCACCGAGATTGTTGTACGCCGCATCGGAGCAACCGTACTTGTACATGACGATCCGGTTGTGAGACAGCGTGAAGATGCACGCGACGGGAATTCCATCCTTCATGGCGACACGAATCAACGCTTTTTCACCCATGCAGAGCAAGAGGTTCCGAAACCACGAAAGGGGCTGGGGAGGAACCTCGTGGCGGCGACGAGTCTGTATCAGCAGAGAAAAGAACATTCGCAGCAGTTCTTCGGAACGCCCTTCCTTCACGGCCAGTTTTTCCCGGGTTGCACGGTTGATCATTTGCCGAACGCTTTTCTTGTTGAAGCGACTGAAGATGTCTTCGACGCTCGGGCGAAGATCCAGTTCATGGAGCGTATGGGTTGTACAGTGGGCGAAGCCTGATTCCGAAAAGGGATCCGGCAATTCGGCGGGGAGCGGCCGCAACTCAACGTATTTCCAGTCCCCGTCCTCTTGATACTGCCGGGCCTTCTTTAGGAGGCCCGGCAGGGTTCCGGCGTCCTCGAAAAGCGGGGCGCAGTGATCCGAGAAAGGCAGCGACACAATCCTCGGACCAGTGAGCCAGCTCCTAATTCGGCAGAGGACGAACCCGTCGACTAAAGCTTCGCCCGGCCGGGCAGTTGTCAGGACAAACGGATCGTACCCATAACTCACCTTCAACGCCCTTAACCAACCGGGGGTGTGGAATGCGCAGGCTCTCGGGTGCCCCTTGATGAACTCCGTCCAGCGGCTGTCTTTCAGCGGGTCTATTTCGCAGACGGGGGCAACCGATTCCGTCCGGTCGGGAAGATTCATCACGATCTGATCCATGGGCTGCATGCCATGTCCCTATATCGTTCCTGCAGTGACGAGTGAATCCGCTGCGTCCTGATTCGCGCCGTGGCGGGGAAGGAACGGAGCCTCTCTGAAGAGGTTCCATACCGTCGCCTTCACCTCCGGCATCCTGGATTCGAGCTGGCGCCGAATCGCTTCGCGACGATCGAATGAATGGCCTATTCCATGCAGGATTTGAGGAATGGTTTGCGTGCGCGCATCCGCAACGATGCAGTCGATGCCCAGCGTTTCCATGACGCCCAAGAATTTGTCGCTATAGGCGACGCATACCGCCGGGATGCACTGCGAAACCGCCGCGATGCAGGCATGCATGCGCGAACCAACGAGAAAGTCGCACTTGCCGATGATGTACTTGATTTCGCTCTGGTCGTAAGCGCCGCGCACGAATCCGAGCCGCCCGGGATACCGCGCGTTCAGCTCCGTGTATACCTGCTCGCAGATTGCTTGATCGTTCTCCAGCCTATCGGAATCGCTTGCGTCAGCCGCCACGAAGACGTGCGGCACGAGGAGAACATCCGCGCCTCGCTCCTCAATGAAAAAGCGAAGCAGCTCCCGGATGAACTCCTGGTATTCGATCCGCAGGCCGAACATATTTTTGCGCGTGTAACCCCCGCCATAAAGGAGGCCGCTGATGTTCACGCCAACCACCGGCCGGGCGCGATGGCTCTCGAGCGACAAGCCGGGAGTATCCACGTGCGAAGGCGCCAGGGGCGGCAGGGAAAAGGCGAGGTCGTAACAGAATAAGTATTTCCCCTGTTTCAGAGATCTCAGAAGAGCTTCCATTTCGCGCAAGCCATTCCGGTCTCTTGTAAACACCCGCTCCGCATGTCTCAAGATATACCGCGCGATCACCCTGGAGAGCCGCCGACGAAATGGCCCCATCGTCTGTGGCAGCAGGACGAGTCGCTTGCCCAGCAGCAAGACGAGAACCTGCGGCAGCGACGTGTAGAAGAATCGAGCCATGCCATAGATATCGCTGAAGCTATCGCCGCCCGCCACGGAGGCGAACAGTTCGGTCCGGTCGATCTTGCGGAGACAGTCATTCCTGGACATGATCCACCGGCGGAACCTCGCGGACGGGATCACCTTCATCAGGACGGCAAGAAAGAGAAGAACCGTGATGTTGTTGGGCAGATAGAATTTCTTGGAAAACCTCATGTTGATGAGCGGAACTTGCAATTCCCTGCTCTCCAGCCTCAGGCGATGAACCGCGCTCTCGCTCGAATAGTCCAGCAGAGAGACGCAGGCGTTCGGATATCCCTTCAAAATGCAATTGATCGCACTCGCAGCGAGCGCACCGACACCCATGTTGCCTGTGTCGAGTGCGGCTCCAAGCAGGGCAACCCGCATCTGTTTGGGATCAGACATTTGCTTGCCTGCTGTGATGGCCGTAGGCGTTCCGCGCTGCGGCGGCCAGTGACGGCTCCTGCGCGGATTCGAGCGTTTCGCGCTCCTGTTGTACAGCCGCGCGGAGGGCGCCGACGTCTTCCCAACGCTTGCCGACCTTACGCGACCAGAAAAGCCGGTGAGCGGTGTCGCGGGCGATTCGATCCATGGCCGGTCCGCACCACTTCGTGATGGTGGTGCAGCACGTGCGAACGGGCAACTCGCTGGACCATTTGTCACGCAAGTAGAAATAACCGCGCCAGAAATCCTGCGGGAAGAATTGGATGCCGTTCGTGTTATGAATGCAAAACGCGGAGGCGGCGTAGCTTCTCATGCCCCGGCGCTTCGCCTCTAGACAGATATCAGTCCCATAGAGGTGAAACCCGGGCAATTGCTCATCAAATTTCAGGCCACAGGAGCGGCGGAGAACGAGCACAATCTCATCCAACGATATAACGTCGACCGGCTTGGAGAAAGGCTGGCCCAAAATTGTCCGGAGGCCGGTCGAATAGCAATACCCCCGAAATTCCCGGCGGGGAGTAGATTCCACGCCTGCCACTCCAAGGACTCCCCAGTCGGGATCTGTCTCCGCCAGAGCGGCCAGGGCGCGATCGAGATCGCTGGTCCAGCCCGGCGGCAAGATTACGTCTTGATGAGCAAAGACGAGAAGTTCGTGCGCTGCTTCGGAGATTCCGGCGTTATAAGCCTTCCCCGCTGATGCAAAACCGTGTTTTGCAATGACCTGGCATTGATCACCGATCACCGGAGATGCAAGCAGATTATTGCGCAGCGTCCGGTCATTGTTTGAGGCAACGATCAGGGACCAGCGATCCAGTTTTCGGAGGACTGGAGTTTGACGGGCGTTTTCAGGAACGGCGATCACGCTCGTGTTGCCGCCTTCTGCGGAACGTCTTCCGTGATTTTGCTCACCATCCCGGTCTTGCCGCTCATGAACTCTCGCCAGAGGATGAACAGGCTCGGAACGCCCGCGGCCAATGCAAGGGCGAGAGCGACGGGAGTGCGAAAAGCGGCAAATCGCGTAGAGGGCAAAATCCGAATGATGAGCGCGGCCGTTACAGCGCCGAGCATCATCAGCTTGTTGTTTCGCGTCCAAACCAGCGGGATTTCGCGGCGAACGACCACCCAGACTACGAGATAGTATATGGCGTACGCAACCAGAAAACTGACGCCGAGACCCGTCATGCCGAGCCAACGGACTGCGAGCCACGTCGTGGCCAACATGGCAGCACCGCCGATCGATTCGGTTAGGAAGTACACGGAACTGCTGCAACGCGCCAGGATGGCAAACGACATCGTCCAACTGGAGAACTTAAAGAGATCCCCAATGAGCTGCCATTCGAGAATATCCACCGCCGGCGTGAATTTGTGCGAGTAGACGATCGGGATCAGTATGGGGACAAGCGCCAGCATCCCTAGGATGATCGGCACGGCGATGAGCATCACCAATCGGTGTTGTTCATTAATGAGCTTCACCATGGCTTCGGGCTGGTGAGACACCGCAGAGACCCGCGGATAGTAGTCCTGACCCATCGCTGTGACCAAGAATCCCAAGTAGCCCACCGAAATAGCGGCCGCCGCTTTGTAGTAGCCAACACTCGCTGGATTGAGCAAGTGCACAACGACCATTGGAAGCGCCAGCTGGACGCCCGTGCCCACCATCGTACTGAGTGTAAACGGCCCTCCAAATCGCGCCAGCGCCACTGCTGATTGGAAAGCTTCTCTGCGAGTCGGCCGAATTCGAGCCGGCTTGACTTCGCGGCGGAGGAAGTATCGAGACGAAAGCCAGTTGACCGCACCACTAGCAATCACAGCAGGAACAATGCCATGCGTGCGCCAGATCAGGACTGCGCCTATCGTACACAGACCGCTTCCGAGCGTGTTCACAACCGCATACTTCGCCAACGCCCCGACGCGGTGGTGAGCATTGAGCGTGCCGACTTGAACGTTTCCCGCAACCGTGAAAAGCAGAGCGAATCCCATGAGGACGATCGTCCAGCCATGATCGGGGCTCCCAAGCGCCCATCGGCTGAGCGTAACTCGGAGCACAGTGATTGTCGTGAGTGTCAGACTCCCCAACCCAACGAACAAAAGCCAAGCTCCGCTATCTAGACGTGCCAGCGCCGCCTCATCATTTTGCGCGGCAGCGCGCGCTCCCAGCCGGACCAAACCGGTGGACATTCCCAACCCGGCGAACAAGGTCGTGACCCCAACGAAGCTCTGAAGCAGGCCGTAGTAGCCGTAGCCGGCCGGCTGCAAGAACAAGGCGAGGACCTTGGCCGACACAATCCCCAAAATAATGGTGATGATCGAACTGCCGCTTAGAATGGCGGTAGCGCGAAAAATGGATTTCATCGGAAGTACTCGCGAATCGTCGAGACATCCTTCTCAACCGCGAATAGAGCAGTGTGCGGAACGGCCGGCAGGCCGCGAACCTCAACGCGGCTTGCTTCGCAAATTGGGAGACAACC
This sequence comes from Candidatus Methylomirabilota bacterium, assembly GCA_035626055.1. Classification (GTDB taxonomy): domain Bacteria; phylum Acidobacteriota; class Terriglobia; order Acidiferrales; family UBA7541; genus DASPOJ01. The sequence continues at coordinate 9,458 of DASPOJ010000053.1, read as the reverse complement.
TTGTTTCATACTCAACTCTCGGAATGCCTCTTGCAGGCGCGGTGGCACGGGATACCCGCTCAGAGTCCTAATGCGGCGCTCCTCATCATGCAGACGCGGTGAGTCCGGCTGCTGACTGCGGACAACAAACAGACGAAAGACCAACTCAGCCCAGCTTGGGGCAAAAGGAAGCACGAGACCAAGACTATTTCGGTCTTTCGTATCCTGAGCGGCAACTTCGCGACATTGATGTTGATGCGGCGACTGTGGCAGCCAGACCAGTGACAGTCCAGCGTCCCCCCCGCGACAAAATGCGAAATGCCTGCTCCGAATCGGAAAACCTGGACGCGAGGGCCGTGGGCCAATAGAAGAAAAGTTGGACTCGCGATTCCTGGGGACTAACTGCTCAGGAAATCTTTTCTTGCCGCCAGCTCACCCGATCGGGTCGCCCACCAGCGGCGCCACGATCGCGGATCGAAAGAACTCTTTTCGCCAGAGCGGGGGAAATTCGAGTCAGAACCCATTTGAATGCAATATTTGCCGTGAGGTCGTATCTTGCGGCCGCAGACAGGGCCTCTCGCGCCTCAGGGTAATCTCCGCTCGCCAAATAGAAGTTCGCCCAGGAGCTATGGATTGACCTGAGGTTCTTGCGAATTGTTGCACGAACATCCGGTTCCAGATCTCGACTGAGGCTTAGTTGCTTCTCGAAGCGGTGTTGATCAGCCTTGAGACAAAACTCCACTTTGTGCCAGTTTTCCGATTCCCCGGTATGCCGGATGTCCGCGGGGGAACGGTCGATCAGGACCATCGGCATGCTGACGTAGCAAAACTTGGTTTTTAGGGCCAATCGAAACAAGAAATCGTGGTCCTCACTGTAACGCAATTTCGGATCGAATCCCCCAATTTCGCGGATCAAGTCAGCGCGCACAAGACAGGTTTGAACCCACGCCGGGTGTTGATTACTGACTATGAGTCTGACCGGATCTTCGATGATTCCAAGCGGGCCCTCATAGTGCTTCTTGAAGAACTCGAAAAGATTGAGCTTCATGTGCGGATTGTTCATGAACCACGCATCAGTGAAACAAACGCCGCACTGGTCCTTGAATTTCTCGACGGCACGGAACTGCCATTCCAGCTTCGAGGGCAACCAAAGATCGTCATTGGCATTGAACGCAATCCAATCGCCTTTGGCCCTCGCTAATGCGTTATTCAAAGCCGCGCTCTGACCCTGGTTTTCCTGGCGGACAAATACGACTCGATCCTTCCAGGCAGGTGTTTCACCGACGAGACGCCGAACCTCCCCTTCGACATCTTCGGTTGAACCGTCATCCACGAGGATAAGCTCCGACACGGGGAGTGTTTGCCAAAAGACACTCTCAACTGCATGGCGAATGATCTCTGGACGATTGTAGATAGGAATGATTGCCGAAACGCTGCGGCTCATTGGGTTGTCTCGCGAAGGATTCTAACGCGTTGGCTCGAATCGACCGGCATTTCGTTATCGAGGGTGTGATTAGCTCAGTACTCCCGGTCTCAGATTGTGGGATTCGGCCTGTCTTGTAGAGTGATTCGCTACGACGGCCGAACAGGGCTGGATAGGCTACCGCCACAAAAGCGACGTGTTAAGGTCCATTGATGGCAATTAACATGCCATATCTGGCTTGTTGACATGGGGGACTCGTCGAACGACGCCTTCTAAGTCATTGATAATACTGGATTAAAGAATGAAGTTCTTCGGGAAGCCGAAGTACTGGGCACGATTTTCGGAAGCAGAACACCCAACTATCGAAAGGGTTTGCACAAATGTGGCAAGAGATTGCCAGCCTCGACGGCCAATCTCGATCGAAACAGGCCGGGTGGAGGAGTTAATGTCACTCTATCCCCGTTAGGTCCAGGGAACCTCGGCGGGGTGCGCATCTCGGCTGGCAATAAGGATTCCGGTGCGCGGAGGGCCTTGAGGGTACATGTACAGCAGCTGTCCCTATGACCAGTAGCATTCGATTAGGGCCTGTATGTAATAGTTTGAGACAGGTAAGCTACATGGGAGTAGAAATCCAAGAGCTGGCCTCCCGTCCTTCGCGACTTTGAAAGAGAAGGAGTGCAAATGTACTTCAAACTTCACCGGATCGTTCGATTGGTCATCGTGATCTCTGCCATCCTCTTGGCCCCCCGATATCTTCAGGCCGCTTCTGGATGCGACGGGAACGGCAACTGCTACATCTATGCCTCGGCCACCGGTTCGGGCAACGGCTCAAGCTGGACGAACGCATACACGGGCTTCGGAAGCGGCTCAGGAAACGTGAATCCCGGGAGCATGACGCGCGGAGTGACCTACTGGATCGCCGCTGGGAACTACGGCGCCGTCGCGTTTAATACGCCCGATAGCGGCACTTTGCTCATCACGATCGAGGCTGCGACAACCTCAAGTCATGGGCCGGCGAGCGACTGGAGCAATAGCTTCGCAGGTCAAGCCCTGTTTGGACCAAGCTCTGCATCGACAGACTACTGGACATTCAACGGCCAATCGCGCGGAGCAGACTGGCAATCCGGTTACAACATCAAGTTCTGGAACCAGACCAACGGCGGTGGGGAGGCCTTCTATATCGGTGGAAACAGCAACATCAGTTTCATTTACGTCGAGATGGAAGGCACGGGCGCGGGCTTCCCGAACAATAACAGCACCGCCGACAAGTGCAGCTCAGACAATTGCGGCGTCTGGGCCGACTACGCCCTCTTTGAGGGAAGTCCCGTCTCCAACCTATATGTCGGGTACGGTTACTATCACCATACCGGTAACACCCAGTTTCAGATGAATGACACCGGATCCGGGGGATCGGTCAACAACAGTGTGACGTGGGAATACAACTGGGTTTCCTACAACCACACGGGCCAGAACGGGCAGCACGACGAAGCCTACTCGCTTCTTGCGAACAATGTGACTATCCGCTTCAACGTTTTTCAAGACATCTCCGGGTCCGGGTTGATTTGCGATGCGAGTGCAGCGAATCCGGCGATGTCAAACTGGTTCGTCTATGGAAATATTTTCTTTAATGACGCCGCGTATCTCTCTTTGGGGCAGTCCTATTGGCTAAACACGATGGACAACGGAATCCTTGCTCTGGGCGATGGGAATGGCTCCCCTGAGAATCTGACTGGCACATTCCTGTTCTCCAACAACACGATTGCCAACTTCGACCCGCCCGGGGTCGCCGGATACAACGTCTACAGCACGCTGCCCATATCGGGAGTCCCGGGTGGCATCACGGGCACCGCAAACGTGATCATCGAGAACAACCTGTGGTATGCCTCCGCGTATGTCTATGGCAATTACAATCCCATCTGTAACCTGTTGAGTGGTACCTGCACGGAGGACTACAACGCTTCCTTCCAAGGAACGACCGCGAACTCCGCAAACTGGCAAACCCAATCGTCGCCGGCAGCGCACGACTACAACGTAAGCGGCACAGCTAGTCCCTTTGCTACTTCACAGCCAGCGGCCACCATTGCGGGGTACCAGCTCGCACTGCCGGACCCGTTCACCAGCCAGGCTGGAGTATCGCTCGCTTCTCCGTACAATGTCGACATGCTGGGAACAACTCGCGGGGCGAATGGAGTTTGGGACCGCGGAGCACTTCAACTTGGGTCTACTTCCGCGTCGCAACAACCGGCTCCGCCCACCGCCGTGCAAGTGACTGGGGTTCAATGACGGCAAGCGGGGAACTCACCCGCTTGCTGCAGGCTGGATAGATCATCGAAAGCGCGATGATGATCCACAGCAGATAAGCCTGCTGGCCCCAGTTGAAAAGCTCAACGCTTGTCATTAAGAAACAGAATGCAGCCAGGTTAGCGAAGAAGACCACGCAGAGCGAATTTTCCGGCTTCGACATCCTGAAAAAGTTGCGTAGAGTGACCAAACCCGCCTTCAGCAGAAGCGCGGCCACCAAGAAGAAGCCGACATAACCCGTATCCATCATCAGCTCCACCACCGCGCTGTCGCAACTCTCGACCTTCACCATGTGCATCTCGCCGTCCACCATAAAAGGCGCCGTCAAACCCAGAAAATAAAAAGACTCCGGCCCGTATCCCCAGAGGCTGCGACCAACGCTTTTCGACAATTCTTTCTTGGAGATGTCATATAACAAGTATCTCCATTCATAAGACTGCCCCTGGACAGTCGTGGGATTTATGGTCTCTCCATAAAGATCCGCGATCGTATTCCATACGCCGGGTCTTGCCACCAAGACTATGACAGCGAGGGTCACAATCAAGATCAAATACTTACGCATCAGGCCTCGGCCCATTACGAGGAGGATTGCCAGGGAAAGCACCAACGCCATCCAGGGGCCGCGGCTGCCCGTCTTGTAAATGTTCACAAACATGAGCAGGATCGCCGCCCAAAGGAAGAGCTTTCGCCACTTATTCTCGGTGACCGTCAAGAGATACAGCGCCAACGGGATCGCCATTGCGAGCGCGGCCCCGAACAAGATGGCGTGGCCGAACGTCGATTGGACCCGTACGCCGCGATCTGCAGCTATGCCCGCAATCCCCGAGAAGCGTGACGCAAGCGCGGGGAAGAGCGAGAGGACACTCCACCCCTGGTATGCTTCAAAGAATCCGAAAATGGAACACAAGAATGTTCCCGAAACAAAGGCAAAGAGAATCTCGTGAACTGTCTCCGTCTTGGATACCGTCTTAGCGTAGATGTAGTACGGCACAAAAAAATCAAAAACCTGCGACAGGGTAGCTTTGATGCTGACGCTAGGCACCACCGAATTCACGGAGGAAAGCAACATCCAGCCGATGACGAGGAGAATCAAATACCTTAGAGGAAGCGGGTTCTTATGTTCGCTTTCCCGCTGCCGCCGTCCGTGGGAAAAATACAGCACTATCAACGCAGCTACGACGATTCTTTGCGTCGTGAAATCGAACAGGCCGGGCAGTTGGATTTGGGATTCGTTCGGAAACAAGATCAGCAGGAATGCCGCCAGGGGTAATGCTCCCTCAAACCCTCTCTTCAGCACCACGACACAGAGAGATCCCACGGCAAGAATGTCGAGCAACAAAATGAGCGTCATCTATCGGCCAACCTGTCGAGCGACTCGTCAACGCACGGCTTCACTGGTACGGCGGTTTGGGTCGTGTGAATTCTCTGAACCTGCGGGAGCGCACGGAAAGATCTCAGTCTACCCCACTGCTGTTCGCGGCGCGCCTTGGCAAACGCGGAGTCCTGGATGCGCTGCATCCGATTGACATAGCAAGCAAGGAAGCCCGAGAGGTAGGACACAGGTCTTAGGATGGAGAGCTCCGTCAAGGCAGTCTTAACAGCCTTAGCAAGCACAAAAAAGGGCGCGCTCCACGTCAGATATTCGGCCTTTCCTCGTTCCCAGTATACGCGGCCCGCGTGAATCCCTTCGCCGGTAGGGCGGCGATGAATGACCCTGTAATCGAAAAAACTTCGTGTCTTCCACCCCTTTGTCCAGGCAAACACTTCGTCGATCGTGTCCCAGCCGATGCGAGCCGTGATGCCGCCGATCTGTTCAAAGCATTCGCGGCGATACATCTTGAGAGCGCCGCGGACATGATATTCGGGCACCTTCTCCAACTCCAAGCGGCCCTTCCGCTGAATATACAGACCGCCCCCCGCGATGCCGAGCTGCGGGTCGCGTTCAAATTCCTCGAGGATCCGCTCAATGTAGTCAGATCCGAAAAGCAGGTCGGCGTCAAAACGCGCCAAGTATTCATAGTCCGTGAGCGTCAGCTGGTGCAGCGCATGAGCGATCGCGCCTTCACCGCCAGGCGCTCTTTGCTCACGGCGCGGTAACTCAAGGATTTCTAGAGACGGAGTATGGCTGGCATAAGAGCGGACGATCTCGACAGTCTTGTCAGCGGAGCCGTCGTCCACAATGATCCATTTCGTGGGCGGCAGGGTCTGCGCCAAAATCGATTGAATCGACTCCGCGATGAACGTCTCCTCATCGCGTACCGGCGTGATGAGCGCGTACCGTGGATGTTTCAAATCGCGCATGGTTTCTCTGAAAGGAGCTATCTTACCTGGCCTCCGCTCGGATCTGCCGCGCTTCCAGTCCAATGGCCCAGCGAAAAATTCGCGACCATTTCTTCAGAACACTCGCGGGCCTTTTGTTTCCAAAGCCGGATTTTCCAAACGCAACCAAACACAGAGCCAATCCTACGCGAAGGGCGGCGATGCAAGCCATCGCAACCCGATAGGTTGCGGAATAGACACGCCCATGGGCTTGCCGAAAGAACTGGGCCAATGATTCACGCTGCCAGAGATCGGCAAAGTTGTCCTCTCGCTTTTCGGAACTCTTCTCCCCATGGTGAGTTATCGTGCAGTCGTTCAGATAAATCGCGCGGTAGCCCGCTTTTCTGATTTTGTAGCTGAGATCAAGATCATCGGAATACATGAAGTATGTTTCCGTGAACTTACCCACCCTCTCAAAAATGCTCCGCTTCATCATGAAGCATGCGCCGGAAAGAGCGTCAACCTCAGCCGGTCTGTTGTCCGTTCGGTAGAGCGCGCGAGTGCCCCAAAGCCGCGACGTGGGAAACTTGCGCCTCAGAAAATCGAAATCGAGCAACTGGTTGGCAATCGTCGGGAACGACTGCACGCAACTCGTCTGCAGGGAACCATCCGTATTCAGCAACCGCGCGCCCGCAGCCGCGGCTCCCTCGGTTGCCCGGAGACGATGCACCATTTTCACAATCGAATCGTCGCTCACCTCGGTGTCAGGATTCAGGAAGAGCAAAATCTCCCCGGTTGAATGCGAAAAACCAAGGTTGTTGGCCCGTGCGAATCCCAAATTTGCACCGCTCTGCACAAAGATGACGCCGGGGAACTCCTGCCGGAGCATATGCTCGCAAGGATCATTCGAGGCGTTGTCCACCACGATTACTTCAAACTCGATCCCCCGCACAAACCGGTAGATCGAACCGAGGCAGGCGCGCAGATAGTCGGTCGAGTTCCAATTCACGATGATGATGGACAAATCCATGAAAGCGGCTTCGCGTCACCTTTCCAAGCTTGTTGCGAGCTGCGGGTCCGAAGAATCCTTTGCAAATCGCTTAATCGTTCTCTTGTAGAACTTCTGCGCGGTATACAGCCAGTCGTAGCCGCCCTCCAGCTTCGCGGCAAGGAAGCGCAGGTCATCGTAGGAGTTCACCGGGAGGCGCGGCAAAAAGAACCAGTCATGATCGGGGCCCGCGGTTCCCAAGATCGTAGAAACTCCGTTTTCATAGCCATGAGTCCGCAGAAGGTCTTTCAATCGCTCCACAAATCTCTTGTCTTGCTGGGGGAAAGCGTAGGGGTAGGAAAACGAGCGGACGAATTCGCCCAGTGCATCCTCAATCGTTTCCTTCGATTGCCTGATTTCGTACTCGATCTCGCTCGGGCTAAGCCGATAAAGGTCCGGATGGCTCACGGTATGGGAGCCGATGCGAATTCCGTAGGAGTGCATCTCCCGGATTTCGCGCCAGGTCAGATACTCATTGCCCTGCCGGCAAATCGGTGTTTCGCCGGTGAGTCCAGTCACGATAAAGACAGTGGCTTTGAACCCGTGCTGCGCCAAGATCGGAAACGCATCCGTATAGAAGTTCCGGAAGCCATCGTCAAAGGTGATCGCGACGCGCTTGCGGGCGTTCAACCCGACCATCACCGCTTCAATCGCTTCGTGCAGGTCAACGGTGGCGTAGCCATTCTCCTGCAGAAACTGCATGTGACGCGCAAACAGTTCGGGCGCAGTGTGGGTCTCGAAATAGGGATGCCGGCCGCCCAGTTCCGTGGAGATCCCGTGGTACATCAAGATCGGCACGCGCGTCTGCCGATGGCCGACGAACAGATGCGACACGGGGTGAAACAAACCGATGCTTGCGGCTCGATCTAGCCTCATATCCGTTGTGTAGACTGCTATTGAGAACGGCTGTGGACCGCCTGTGAGGAGTTCGCTTCGTTATCGGCACGGACAGAATTCGCCGGGGCCTTTGTTTTTCGAGGGATCATTCGATGATGCAGGTCGTCAACCAATTGCAAGTATTCAAACCTCTTCTGACTCCATGAATTGAGCTCGACGTGCTTCGTCGCACCGGCCACCAGTTCCCGGCGGAGTTCGCTATTCTTCCAAAGTTCCAACATGGCGCCGGCAAGTTCAGTTACATTCTCAGACTCAAAGAATCTGACCTGCGAGCTATTGTGATAATACTGGTCAACTTTGGTGCGCGATACGATTAAGGGAACTCCCAGTGACATGAATTCCATGATTTTTGTGCTGGCGGCTTCGTTTCCAAACTCAGAACTCGCCCTCTTCGGCACGATGCCCATATCGGCGTTGGCCATCACGTTCGCGATTTCCGCAGTGGGCACCATTCCATGGATGACGAGTTGATCGGTGAGGCCGGTCTCCCTACCAAGACTGACCAACGCCGGTTTTTCTGGGCCATCGCCATAAATATGAAACTCGGCGCCCGGCATCTGCCCTGCAACCTGAGCGAAAGCTCGAATCGCGATGTCCACACCCTGGTGCTTATTCAAACTTCCCGGATAAAGAATAATGAACTTGCCGTTGGAACTGTTCTTCGGCCGACGTGAGAACATCTTCGGATCGGGGTAGTTGATAAAGACCGTGCACTTGCCGGGTTTCACGGAACGTGCAACGAGCCGCTCTTCCCATAGATGGTTGGGAAGGATCACGTGATCAGAGAACGCGGTCGAGACCCTCTCCGTCAAAAGAAGCGCCTTGAAAACAAGGGAGTCCCTGCCGACGCCAAACTTGCTCGCATAAAACTCCGGCAGGATGTCGTGTATATCGAGGATGACGCGCGCTCCCAAAAGTCTGGGCGCCAAGGCTGCGAAAACGAGAAAATCAGGCACGGAATGGACGTGAATGACGTCATACCGCTTCGAGAGGTGCCGCTTGGTTAGGATGTATCCGGAAAGCAGCAAGAATCTCAAGATCTTCAGTAGGTAGGAAAAACTCCCTTTTTCTGTCACCCGGCGCGTCTGAATGCGATACACGTTTACGCCGTTGAGCACCTCAAAGGCGGACTGGCCCTCCATCCGCAAAGCCAGGACGTCCACCGTGTCGCCCCGCTCCACCAGCGCACTCGCGTACTGCATCATGCGGGTGTCTGTGTCGTAGAAGGCGTAAGCGATCATGCAGATTCTCATTGGGTGTCTCATTAGCTCTTTTCGAAAGCTGCCCCGGCGGGTATTGACGTCCGATGGTCCTCTTAGGTTCTTCGAGAAGATGCCGAGGGATTGCTCGAGGCCGGGCCTCCGAGGACGCGGGAAACAAGCAATCCGTCCTGTTGCGCGGGAGGCCTTGCGCCGCGGAAGAAGTGCTAGGCCATCGGCATTTTGAGCGACATGAACGCGAGCAAACTCTCCGCCACAACTTGCTGCTGTTCGGGGAGAAGGTGAGCATGCATCGGAAGTGAAAGCGCCTGCGACGCCACTTTTTCCGAAA
>DASPOJ010000052.1:0-27780 GCA_035626055.1 Candidatus Methylomirabilota bacterium | reverse complement strand
TCCGGCAAGCCGGTCGGTCCGCCCGATGAAGAGGAACCCGGACGTGTGGCCCTCGCGGTCGAACGGATGGGTCTGCGCTACGTCGTCGTCACTTCCGTGAATCGCGACGATCAGCCGGACGGCGGCGCCGGCATTTTCGCGCGAACGATTGGCGCGATTCGCGAACGCGTCCCGCGCTGCAAAGTCGAGGTGCTTATTCCCGATTTCCGCGGAGAATGGAGCGCGCTCGAAACCGTCATGGCCGCCCGGCCGGACGTGCTGAATCACAATGTGGAAACCGTGCCCCGCCTGTACCGGCAAGTCCGGCGGGGAGCAGAATTCGAGCGTTCACTTGAGTTGCTGCGTCGCGCCAAGGAGATTTGCGGGCGGCCCGCAACTGAGGGCTCAACTGCGGTTCCAACAAAGACCGGCATGATGCTTGGCCTCGGCGAGTCGCGCTCCGAAGTGTTGTCCACCATGGAGGCTCTCGCCGCGCAACACGTTGACATCCTCACTCTCGGACAATACCTGCAACCAACGCGCGAACACTTGCCCGTTGTGCGATTCGTTCATCCGGATGAATTCGCCGAATACAAACACCTCGGGGAACGAATGGGGTTCCGTCACATCGAGTCCGGGCCTTTGGTTCGCTCCTCGTATCACGCCTTCGAGCAGGAAGCTGCCGCTCGCTGACTTCTTCCGGACATGAGACGTACGAACCCATCGCGCACGTTTTTCCTCGCGGCGCTGCTGATAGCGGCGCTCCCGGTTTCGCCGAGGCTCCGCGGGCAGGAGCCTGTCCGCATTTTGGTTTCGGCCGCCGCAAGTCTGCAAGACGCGTTGAATGAGATCATTCCGCTCTACGACAAGACGCATCCGAATGTCCGCGTCACCCTGAATCTGGGCGGCTCCGGAACTCTCGAACTTCAAATAGAGCAGGGCGCTCCCGCGGACGTGTTCATCGCGGCCTCGCCGCAATCCATGGACGCGCTCGAAACGAAGAGGTTGCTCTTGTCCGGCACGCGCATCAATCTATTGGAGAACCGGCTCGTGCTCGTCGTGCCGAAGGGGACGGGCAAGATAGCGGGGTTTCGCGATTTGTCGCGAGCCGATGTGCGTGTCGTTGCGATGGGGGATCCGGGAAGCGTCCCCGCGGGAATCTACGCCGAGAAAACCCTCGAAGCGCTGGGCATCTACGATTCCGTGCGCCGCAAAGCCGTCCTCGGCGCGGATGTGCGGCAGGTGCTGGGTTACGTGGAAAGCGGCAGCGCGGACGCCGGAATCGTCTACGCGACCGACGCTGCCATTTCTGACCGAGTGAGGATCGTCGCCGAAGCGCCCAGGGATTCAAGGTCGCCCATCGTCTACCCCGCAGCTGTCCTCCGCGATTCCGCGCATCAGGATTCCGCGCGGGATTTCCTGCAATTCTTACGAGGCGACGATGCGCGATCCGTGTTTCGCCGGTTTGGGTTCCTCCTCCCGGCTCCCTAGCCCGTGCGGCTCATTGCTATGGTCGTGGATCCTTCTCCAATTTGGATTTCTCTGAAGACTTCGCTGACGGCGACCTTGCTGGCGCTCGTCTTCGGAGTCAGCGCGGCGCACTGGCGCGAACGCTGGAAGCATTCCTTCTGGCTAGCGTTTGACGGTGCTTGTCTCCTGCCGATGGTGCTCCCACCCACTGTGGTCGGCTTCTTTCTGCTCCTGCTCTTTGGCCGCAATGGGCCGCTGGGGACCGTCCTGATGCATTTGGGCGCAATCGTCGTTTTTTCCTGGCCCGCCACAGTGATTGCCGCGACCGTCGTATCTTTTCCGCTGGTTTACGTCACGGCGCGCGGCGCATTGGCGCAGGTGGATCCCGCTTTGCTCGACGCCGCCCGGACCCTGGGCGCTTCGGAAGGGCGCGTCTTCCGCCGCATCGCGCTGCCGCTTGCCGCCCCCGGCATTTTCGCCGGCGCAACTCTTGCCTTCGCACGCGCGCTTGGCGAATTCGGCGCCACGCTGATGCTCGCCGGCAACATTCCCGGCCGAACGCAAACCCTTCCCGTTGCAATCTATTTCGATATCGAAGCCGGGCGGACGCACGACGCATTCGGCGCCGTCCTGGTGGTCTTGGCCGTCACATTTGTAGTGCTTGCCGCTCTCGCGCTGTGGGCGCGCGCCCAAGGGCGCAGTTCACAAAGGGGATGACGTGGAACTGGCCGTTCAAGTCGAGAAACGATTCCGCAGCGGTTTCCGCCTCGATGTGGCGTTCATGGCCGCCGGCGCTCCGCTCGGGATCCTGGGTCCGTCGGGTTCGGGAAAAAGCCTCACGCTGCGAACGATTGCAGGGCTCGAGCGTCCCGACCGCGGCCGCATCGTCTTGGATGGCCGCGTGCTCTTCGATTCGGCCAGCCGCATTGATCTTCCCTCACGCGAGCGCCGCGTCGGGCTTCTCTTCCAGCGCTTGGCGCTCTTCCCTCATATGACGGTCAGTGAAAACATTTCATTTGGTTTGCGCGATTCGATTCCGACGGCAGGTGATTCGCCCGTGCTCTCTCGCGAAGAACGCAAGCGGCGCATCGCGGCGCAACTCACGGCGTATCGTCTCGACGGACTGGGTTCGCGCCACCCTGTTTCACTCTCGGGAGGGCAGCAGCAGCGCGTTGCGCTTGCGCGTACGCTCGCTCCGCGACCGCTGGCACTCCTGCTCGACGAGCCATTCTCAGCCCTCGATACGCACCTGCGCGCGGAACTCGAACGCGAACTCCGCGAAACGCTTGCCGGCTTTCACGGTGTGACGCTTTTTGTGAGCCACAGCATCGAAGAAGCCTATCGCTTCTGCGGCGATTTGGTCGTGCTCGAACACGGCGGCGTCGCGGCCGCCGGGCCTAAAGAGAAAATCTTCCGCCACCCGCCTACTCTTGAAGTTGCCCGGCTCACGGGCTGCAAGAATTTTTCCCGCGTGCGACCCCTGGGAAAAGATCTTTGGGAAGCGCTGGATTGGAACTGCCGCTTGCGCCTTGTGCAAGACTCAAAGGAAGTCCCCGCGCACATCGCGATTCGGGCGCATCACGTCCATGTTTATGGCGTTGCGAGCCCCGGCGCGGCGGGCGAAAACACTTTTCCGTGCTGGCTCGCTTCCTCGACCGAATCTCCGTTTCGCATCACGCTGTTTCTTCGCTTGAACGCCCCGCCTTCTTCCTCGGCCGACTTCCATCTGCAAGCGGAGGTTTTCAAGGACCACTGGGAATCCTTCAAGGCGCAGCCTCAACCTTGGCGCGTGCAACTCGCGCCCGACCGATTGTTTCTCTTGCCGGAATGAATTCAAGACGCTTCATACTTCGTGTTCCTCAGGGGCGCGGCATCACAGGCTGCAGAAGAACACTTGAAGCTGTTCTTCCGAGGGCGGTCTTTGCCCGAGGAATCTGCTTTTCCCCTGTATTGTAGCGAAGAGCAGATTCCTCGCTTCGTTCGGAACGACATGGGAGAGACTTTCTTCAGCACCCTGTTCGGCCTTACCGAAAAGCGTTGCGAAGTCAGGAGTCATAGCCCCTGAAGCCCATCGAATCGGCAGACGCAGGATTCCTGAAGAATTATAATTACAAGGTGGACCTACTCGATTACGGACTCGATGCGCTTGCGCCTGACACAGATAGCAGAACTGTCGAGGCCTGGCAGCCCGCGGGCCCGCCCGTGCAAAGATCGCGCATGTAGATTGCAGGCGAGGACGATTTTGCGTTAGGCACAAGATTCGTCGCTGACGACTCGAACACGACGTAGCGCCCATTGGCGCTGAGGTAAGGTGAATCACTCGGCCCGTTGGCAAACGAGCCGTCGGCCGCAAGTGAAACGAGCGTCGTCGCAGGCACGCAGCCGGCTGGCGCGCCGGTGCATGTGTCGCGTACGAAAATCTCCCCCACACCGCCCGAACCGCCTGCGATCAAATTGTCCGCGGTCGAGACAAACGAAACGTAGCGGCCATCCGCGCTGATGGAAGGCGCGCGACTCGATCCGTCCGCCGCGGAGCCATCCGCTGCAACGGAAATCAGCGTCGTCGCTGGCACACAGCTCGCCGCGGCTCCCGCGCACGTGTCGCGCACGTAGACGTTCGTCGGCCCCGTGCTCGCGTCGCTCGTGGGGTCGGGTACTGGCGCAACGAACGCGAGATATCTGTGGTCGCTGCTGATGGCCGGCGAAAGCGGGCCGATTGAGGAGGCCGCAGAGAGACCCCCATTTGACCGCGCGTTATTTTGCGGAGGATCGGTAATCGTGAACGTCAGCGTACCCGAGGTTCCACCGCCGGTATTTTGCGGGCCGCCCGCAGGATTCGTTACGGATACTCGTGCGGTTCCGGCGGTCGCGACCAGAGCGGGCGTGATCGTTACATCCACTTCCGTCGCACTCACAAAAGTCGTCGCGAGTGGCGTCGAGATCGGATTGGCCCAGTTGACGACCGCGCCTTGCACGAATTGCGTCCCCGCCACCTTCATCGGGAAAGATGCGGCGGTACCCGCGGCGATGGTCGCTGGCTGCAGCGAGGTAATCGTAGGTACGGGATTCCCCCCGCCCGACACGAGAAATGGCAGAGCGTTTGATTCGTCCTGAACCAATATCCCCTGCTGTGGGTTCGATTGCGCTGAACCCGGCGTGTTCACTGTGATGCTGATTGTCGCAGCTTGCGCGATGTCGGTGGCTGGAACCAAAGCGGTCAGTTGCGACGAGCTGACAAAGGTCGTGGTCAAATTGACCAGATTCCACTGCACGACCGAATTTGACACGAAGCCATACCCGTTCACAGTCAGGATGAACGGTGAGTTACCCACGTTGATGCTGCTCGGACTGAGCGAAAAAATCGTAGAGGCCGGAGTCGGCGTGCCGATCGTCGTATTGAATTCGTTGCAGCCCGCCGAGCCGGCTCCCATCAACAGTACCGCCAGCAATCCCCAACGCCCCATCATCTCCAGAACGCTCCGCGGCTGCGCAATAGGTTGCGCAGCATCGTTGGCGGCATTCCCTGCTTGTGGCGCGGGTGATGGGAACCTTTCGCCTGCTTTGGTCCTTGCGGGCATGTGCGCGGCTCTAGAGCCTCTCGGCGATCCCGGACTCAGATCTTCGGGCTGGGACAACCCTCACTGATACCACCCCGGCCAAACCGAAGTCAACCCGCACGGCGGCTCCTGTATCATCCCCTGGTTCGGAAACCGTTGAGATGCCACGCTTTGTCTGGCCGTTGCCTGCTCCGATCGATCTCCCACCAGCCAGTTAGTGTCCGTCCTGCGCTGAGATCGTATTCAGAAACTGTCGCGCCAGCTCCGTCACCCGTTCCGAACAGGCTCCTCCCGTTGCAGCTATCTGCTCAGCCGAGCGAAAATAGGTGGCCGCCGACTCATTTCGGGCCAACTCTGCATCGAGATTTCCCATCAACAACAAGAATAGCGGATTCCCCGGGTACTCCTGCACGAGCGGCGCGAGCACGTCGGCCGCCTGGGCGTACTCAAAATCGTTCGTGCGCAGGTTCTTTGCCAAGTAGAATCGCGCTTCCACCGGAGTCAACTCGCCCTGCTTCATCGCCGTCCGCAATTGCTGAATTCCAACCCGTTTGTCCCCGCCGGGGATGCCCATGAAAAATCGCATGACGCGCGCCATCGCCGAAAGAGTATCCACGTAATAGTTGTACAGCCCCAATCCCGTGTACGCATCGGCCATTTGCGGATCGAGACTCAGGCAGCGCAGAAAGTGTTCCCGCGCCGCCACTCCGGCGCGCGCGGTTGCTCTGCGCGCTTGACGCAACCCCAGTATGCGCGCCTGCAGGCTGTACCCCATGCCTGCGTAGAGTTCCATCTCCGCCGTGTCGTTTTTTGCGATGTCCGTTTCCGCAAGTTGCGTCGCCTTCTCTGCGAGCGCCAGGTACGCATCGCTGGCCGCCGCATTCGGCGCCTTCCACGCATCCACAAAACCCCAGCGGATCTCGCATGCTTCGCAGTAGATCGTCCACCAACGCGCCTCCGCCTCCAAGAGATATCCCAGCGGCGATTCCGGTTGCTCCTGCTCGATCTTCTGAAACAACGGCAGCGCCTGGTCCGGCTGCCCGCCATACAACAGGCGCAGACCCTCCGTCGCCTCGGCGGGAAGATCGAGCTGCGAAGCGCGCAACCCCGGCGCGCACGCCATCATCGCCGCGATTGCGAACAGCCTAAGCATCCAGCCGGCTCGGCGGCCCTTCACGCTCGTAATCGGACGCGCTTCGTGCAGGACTTCTTTCGTCTTGCCGGCCGGCGCAACTCGAGTCGCTTGTTCTCTTGGCATTCGGGCACTCGGAAAGAAGCTCTGAATTGTAAACCGATGGCGGCGTTTCGCGCGAGTCCGGTATTCTGATGACTCGCGAATTTCGCGGGCGCGTTTCGCTCGTGTTATTCTCCGCGGTGAGCGCGTTTCGCGCCGCCAATTCTGAAAATGCTTCCCGAGGAGAACGCCGCGCCCACGGCACCCGGTAGTGAACGTGATGGCCAGCCATCGTCTCCGGCCCGCGTCCCCGAGCCACAGTTGGTCCGCATCCCCGAAGGCTGGTTCGAGATGGGCTACCTCGCCGGCCGCGACGACGAAAAACCTGTCCATCGCGTTTGGGTGGACGCGTTCGATCTTGCCACCCGGCAAGTGACGAACGCCGACTACTCCTTTTTTCTCAATGCCACAGGCCATCCCCACCCACGTCACTGGCGAGACCCGGCGTTCCATGATCCACAGCAGCCGGTCGTCGCCACTTCCTGGTTCGACGCGACCGCATATTGCGATTGGCTCTCCCGTTGCATCGGCGGCTCTTATCGTCTTCCAACTGAAGCTGAATGGGAACGCGCCGCTCGCGGCGGACTCGAAGGCGCACTCTACACCTGGGGCGACGCCGCTCCCGAATCGCAGCCGGGCTACGCCACGCGATGGAAGAACGGCCCCGAGCGCGTCGCGCAGGTTCCGCCGAACGCGTACGGCCTTTTCGACATCGGCGACAACGTTCACGAATGGTGCGCCGATTGGTACGATGCCGCCTATTATGCTCAATCTCCAGAACGCAATCCGCAGGGTCCTCCCTCAGGTTCGCGCCGTGCTTCGCGCGGAGGCTCCTGGCGGCATCACATCAAGATCGCCCGCGTCGCCGCGCGCTCCAGTATTCCTCCCGAATTCGAATACGCTGATTACGGCTTCCGCGTCGCGCGAACTTGAGCTGCGCTGGGCGTGTCGCCTTGGTCAACCCTCTTGGCCCCGCGCCTGCACCGGTTCGTGGTATCTTCAGCGAAGCTTTTTCGGGGGGAACGTATGAAGCGCTTTTTACCGTTCTTTCTGGCCGTCACGCTGGCGGCGGTTCCGGCTGCCGCTCAGAAAAACAAGAACAAGAATCATCAACCGGATAATACCGCCGCCTCGACCATGCCTCAGACGACGGATAACCAAAAAATCGACATGGTCATTTCCCAAATGCTCGCTGCTTGGCAAGTCGGCGCGGTGGACGAGATGCACAAGTATTATGCGGACAACGTCTGCGTGGTCAGCGGAGAATGGGAGCCGCCGCTGTTTGGATGGGACGCCTACTCGAAAGCGTACTCCGCGCAAAGGTCGCGCACGCAGGGCGGCCAGCTCGAACGCTCAAACACTTTGATTAAAGTTGATGGGAATACGGCGTGGGCGACCTACCAGTGGGAGTACATCGTCTCAGTGGATGGACAGCCTCAAGACATCCGGGGCCACACTTCGCTGGTTTTCGAAAAGCAGGCTGACGCCTGGGTCATCGCCCTCAATCACACATCAATGGTATCAGACACGCCGCTAAAAAAGGCGGCGTCTGTTTCGACCACTCCGGTCCCCGCGGGCCAGAATCCGGCCCCGCCGCAATAGCCGGCTCGAGACCTAGAAACTCTTAAATCCCTGATACAGCCACACCCCCGCCACACCTAGAAGGAGCACAGCCGAAATCACTGCCAGAGTCACGATCGGCCGTGTGAGGCGCTTGATTCGCGCGATGAGCCGTTGTTGCTCCAACGCAATATGATCTTCGGCCTTGTCCAGGAAGATTTGGTCGTCTTCTTTCGCGGATAGCATGGATCGGTAAATCACCAGGATCGCAAGGACGCCAGTTATCACGCCCCACACGATCAGCACATATAACAGCATTCCCGAAGGGAGGTTCTCCATGGTTCGCTCCTGACCGGAACGCCAGTCGGCGGAGCCCTTGGGGCAGGCCGCCGTGCAGTCCCGTTTCGGCCTTCCACCTTGCGGCCGGATTATAGCACCGGCCACCGCCGCAAGCTCGAATTCGGCGGGAATTTGCCACCTCCGTCACTCCCCTCCCGTCGCTCTCCCCGCACGCAGAAAAGGGTGCGACCTCTCCGGTTCTTGAGGCGGCCTCCGGCAATGTTACACTCCCCTCTGGCCCTATGGGGCCGAGGGACGGATTCGAATCTTGGGACCACGCGCCCTACGAGGAAGGTGACGAGGAGAATCTCGATGGATGACCAAGCACAGGATCAGCCTATTCTGGATCACATTCAGCGGCTCGCGGCCGAAGAACACCGCCTGTACTCGCACGCTTCACTCTCCGATGCGGACCAAGAACGGCTCAACAAGATCAAAATTGAATTGGACCAGTGCTGGGATTTTCTGCGCCAGCGCGAAGCGCTTCGCGATGCGGGCCAGGACCCGGACAAGACCCACATCCGCCCGCCCAAAATCGTAGAAAACTACGAGCAATAACGCGGCAACAGCCTGCCCACTCGCCTACGCCGCCTGCTTACACCCGTCGAGATCTTTTGAAATCCACTACCATCGCCGGACCTGTCGCGGCCTCCGATCCGCATTTCCTTGAGGCCGCCGAAGGCGCGGCAGCGGCGCCTGCTTCCTCCCCATCTTGGGTCGCTAAACCGATGCGGCGGGCGCAGCTCACGCTGGCCGACGAGGATCCCGCCAATCTCAATCTCAGCTGCTGGTTGGACTATCTTCAGCGCACGCGCTCCGACGCCATATGTCTCGGCGGCGCGTGCGTGACGTATTACCCGACGCAAGTTTCCTTTCATCACCACAGCCTCTGACTGGGCGACCGCGAGGTGAATGGGAGGGTAGCCTGGTTGTCGCGGGTCACACCTCGATGTGACCGGAATCACTGACAGCCCCGCTCGGCACGGAATCATTGTGTGCCGTGTGGCATTGTGTGCCCTGTGAGTCGGATGGAGCACCGCGTGGGGAGCCGCGATCTGGTCGTGCATCTGATTCCCGCCCAGTAGCCGGGTCGGCGCGTGCAGGGCGAATGATCGCTGCGAAGGCAATCCAAGAGTCTGGCTGATCGCTCCTCGGAGAGAGAGCCCTTAATGCAATATCTGAATCGCGAACGCCTCGAAGCAGTTTCTGTGGAAGGTTTCCGGAACCGGCAGCCATACCCCTGGATCAACATCGAAGAGTCATTAACGCCAGAAGGCTACGAATGCCTGCGCCAGACTCTGCCCGAGGTCTCATCGTTCGAGCGCCAAGTCGGCATTAAACGCGGCTACGGCCAGGGCCCGCACGACCGCTACCTGCTGCACTACCTGCCGGGCCTGGGCGTGGCGGAGCCTTGGAAGGAATTCATTGCGGAACTTCAAGGGGATGTGTACCAGTCCTTTCTTCGCCGAACGCTTGGCCCGAGGACATTCATCCCCACGTTTGAATGGTATTACGCATGGGAGGGGTGTGCGGTCTCGCCGCACTGCGATGCGGCCCGCAAACTCGCCACCCATATCTTCTACTTCAATACCGATGCAGATTGGGACGCGAAATGGGGAGGCGAGATTCTGATTTTGGACAGTGGCCGGCGTTTCAGGACTCATTCCGCTCCGAGCTTCGACGATCTGAAAGTGGCGGCCGCCTTGGAGCCTCGCGGCAACGGAAGCCTTCTTTTTCAGCGCACGCCGCATTCCTGGCACGGTGTCCGTCCGCTGCACTGTCCTCCCGGCAATTTGCGCAAGTTGTTCCTGATCACGATCAATGTGCCGAGCATCCAGGTCTGGTGGCGGCACCTGCGCGGCAAAGATCCGGACGGCTACCCCATCCATGCAAACTGAGTCGGGCGAGCGGCGTAGGCTTTTGACGTGACGGTGGCCCACGCGCGAAATGAGGAGCCGAATCTGGTGCGGCTGGCCCGCTCTTTTGCCGCCGCGGCACGCCCGCCGCTCGCGAGGAATATCTCTGCGGCCTTGCTCTCTCCCGTCTCGCTTACCGCCAGCCTTCAGTCTGGCATCTCGGGTTCTCTCGCTTGCGGCAGGCAGGAGAAATCTACCGCCTCCGCATTTGCCGCGCCTCCTGTTGACAGAGCGGCAGCGACAAGAACTATGTGGCTCTCGAGGTTTGCGCTATTGCGTGGCCATTGGCCGTTAGACCATAATGACGGCGACTGTAGAAAGCAATGAGTAACATACTGCTTGTTGAACCTGACTACCGGTCGAAATTTCCGCCACTCGGACTGATGCGGCTGGCCACGTATCACAGAAGCCGGGGCGACCGCGTTGCTTTTGTTCGCGGCCAGCATAGGTGGGCAGGCGTGCGCCGCTGGGATCGGATTTATGTTGCATCCTCATTTACGTGGGAACTGCCTCGCACGGCCAACACCATCGATTTTTACCTCGCCAGTGTAAAGAAACCTAAAGACATTTATGTCGGCGGCGTCGGCGTAACACTGCTGCCAGAATACATCAGGCAACGGTCTTCTTGTACGGTGGTTGAGGGTCCATTGGACGCGCCAGGTCGCTTGGGGCCGGGGACGCCGGCCATCGCTAACCTTGTACCGGACTACAGCATCCTCAAGCGCCTTGATTATGAGTACAACCCCCGCGATGCATATTTTGTTCGCATCACCAAAGGTTGCATTCGTTCGTGCAAGTTTTGTGCAGTCCCCCTGCTCGAGAAGGAATTTGGGCTGATGAGCCCACTGGGCAGACAAGTTTCCGAGGCTAGACAGCAGCACGGAGAAAAACAGCACTTGGTCGTGATGGATAACAATATCTTGGGTGTCCCCGAAATCGCAGACATCATTACTGAGATTCGGGCACTCGGTTTCGAGGCTGGCGCTAAACGCAACGGGCGGGAAAGAACAGTCGACTTCAATCAGGGGTTGGACGCCCGGTTGATCAGCCAGAAGCCCGAACTAGCAAAGCTTCTCGCGAGCATTTGCGTCTCCCCGGTGCGGCTGGCTTTTGATTTCGCCGGCATCCGAGCTGACTATGAGCAAGCAATTCGCCTCCTTGTGGGCGAGGGCTTCAAGGAATTCACGAACTACATGCTCTTCAACTTCGCGGACACGCCCCGTGAACTATACGACCGGTTATGGGTGAACGCTAACCTGAACAGAGAGCTCGGTATCCGCATCACAGGATTCCCGATGCGATTCATTCCCATGGACGACGTGAGTCGCCGCCACATAGCACCGGGTTGGAAGTGGCGCTATTTACGCGGCATTCAGTGCATCTTGTTAGCCACGCGCGGATTGGTCAGTCCAAACCCCGACTTCATCCGGGGCGCATTCGGGGAGACATTTGAAGAGTTCTTGGAGATCCTCACGATGCCCGACCGTTACATTGTCTATCGGTCGCACTACCGCCACAACGGAGCGGCCGACTGGCGGAGGGAGTTCCGACACCTCACGACGGAGCGTAGGGCGCAGCTCCTGGACGTTCTTGAAAAACTTAACGCCGCTCCCCGTCAGCGCCAAGAGCTCCTCTCGGGCGTTGACCAAACACTGCGTCCGATCATCGAACACTATTATCCTGGCGGCCAAATCGCTCCCAGGACGCCTGAAGAGGATACTCTGGCTCAGCAAGGTGTCTCCGTCGGCTACGACAGTGGGCCCGGCTGATTGCCCCCCCGGTCCGAAGGACGCGGCGAATTGGTCGGTCAGCAAAGGATGCATGCTTGCCGAGAGGTAATTTGCAATGGTGCTTGCCGAGAATTTACGTCGCGCAATAGGCGTCCTCAGTGAGACCCTGCGCATACTGCCCGCGACAGGCGGAGCCGTAGAATACCTCCAGCGCCCCGACGCCGAAGAAGTGGACGACGAACGCATTAACAGTGGCGTGGATATCGTAGATGAGTTCGCTGAAACCAATCCTCCTTCAAGTGCGGCAACGAATATCTTCGTGCCGCCAAAGTTCAGGCGAGAAAAACACCTGTTCCGTTTTTTCCTCGATGGTAGCCTCCGTACATATTTCCTGGGTACCGGCGTGGAGCGCGGCCGCTCGTTCCCCATCATGCTGGCGCAAATTGGCGCAAGCTGTGTCAGGCGGAGTGACACGGGTCAACTGAGCTTGCACAGGAACGAATCAAGAGTACTTCTCTTGGCTCCTAAGGGGGGCGACGGCATTTCCGACGGTGTGTGGGAAGACTTGCGCGCGTTGAATTCGCCAGACCTAGCGTTTCAGGTCATCGACATCAACCAGCATGCTGTGAACGTTGCCAAGGGCGAAATTGACCCGCGAAACAAAGCAGGAGGAGTCGCGAGGAACCGGATGCATGAACTGGAAATCGAAGTCATTGATAGCGCTGATGGTCTGCTGTCAGAGAATTCGTGGATGATTCTCGACGGTGCCGTAAAGTTGACTGAATTCGTGAACACACCATCACTGATTGGGGTAGCAAAGTCGTTCAGCAAGAAGCCTCAATTCCATTTCTCCGGTTCCCTCCCTCAGCGACACATTGATGTGACTGGACTCCTAGAAGGCCTTGAATTCGCACACCGAACTCCA
The DNA here is from genome assembly GCA_035626055.1 of Candidatus Methylomirabilota bacterium. GTDB lineage: Bacteria > Acidobacteriota > Terriglobia > Acidiferrales > UBA7541 > DASPOJ01. The sequence continues at coordinate 15,070 of DASPOJ010000052.1, read as the reverse complement.
GCATTCGCCTCGTATGGTGGCAAGGTGGCCTTTTGGTACCTGAGACTCTGGCCATACAAACATTTGGACTACCCGCTAATGGGCGTCATAAAGGTCGAATTACCGACCCCCAAGACTCAGCCAGCAGAGACAGATCTCGTGAATGAACTTTCGAGGTGTCTGATCGGAGAGCGCAGTGTCACGCCTTACGGGCAAGACCCACGGTGGCACTGTCACCTATATCCCATTTTCTGCGCTGAGAGTGCAACCAAGGCCCGCTTCATGACTGGTGAGGTTCTCCTTGGTCATGTGCGATGGCCAGCACCAACAGGCATTTGACGGTCAGGAGGACTAAATATGTCGTCGGCAGCTCCGGAAAAGAAAACGCAACATGCGGAAACACTGGTCTCTGACGGTCACCCGCAGGACAAAGATCTCCCGAAGAAGCAAAGGGCCATCGGGTGCACATCCGCAACGGAAAATGAAGCAAACAGTTCAGACGAGTTTCACTTCTGGCTGGCGCACGACACGATTTGCAATCCGTTCGACATCGTCGAAACCGACCAAGTCTCCTATGCAGGGCCAGAGAAGACTACAAAGACGTACGGGCTAGTTACGAACATCGACCACGTAACGGATGCTGCCGGTCATCTTTCTAACTACATATCGAGCAATTTTGGCGACGTTGCTGAAGTTCCTAACACCCCCCGCCAAGGAGCCGACATCGCCGATGTAAATGTGTTAAGCAACGACGCAGATATTTATATGCCCGTTCCGAGCGGCAGACACGTGCGATTCGCGGACCAGCAAGGCATCTACCGCGCCCTTGGTATCGACGTGCTCATGACTGAGAGGCCCAGAGACGCGATACCAGCCGGCCTCATCCGACTCAGCAACGGCGAGGCCGCGACCGCATATTTGGACAGCAGATATCTCCTCGGCCCGGAGTCCGCGCATGTAAACATCACCGGCATTAGCGGCCTAGCTACGAAAACCTCCTACGCTATGTTTTTGATCCAAGCGATTCTCCAAACTACGGCAAATCCAGAGAACATCGCGGTCATCCTGCTCAACGTAAAACACGGCGATTTACTGCACATTGACGAGGACCCTGCAAAGAAGTTGCCGCCGGACCAAATCCAGCTCTGGGAATCCCTGCGCCTACAGCCGAAGACCTTCTCGACAGGAAGCGTGCATTACTACGTCCCACGTAGCAAGCGAAGAGGGCAACCGAATAGCTATGCTCCGCCGGACCCCACGAAGTACGCAATCTACGCATACGATTGGCATAACACCGCCGACAAGTTGGACTTTCTTTTTACTGAAGTGCCGGATGCCTATGGAACGCTAGAAAGCATCCTAAGCGAACTTAAAGAAGGATTTCGAACAGGTGACCGCGAACTAAATTCAATCAAGAGCTTCGACGACTTGATTACCAAGCCCCCTTTATTTGACCCCGCCACGGGGTCGCCACCCAAGAATGGGTGGAGGAACATCAGACCTTCATCGATCGGCGTCTTTCGAAGGCACATCCGACGGATGGTGCTGACCGGAAGCAGCGGCCTATTTGTTCCCGGAGCGATGGGAGGAAAGGAAAAGGACCTGTCCGAGGAGTTCCGCAAGATAAAAGGGGGGCACGTCTACGTAGTTGACATCGCAAAGCTCCACGACCACGAACAGTGTCTAGTCTTTGGCGACATCTTGAAAACCCTCTACCAGGTCAAAGCCGAAGGCGTCGAGGACGAAAAGACCGGCGACGTCAACCCGGGTCCTGAAAAGATAATCTTTTTCGTAGACGAGTTGAACAAATACGCCCCACGCGGTCGGCAGACTTCGCCGATAACCGACCAAATTCTCGAGATCGCAGAGCGAGGCCGTTCTCTAGGTGTAATACTCCTGTCCGCGGAGCAATTCATGAGTGCCGTACACGAGCGAGTTACGGGCAACTGTGCAACCAAGATCTTGGGGCGAACGGGTTCATCCGAGGTCGCGGCTTCGGATTATCGTTTCTTGGGGGACGACATCAAACTGAACATGACGCGCCTCGCCAAAGGTGAATTGCTGGTGAGTCACGCAATCTATCGCCAGCCAGTAAAGGTAATCTTCCCGCTTCCTGCATACAAACAGCTGGAATGAGGAGATGCCATTCTCTCTGCACATCGGGACGCGAAATGACTGACCTTCCATTAGGCGCAGATGAAATGAGTATCGAAATCCTGAAGAAGGCACTTGTTTGGTATTACCGGGTCTGGAGCTTCTATTGGAACGAGAGACCTTCCTCATGCGTGATCCATCCAGCAGAATCCTTCATCGAGCTTCCAGATGAGGTCATTTGCTTTAAGTCGCGCCAACTTACGGGGGACGATGTCCGCAGGTTGGAAGCGGCCTTCTCTCAACCCATTACGTTTATAGCCGCATGTCTGCCCGAGGATCAGCGCGGATATACTCTTGACCAGCGGGCCTGTCAAAATCCGTCTCCCAGGTTGGAGCGCTTCCTAGCAAAGATTGGCACTTCATACGACGAGCTCCGGAATGCAGTCGGTAGCGGCCGGACCCAAGAGAGAGACAGGCAAGAATGGCGCTTCGCGGAAGCAGGAAACTTCGGCAAGCATTATGATGGAAAGACAGAAAGGATTTGCCTCACGCCAGAGGTCGGGCTACCTTACACATTTACCGTCATAAAGAGCACATCCGAAGGGGTGTACTTTACTGAAAGCAAGAAGGGCCCCGTGGGCAAGCTCATTGAGAAAGGTGCATACCGGCGGCACCGACACGAGCTACGTAAACAGACCACCGACAATCTTGACTTTTTTTCGGAGACAGCCTGCCCGGTGCTATGGCATTTCGTGCAAGCCGGCAGAGGCTTCAGGGCCTTCATCAGGAAAGCCCCAAGCGTGGCCTAGCCTGACATTTCGCACCGGGCGCACGGTGCCGGGGCTCTCCGATCTGATTGACCCGAGAATCCTAGCTCCAAGAAAGGCCCGCTCCAAGTAACGAACGTGCAGTTGCTCTCGGCCGTCCCCTCTTCCGTCCGCGCGCCCACGACTTCTATTCGAATAGTAACCTTACAATAAGTATTGACATTTTTTAATTTCCGCGCTATCTAGTTGTGTGAGCTCAAGACAACTTTTCGAATTGTCCCCGCCCCGCTCCGTCCAGCCGCGCTGCAGCGCACCCTTGAGAGTCCTTGGAACTGCACCAAATTTGTGCAACTCAAAATTGATAGACAGCAAAGGACTTAGCGTGCCCATAAGCCCTTTAGAATCAGCACTTACAAAACCTCAGCACGTGTCTCGTATCTCATTGAAAATAAACACTTGCCAAGTCCTTTATCATCAGCACTTACGTGTTTTCGCGTCGCAAGTTCTTTGGATTCAACACTTACATAAAAACACCGGGGGTGGGGGGTATCTCTCATTCTCGTCAACCATTCCCGCTTGCCGCGCCGAAGCCTTGGGCTTGGGCGACGAGCGCTCTTTGCGAGTTCCGACCCGGTCGGAAAGGCGGGCCGCCACTGGCTTGCCTCGCCGCAACGTCCGCCGAAGCCTCGGCGGAGGCGGAAGCCTTGGTTTTAGGCGACGAGCGCTCTTTGCGAGTCCCGCCTGTCCCGAGTACCGGGACCTGGTCGGAAAGGCAGGCCACTCGACACTATCCGCTCGCCACATCAGACCACTCTCTGCTACAATCGTCGATTGTCGCAGTGGTGCCGGCCCCGCCAGAGTGGGTCTGCCAGGAATCTCAGCCATGAGTAATCAGGTGATCGAGAAGTACCAGCAGGCTCAAGTGCGAAAGGACCTGCCGTCCTTCCGCCCGGGCGATACCGTTCGCGTTCACGTCCGACTGAAGGAAGCCGAAGGCGATAAGGAACGCATCCAGCAGTTCGAGGGCGTGGTCATCAAGAAGCGCGGAACGCACACCGGCGCGAGCTTCACGGTCCGCCGCGTCAGCTTCGGCATCGGCGTCGAGCGCATTTTCCCGGTGCATTCCCCTTCGATCAGCATGATTGAAGTCGTGCACCAGGGACGCGTCCGTCGTTCCAAGCTCTACTACCTCCGTACGCTCAGGGGCAAGGCCGCCCGCATTCAGCGCGTCGAGAAGCAGATCGGAAAAGTCGCGCCCGAGACGCCGGAATCCTAGTTTCACTCAAATAGCGCCACCGTCCTTTCTGCCAACCTCAGAGGTTAAAACCCCTGAGGTCGCGACGCTTTTCGCCACGGCTCCCGACCGAGTCGGAACTCGCGCAAGACGCTCGTCGCGCGCGCTGTGCTAGAATGCGCGCCGATGCGGAGGCTTTGCTCTTCCCGCTACGAGCGCGAAGCGCGCCAGCACGGCTGGCGACGCATCGCCGGAATCGACGAAGCCGGCCGCGGTTCCCTCTTTGGACCGGTCGTTGCCGCCGCCGTCATCCTGAATCCCGCGCGCCGCATCGTCGGCCTGGACGACTCCAAGAAACTTTCCCCCGAGCGCCGCGAGACCCTCGCCCGCCGCATTCGCGAGCATGCGCTTGCGTGGGCCATCGCGCAGGCCGACGCGCGTCGCATCGACGCCTGGAATATCTACCAAGCCAGCCGCCAGGCGATGTCCGAAGCCGTCTCGCAGCTCACGCTTCCACCCGATTTCCTCCTCATCGACGCCATGCGTCTCGACCTGCTCATTGAGCAGCGTTCCCTCATCAAGGGTGACGCGCGCTCCGTCTCCATTGCCGCGGCTTCAATCCTCGCCAAGGTCGCGCGCGACCGCCTCCTCGACGAGTGGCACGAACTCTTCCCCCAATACGGTCTCGCTCATAACAAAGGCTACGCCACGCCCGATCATCTCCAGGCCCTTCGCCTGTTTGGCCCCACACCTCACCACCGTTTCTCCTTCGCCCCTGTCCGTGAGGCTTGCTGCTGGAGTGCGGGTGCGACACAGGAGTCCTTGCCGCTCGCCGCGCCGTAGCCGGAGCCGGCCCGCCCTGCTATCGGCAGTCTGCCCGTTGTGGCTGGTGCCGGACGATGAGCGCTCTTCGCGTGCCCCCATTCGATGAGGACGAACTGATCCCCACAAACTCCGGCTTGGCTGGACCGGCGTGCGCCATTTCCCGAAACTCTGCGTGATACCTTCCGCGCACACGCTTCACCCCAGCACGTTGACTCGGCTTTTCGGCACGTGCTAGCGTAGTTTTGCTTCCACAACGCGTGGTGTCTTGCCTCCGTACGCAGCAGGTGGGTCGCACTGGTCATCACGTCCGCGCCGGTTGGTGCACGCCCTCCGGCACAGGGGGCGAGTAGAGCATCCATAATGGCATTCAATAAGTCCAAGCTAGCCGAAGCGGCCCAGAAATATCTCCAGCAGGGAAAAGTCCCTCAGGCGATCGCTGAATATCAGCAAATCCTGAAACACGAACCGAAGGATCAGGTCATCCTGATGACTGTGGGTGATCTGTTTGTCCGCCAGGGGGAAACATTTCAGGCGATCGAGTATTTCGAGCGGCTGGCGCAGATATTTCTCAACGACGGGTTCACCACCAAAGCGATTGCCATCTACAAGAAGGTTGCCAAACTGGCGCCGGAAGAAAGCCGTCCGCTGGAGCGGCTGGCGGAACTTTATGTCCAACAGGGAGTGTTGAGCGAAGCGCGGCCCCTCTACCTGCAACTGGCTGAAGTGCATTTGAAGGCCGGGCGACAGACACAAGCGGTCTCCCTTCTGCGGAAGTTACTCGAGGCCGAGCCGGAGAATCTGCGCGTTCAGTTGCGGCTCGCCGAACTCTACATCGCCATGGGACAAACGGGCGAGGCCATGCTCGCCTATCGCGGCGGCGCGCAGAGGTTGCTGGAGCGCGGCGACCATACGGAAGCTCTTCGCTTGATCGATCGCGCTTTGGAGATCGAGCGCGGCCAGCCGGAGAGCCTGGAATTGAAAGCTCGCATCTTGATTGCGGCGCAGAAGCGCAATGAAGCCATCAAGATTCTCGAGTCCCTTCCAGATTCGACGGCGGGCGGCGCCCTTTCCGACTTGCTTGCTGCCCAGTATCTCGAGGCCGGGGAGTTTGCGCCCGCAATCAAGTTGGCCAAAAGCATTTTTGAATCTCCCAATAAGAACTACAAACCGGCGCACTCTGTGATCTCTGTTTTGCTGGAGAAAGGCCAGATCGAACCGGCCTTCGCACTGCTCGGGGAAATCCGCACGGCGATGACCGACGCCGGAGACCACGAAGCCCTCGAAGAATTACTCCACCGTGCCACCGAGTCGATGCCCGGCCGGCTCGAGCCGCTCGAATGGCTCGTCGAGCATCTGGGCAGGAGTAATGATTCTTTCCGGATGTCCGACGGGCTCGCGCAACTCGCGCAGGCTGCCGAAACAGCCGGCAATACTGACCGCGCCCGCCAGGTGTACGAGCAACTCATCGATCGCAATCCGGAAGACGAAGCGGTGCGGCGGCGCTACAACCAACTCCTGGCCCGCCTTGGGCTGAGACCCCCTGCCGATCTCGCTCCACCCGTGAAAATTGGACCTCCAGAGCCGGAGTCCGCCCCGCTGCCGCCGTCCGTGGAACCGCCCCTCGATGAAGATACGCAGCGGTTCGTGGCTCAGGCGCTCACGGATGTGGACTTGTTCTCGAGCTATGGCCTGGCCCAGAAAGCGATTGATCTGCTGGAAGAAGTTCGGCTGCGCGCGCCAGACCATTCGCCCGTCCTCGAACGGCTGTTTGATCTGCATTTGGGCGCGGGAGACGAACGCCGCACCGCGGAGCTGGCGGCCCAGCTCGAGCAACTGTGGAATACACGTGGCGATCACACGCGCGCAGAGCGCTTCGGAGAATTGCGGCGAAGGTTCCAGCGAGCTGCGGGCATGGACACGCAAGACATTGCGGATGCCGCAGCGAAGCAAGCGAAATTCACGGTGCCCGTCGTAGAGGCGCAGCCCGTGCAGGAAAGTGAGCCACAGCCCGAGTTCCAGGTCCCCGCCGTGCCTGCGGAGCCCGTGCTTCCGCAAGCTCCCGCAGCGCAAACTGCCATACACGAAGTGGATCTGTCCGAGGAATGGGAGTCTCTTTCCCAGCAACTGGAAGAGGGGACGAACGCTCAGGCCGAGACCGCGCTCCCGGCGCCCACGGCCCAAACGACTGGCGCGGTCGCGCACGATACTTCTGCGCAGCAGCCACCGCGGCACGAAGATTCGCAACAACCTGAAGCTGCGCCTCCGCTTCCGGCCGAACCGATTCAGGAAACGTACCCCGCATTCGATTTGGAACTTGAACCGCCTGCCCGATCTGCTCGACAAGGAGATGCGGGAGTCTCCGCAGACCAACTTCTGGCCGAATTGGCGGCGGACCTGGACGCCGCGGTTCATCTGATTCCCAAGAAACCTGAGTTGGAAGCGCCCGCGCCATCATCGGCAGTCTCGCGGCCAGCCGCGGCTCCGCCCACCATGGCTCCGATGGCTCTGTCGTCCGCACCCGAGCCAGCCGCCGCCCAGACGCCTGACGCACCAGCTCCCCTCGCAGAGACCCAGGAAATCGCAGGGCCGCTAAGCGATGTGTTCGAGGAATTCCGGGCGGAATTGGGCGAAATGGGCGTTGATACGGAGGATCTCGAAACGCACTACAATCTTGGAATTGCGTATCGCGAGATGGGTTTGCTGGAAGAAGCGATTAGCGAATGCCAGAAGGTGGCCAAGGCAAACGAGAAAGGCCAGTCTTTCCGTTATGCCATGCAATGTTGTACGCTGCTGGGTCTGCTATTCATGGAGAAAGGGCAACCGGCTATCGCGGCGATGTGGTACGAGCGCGCACTGCGCACTCCGGGACTCGACCAGGAAGCCATCCTCGCGCTGCGCTACGATCTGGGCATTTCTCAGGAAATGGCCGGCGACAAGACTGCAGCGTTGAAGAGCTTTTCTCAAGTGTACGCGTCCAACATCGACTACCGCGACGTGGCTGATCGCATCACCGCGCTCGAAAGGGCGCGTTGAGCGGCGCCTCACGATGAGCCGCTTGCTTCGAGTTCTCCTTTGCATGGATTTTTTTCTGCTCGGCGTCCTGCTTCTTTTTCTTCCGTGGCTTGGTCTCTGGGAACACAATTACTTCCTGACGCGGTATCCGGCCCTGATTCCCATCCTGCTGCATCCATCGGTGCGCGGAGCGGTTTCCGGACTGGGCGCCCTGGACATTGTGCTCGCGGCGGGAGTGCTGCACCGTGATTCCGCCAACTTTGCCCCGCGACCCTAAGCCGATCCTCTGTTACGTCACCGATCGCCGCGCCCTCGTCCGCGCTCACGGCGGCGACCCTGAGGCAGCACTCAGAGCGGCCATTCGTCGCGCTGTCACCGCAGGCGTTGACTCCATTCAAATCCGCGAGAAGGATCTCTGTGCGCGCGCGCTTGCGGAATGCGTGCGAGCAGGGGTTGCGGATGCGCGTGGCTCCGCCACCAAAATTCTTGTCAACGACCGGCTGGATGTGGCAATCGCCACGCAAGCGGCTGGTGCGCACTTCGGCGAAGCGTCGCTGCCCCTGGCTGCGGTTACAGCCTGGCGAACCGCGTCGGGCGCACGGATGACGCTCGGCGTTTCGTGCCACTCGCTGGAATCGTGTTTGGCGGCAGAACGTGTGGCGGCCGACTATGTCCTGTTTGGACCGGTCTTCGCGACTCCGTCCAAGGAGTCCTTCGGTCCGCCGCAGGGTCTCGATCGCCTCGCACGCGTATGCAGGAGTGTGCGGCTTCCGGTGATCGCCATCGGAGGAGTTAAGGAGTCAAATGCTGAATCATGTTTTGCAGCGGGAGCGGCGGGCATCGCAGCGATCCGGCTGTTTCAAGAGGCGTCGGACCTGACAGCAGTCGTTTCCCAGCTGCGAAGACTCAGGCCTTCGGCCTGACGGCATCGCGGGCGCCGAGGAAACGGCCAAGCGGCTGCCAGCCCTCGGTGTGATCGCAGACGACCTTGACCGTTGCGGTGATGGGAATCGCGAGTATAAACCCCGCCGCGCCCCACAGCCAGCCCCAGAACATCAGCGAAATCGTGACTGCCAGCGCGTTCAAGCGCACGCGCCGACCAACGAGCGCCGGCACAAGCAGGTTGAGGGCCAGAAAATGGAAGAGAGTGAGCGCGCCGGCGACACCGAGAAACGGTCCGATGGTTTTCCACTTCACCATGCCGAGCAAGAATGGCGGCAACCATGCGAGCACGGCTCCCAAATACGGCACGAGGTTCAGCAGCCCGGAAACAGCGCCCGCGAGAAACGGGTAATCCAAGTGAATCATCCAGAAGAAAAGGCCGCTGGCCAGCATGAGAATCAGCGCCACCAACGCGTTGCCGATCATGTAGCCGCGCAACACCACGCCAACTTGCGCGAGCGCCTGCTCGACCCGTGGGCGGTCGTCTTCGGGAAAGAGATGGAGTGTCGCAAGCCAGAGGCGCCGCTTGGCCGCAAGCATGAAGAAGACGAGGAACGGCAGGAATGTCGCGACCAACAGCGTGGAGTAGAGCGAGCCGATGCCGCGCAGTAACAGCTCACGCACCGACTGAGATTCTTCGATGCGCACCGCAGGCCGCGCCCGCGCTCCCCCTTCCGGTTGCGGAGTGATTTCGGCTACGCCCTTCTCAAAGCTGGTCAACTTGCGATCCACGGCGGCCGCCGTGTTGCGCAACACGAGACTGTAGCGCGGCCAATCGGAGGCGAAATCGTCGGCGCGCTGAATCAAGAAATATCCCGCGCCCGCCACGAGGGCCATGGCAGCCGTCAAGACCAAAATGGCGCCAATTGCTCTTGGAATGCGGAAACGGTCAAACAACCCGACGATGGGGTCCAAGAAATACGCCATTAGAACGGCAAGCAGCATCGTCAAGACGATGCTCGATGCCACGTAGAGCAGTGCGAAGAGAATCCCCGCGGCCATGATCCGCTGCGGAGTGTTGGAGCGCGCTGTGAGCTTGATGTTTTCGGCCTGCATGACCCGATGAAGCACGTTACCACACCAGGTTTGCGGCGACTATGCCCCCGCGAGGTTCAGGCTGCAAACAGCAAACCCCCGTTGCATTTCACATGAGATCGAAGCTGCTCTTGCCCCGGCCGGAAAGCCGCGCTAGGGTAAGGAGAATCATGCTGGGAACCATCGCGATCTACCCCATTCCATTCGAACGGATGGACCTGCGCGCGGCCGTCGACATCCTCTTGATTGCCATTCTCCTTTACTATCTCCTGAAATTGCTTAAAGGAACGCGCGGCCTGCAAATGCTGATCGCTGTTCTGCTGCTGTTACTTTTCTATGAAGGCGCCCGCTGGGCGCAACTAGAAATGGTCGCCTGGCTGCTTACGACGCTCCTCCCTTACTTCGCCATTGCATTGATCGTGCTGTTTCAGCCGGAGATTCGGCGCGCCCTCTCGCGCCTCGGTCGAAATCTCTCCGTGGGGCATTTGGTGGGCCTGAGTGTGGCGCCTCAATACGATGACCTGGTCCTCGCCGCGGATCACTTTTCGCAGAATCGTCTCGGGGCACTCATCGTCATCGAGCGCGACGTCGGCCTGCGCACCTACATCGAGAGCGGAATTTCTCTGGACGCGCTGCTCAGCTACGATCTGCTCATTTCGATTTTCCGTCCCGGCACTCCGCTGCATGACGGAGCCGTAATCCTGCAGGGCGATCGCATCTGCGCGGCCGCCTGCTTTCTGCCGCTTTCCCTAAACCCGATGATTTCCAACAAACTCGGTACCCGGCACCGGGCCGCCATTGGTGTGACCGAGGAAAGCGATGCGGTTGCCCTGGTGGTTTCAGAAGAAACGGGCGCGATCTCGCTTGCCAACGCCGGCGCAATCGAGTTGAACCTCACCGCAGACCGGCTTCAAGAGCGGCTCACGGAGTTGACCGGGCGGCGCAGACAGGCTTCTTTCTTGCCCGGCGTGCCGGCACCGGTGGTGCGGAAGGAGCAATGATGCGCTTCCTCCGCAAGTACATCTTTCCCAACTGGGGCCTCAAGCTTCTTTCGCTCGGGATTTCCTTCTTCTTGTGGACGACGTACAACGCCGAGCCGGTTGCCGAGGTGGGCTACGCCGTGCCGCTCGAGTTCGTCAACGTTCCCCCAACGCTGGAGATCTCCACCGACGTGCCGACGACGATTCGCGTTCGCGTTCGAGGGCGTTCAGGGTTGGTGCGCCGGCTGACGGCCGTGGACCTCAGCCTGCGCGTTGATTTGAAAAACGCGCAACCGGGCGACCGCGAGATCCACCTGACTCCGGACATGGTCGGGGTGCCCTACGGCGCGACGGTGGTCCGGCTCTCACCCTCGGAATTTGACGCTGTGCTCACACCCCATCGCGGTCCCCCTCCGACGGAGTAGGCTCCCGTGCTAGACTCTTTCGAGTACACGGTCTTTCTTCCGTGATCTCCATCCTTCGCCATCATGTCTAGAGAACTTTTCGGCACGGACGGCATTCGAGGCGTGCCCGGGACGCCGCCGCTCGATGACCGCACGCTCTATGCGGTCGGACGCGCGCTTGGGAAATATCTATTGGAGCGCGAGAAGAACCCGCGCGTCCTAATTGGAATGGACACCCGCGAATCGGGCCCGCACATTGCGCGGCAAATCGTCGCGGGCCTGGCCGACGGCGGGATTGAATTCAGGTCCGCCGGCGTCATCACAACCCCGGGGATCGCATGTCTCGTGCGGCTCGAGAAATTCTCGGCGGGTATTGTGCTCTCCGCTTCTCACAATCCGTATCACGACAATGGTGTGAAATTATTTGCCGCCAGCGGCATGAAGTTTCCGGACGATGTCGAGGAGAAGCTGGAGGCGGAGATTCTCCAGTATCCGGAATCCGGCCGCGCGAAGGGTCTGGATTGCACTGCGCAACCAGAGCTGGACGAAGACTACCTACAATACTTGAGATCGCGCGCCATTCCCGGCGCAGATTTGGCGGCTGTGAATCTCGTGCTCGACTGCGCCAACGGTGCCGCGTTTTCGCTCGGCCCAGCCCTGTTCCGCTCGCTCGGCGCGGAAGTAATCACGATGAACGATCGCCCCGACGGACGAAACATCAATGCGGACTGCGGCTCGCTGCACCCCGGGGGCTTGCAACGCATGGTCCTGAAGACGCGCGCCACGCTCGGCGTGGCCTTCGACGGCGATGCAGACCGGGCGATGTTTGTGAGCGCCTCTGGGCGCGTAGTGGATGGCGACGGTGTGCTGCTGGCCACCGCGCGTTTCCTGAAATCCGCGGGATTGCTTAGCGGCGGAAAGATCGTCGGTACTTCGATGGCCAATCTCGGATTGGAGCGCGCCTTGGCGGCCGAAGGGCTGCCGCTCGCGCGCGTTCCCGTGGGCGACCGGTATGTCCTGGAGGAGATGCTGCGCACCGGCTGCAATCTCGGCGGAGAGCAATCGGGGCACATCATCTTCTTAGACGACGCCACTACCGGCGACGGATTGCTCACGGCGCTCAAGATCGCCTGCCTCGTCGCGCTCCGCGGCCCGCTCGACGACCTCGTGCACGGTTTGAAGGTTTTCCCGCAGACCATCATCAACATCCCCGTGCGTTCCAAACCGCCCCTGGAATCGCTGCTCGGGGTCAGCCGCGTGCTTGCCGAAGCGACGGCAACCCTGGCGGAGTCGGGCCGGGTTGTTCTGCGGTATTCCGGCACCGAGCCTAAGGCGCGTGTCATGGTCGAGGCAGAGCGCGAACAAGACGTGGCGCGCTGGGCGAATGCCCTAGCAGACGAGATCCGCTCTGCCATCGGGTCCTGACCCAATTGCGCTCCAGGGAGAGGTTTTTCCCCGCTTTGCCCGGCACTCCTTCATACTCTAAATTCTGTAGGCAAAGCCGCTTGGCTGTGAGATTACGTAGCCCTTTCTGGGGTCATCCAAGCTCTCTTTATGGACTCTTCCTGTCTACAGTATTGAATCAAAAAGAGTTAATTGCAATGGCGAGTCATTTCGAATGGTGGCATCCCAGTTGCATCAATTAACCGCAAAGCGCAGAATTTCCCGGGGTGGCAGTCCCGTGAGGCGGGACTCTTGTGGGGAATAATGGGGTGCGAAAGAAGGGGCCCAGATGGGCCCCCTTCTTTTTTGTGCTGAGTTCTCTGGATGCCCGCCGGCAAATCCGTCCCGCTATTGAGCCCCACCTAAAGGCAATGCGCTAGCTGCAGCCCGAAGTTCCGCCGCAGTTCTCGCACTTGTAGCAGCCCCCGTTCGGAGTCATCAGCATGCCGCACTCCGAGCAAGTCGGTGCGCCGTCGTAGGTTGCAAGAGGTCGCACCACATCCCGAAGGCTTGCGTCCTCCGTTTCGTGGGCAGCCGCACGAATCGGAGCTGGGGCCGATGCCGCAGAATTGGCAGCGTGCGCCGGGTCGCCGTTGTGGGTCAGGTAATCGGCGGAAATGAATCGCCCGCCAAGCCAGCGCCCGAGATAATCCAGTATGGACTTGGCGTACGGAATCGCCGGATGGCCCGTATACCCGGAAGGCTCAAACCGCGTGTTGATGAATTTGTCCACGAGCGCTTTGAGCGGCACCCCGTACTGCAAACCAATGGACACGGAAAGGGCGAAGCCGTCGAGAATGCCCGAAAGCGTCGAGCCTTCCTTCGCCATCCTGATGAAAATTTCTCCAGGCGTCCCGTCCTCGTACATTCCGACGGTGATGTAACCTTCGTGCCCGCCCAATCCGAATTTGTGCGTGATGGACTGGCGCTCGCTGGGCAGCTTCTTGCGGTGCGCGCGCAGGAACAGCTCCTGCTGCTCTGCGGCGGGAGAACTCGGCTCGGCTGCCTTCACTGCTGCAGCACGCTCCTCGGCCTTTTTCTTCTTGTCGTCCTTGTCACCCGCCGCCGAAAGCGGCTGGCTACCCTTTGAATTGTCGCGATAGATGGCCACGGCCTTCAGGCCCAGCTTCCACGATTCAATGTACGCCTGCATGATGTCTTCGATCGTGGACTCTTCCGGCATGTTGATCGTCTTGCTGATCGCGCCGGAGAGAAACGGCTGCGTGGCGGCCATCATTTGCAGGTGGCCGCGCCACGCGATCGAACGCCCACCGGGGGTCGCCGCGAGCGAGCAATCGAACACTGCAAGATGCTCGGGCTTGAATCCCGGCGCGCCTTCCACGGTTCCCATCTTGTCGATGTGCGAAACGATCTGTGAACTTTCCTCGGGCGAGTAGCTCAGGCGCAACAGCGCTTGTGGCACCGTCTGGTTGACGATCTTCATGAAGCCGCCGCCGACTAATTTCTTGTGCTTCACCAGCGCAAGATCGGGCTCGATGCCGGTCGTGTCGCAATCCATCATGAATCCGATAGTGCCGGTGGGAGCCAGCACGGTCACCTGAGCATTGCGGTAACCGGACATCTCGCCGAGCGAAAGTGCGGTGTCCCAGGCGTTCTGCGCGGCGGCGAATAGAGTCGGTTGCACGTTCTCCGGCCGGATCGCCAGCAGCGAAGCGCGGTGCATGCGGATGACGCCAAGCATAGACTCACGGTTGATTTCGTATCCCGCGAAGGGGCGCTTGTGACCAGCGATGCGCGCCGATTGCGCATACGCCTCGCCACTCATGAGCGCCGTGATCGCGGCGGCGACGTCGCGTCCCGCGTCGGAATCGTAGGGCAGGGCCAGCGACATCAGCAGCGCCCCGAGATTCGCATAGCCCAAGCCGAGCGGGCGGAAATCATGCGAGTTTTTCCCTATCTTCGGCGTGGGGTAGCTGGCGTTGTCCACCAGAATTTCTTGGGCCGTGATCGTAACGTCCACCGCGTGGCGGAAACCATCCACGTCAAACGTGCCGTTCGCCCCGAGGTATTTCATCAGATTCAGCGATGCCAAATTGCAGGCCGTATCGTCCAGGAACATGTACTCCGAGCATGGATTCGAGGCGTGGATTCGATCCGTGGCCTTGCAGGTGTGCCAGCGATTGATTGTCGTATCGTACTGCATGCCGGGGTCGCCACAGTGCCATGCGGATTCGCCCATTCTCTTGAGCAGATCGCGCGCGCGGAACTTTTCGATGGGCTGGCCGTCGGTAATTTGGCGCGTCCACCAATCGCGGTCTTCCTCGACGGCACGCATGAATTCGTCATTCACGCGTACCGAATGGTTGGCATTTTGGAAGAACACCGATCCGTAGG
>DASPOJ010000051.1:0-6775 GCA_035626055.1 Candidatus Methylomirabilota bacterium | reverse complement strand
GCGCCGACTGCTTTCCAGAGCGCCGCCGCTTCTTCGTCGGTGCCGAGGGGATTGCCGGGAGTGATTTCCGCGCCGCCGAAAACGGTGAAATAGAGCCTTTCGAGCGGGATCGCGAACCAATCCTTTGAGGTGATCAGCTCGAACGCGTATGCGATGGCGTCTTCCTTAAAATAATCACCGAAGGAAAAATTGCCCAGCATCTCGAAAAAAGTGTGATGGCGATTGGTGAAGCCGACGTTTTCGAGGTCGTTGTGCTTGCCGCCGGCGCGCACGCACTTCTGCGAAGACGTTGCCTTGTTGTAATCGCGCTTTTCGAGGCCGAGAAAAACGTCCTTGAACTGGTTCATCCCGGCGTTGGTGAAAAGCAACGTCGGATCGTTCGCCGGAACGAGCGAGGAGCTGCGCACTCTTCGATGGCCTTTGCCCTCGAAGTAGCGCAGAAACATTTCGCGGATTTCGTTGCCAGTCAAAAGTCCCTCAGAAGTGCCCACCGCAGATTTTCGATTATCGCAGACGGCCGGAGACGCTGCAACGCGCCGCCAGCCGAAGAGTGCTTGCTCACGCCTGCACCCTACACGTCTTCCCCGTCTTCGCCAGTCAATTCGGGAACGTCTTCACTCGCGATTGCGCGAATTCCGGCGCGAATGGCGTCGCTGGAGAAACCGGCGCGCAGGAGGCTGCGCTGCAAGGATGCGATGCGGCGCTGGTCGAGCGGGCCACGAAGACTCTTCAGGCGGCGCGCGATCTGACGGCGCACCTCGGCGGCTTCGTTGGTTTGCCCGGCAAGCTCCGCGAGCGCGGATTCGATGTGCGTGTCGGCGACGCCGCGCGTGCGCAACTCTCGCGCGATGCGATAACGGCCTTGATGGCGCAAGCGGGAGCGATCACCGGCGAACTGGCGAGCGTAGCGCGCGTCATCGAGATACTTTCGTTCCCTCAGCCGCGCCAAGACTCGCTTGACGGCGCCCGTATCGTCCGAACGGCGTTCGAGGTATGTG
The DNA here is from genome assembly GCA_035626055.1 of Candidatus Methylomirabilota bacterium. Lineage (GTDB taxonomy): Bacteria > Acidobacteriota > Terriglobia > Acidiferrales > UBA7541 > DASPOJ01. The sequence goes on along the minus strand of DASPOJ010000051.1, from coordinate 5,777 downwards.
CGCATTTCGAAGACGGAATGCGCGCGGCGCGCGAGCGCGCCCACGGCGGCGGCGTAGAGCTCTTCTTCGGATTCCAGTTTGCGCGGGTTGCGTCGCATCGCACTCGAAGCATAGAGGCAAGGAGGCAAGCAGGCAAGCCGGCAGGCAGCAGGCAGATCTCTCGCGGGGACGCACCATCCAAGCGCTAAACAAGAACAGAAGACGAACAAGCGATAACGGAGAGAACGGAGTACTCAGAGATACGCAGAGAAGAGCGCCATCATTCGTATCGGATTGTCCGACCAAGTGAAAATCCGGACTAGCGGCGGCCGAAGCGATCGAACTCGGTCATGGCGCGTTCCATCTCCTCGCGCGCGGCGTCGGAGGCCGAGCGGACACCCTGGACGCGCAGCTTGAAATCGTCCGGGTTCGAGGCGCGGAGCATGGCCTCGTCGTAGGAGATGAGTTGCCGTGTATAGAGGTCGTAGATGGATTGATCGAAGGTCTGCATGCCGTACTGGCTCGTGCCGGCGGCGATGGCGTCGTGGATGAGGCGCGTCTTGTCAGGATTGATGACGCAATCGCGGATATATGGCGTGGCGATCATCACTTCGACGGCGGGCACGCGTCCCTTGTCGTCCGCGCGGCGAACCAGGCGCTGGCTGATCACGGCCTTGAGCGTTGCGGCCATTTGCAGGCGAATTTGTTTCTGCTCAGGCGGCGGAAAGACGGCGATGATGCGCTGAATCGTCTCGGTCGCGTCCAAAGTGTGCAAAGTCGAAAAAACCAGGTGGCCCGTCTCGGCGGCGAGCAGAGCGGTGGCGATGGTTTCGAGGTCGCGCATTTCGCCGACCAGGATGACGTCGGGATCCTGCCGCAACGCGGCGCGCAGGGCAGTGGAGAAGTTCGCCGTATCCACCTCGACCTCGCGCTGGTTGATGAAACTGTGCTTGTCGCGGTGCAGGAATTCGATGGGGTCTTCGATGGTGATGATGTGGTCGGAGCGCGTCGAGTTGATGCGGTCAATCAGTGCGGCGAGCGTGGTGGACTTGCCCGACCCGGTCGTCCCCGTGACCAGCACCAGCCCGCGCTGCTCCTCGCAGATCTTCTCGAGGACCAGCGGCAACTCCAGCTCTTGGATCGTACGAATCTTCGTGGGAATCACGCGCAGCACCATGCCGACGTTGCCGCGCTGCTGGAAGACGTTCACGCGGAAGCGCCCGAGTCCCGCCACGCCGTACGCCATGTCCAACTCGGCTGTCTCCTTGAACTTCTGCTTCTGCCGGTTGGTCATCATGGAAAAAGCCATGGAAAGCATCTCTTCAGGAGTGACGCGCGGAACATCCGTCAGTGCCGCGAGCTGGCCATCTACGCGGAGGTAGGGATGATTGCCGACCTTGAGATGAAGGTCCGAGGCTTTGCTTTCAACGGCGCGGCGTAGCAGGTCGTCAATGCTCAGGGCCATGGCGGTTGAGTTCCCTTCGGAAGGGCTCCGCAACCGACACTAGCATCCGTGCCGGAGGCAGGCAAGAACGCCTCTGCGGCTTGGTGCGACCTAGTAACGGGACGTATTGCGGAACGGAGGGCGGGGCCGAATCATGCCTTGCGAAGGAAGGCGGAGTCATAGATCCAGGCCGCGAGAACCCCTCCCGCGAGCGGACCGACCCAGTAGACGCCGTGATTCAGCCAGTGGTGGCTGACCAGCGCAGGCCCGAACGCGCGAGCCGGATTCATCGAAGCGCCGGTGAACGGGCCGCCGAACAGCGCGCCCATCGTGATCGTCAAGCCGATAGCAAAGCCGGCGATCTTGCTGAAGGCGCCTCTTTCGTCCACGGCGGTGGCGAAGACGGCAAAAACTAGGAAGAAGGCCATGAGGCCTTCGATCAGCATGCCGGCCGTCCGCGTAAGGCCGTCGGCGAGAGCCGGCGTGCCCAATTGCACGGCTTGCCAGACGTCTTCGGGGACGACGAGGCGCAACATATAGGCGCCGGCCGTGGCGCCAGCCAATTGTGCGAGCCAGTAGGAGAGCGTGTCAATCAGACCCAGCCTCCGCGTGACCCAAAAGCCGGCTGTAATCGCGGGGTTGTAATGGCCGCCCGAGATATGGCCCAGTGATGTCACCATGATGCTCATTGCCAGGCCGTACGCCAGCGCGATCCCAAGCAGGCCGATCCCCGGATCGCCCGCGGCGCGCAGCATCTGGTTCGCGCAAATCGCGCCGACACCAAAGAAAATCAGCGTGAACGTGCCGAAGAACTCGGCGACGAGCTTTTGTGGTCTGTTGTACATGGGCCGCCTCCGGGAGTCGTGTGATGTTCCGAGCGGTCTGCGTCCGGCCGTCGAGGCGCGATTCTACTCAAGATTGCGGAGCGGCGTCAAAAATGTGGCGGAGAGAATCAGCGGACGGCAGCGCCCGTCGGAACTCCCACAGGGGTGAGCCAATTGTGATGATCGGGCTTCTCGCCGCGGACGATCGCGAAGAACTCTTCTTGAAGCCGCTGGGCCACAGGTCCGCGCCGGCCGGTGCCGACCGTGATGTGATCCACGGAGCGCAAGGGGGTCAGTTCGGCCGCGGTGCCCGTGAGGAAGACCTCGTCGGCGAGGTACAGCATCTCGCGCGGAATCATTTGCTCGCGAATCGGAATCTTGAGGTCTTCGCAAAGCGCGACCAGGCTCTGCCGCGTGATGCCCGGCAGAACGCTCGCGGCCAGCGGAGGCGTGAACACCACGCCGTCCGCCACGACGAAGATATTTTCGCCCGATCCTTCGCTGACGTAGCCCGCCGCATCGAGCGCGATTCCTTCGGAATAGCCGTTGCTGGCCGCTTCCATGCGGATCAACTGCGAATTCATGTAATTGGCCGCGGACTTGGACATCGCGGGCAGTGTGTTCGGCGCGATCCGCGTCCACGAACTCACGCAAACATCCACGCCTTGCTCCAGCGCTTCCGCGCCGAGATACGCGCCCCAGGGGTAGCAGGCGATGTAAACCTCCACCGGACAGCCTTGCGGGCTGACTCCCACATCTCCGTAGCCGCGCAACGCGATTGGACGGATGTAAGCGGAGTCCATTCGATTCACGCGAATCACGCCTTGCGCGCCCTGGCAAAGTTCGTCCAGAGTGACCGGGAACTCCATGCGATAAATCTTCGCGGAATTCACCATGCGCTGCATGTGCTCGCGGAGTCGAAAAATCGCTGGTCCCTGCTTCGTGTGGTAGCAGCGGATGCCCTCGAAGACAGCCGAGCCGTAGCTCACCACGTGCGAAAGGACGTGGATTTTCGCGTCGTCCCAGCGAATGAATTTGCCGTTGTGCCAGATTAGTTCGGTCTTCTCGATTGCCATTTGTTTCTCCGCGAGCGAAAGCTCCAACTTATATTGTCACGAAGTATAACATAGGGATATTCGAGTCATGGGGAAGGCTGTCGCTGCTCCCACTCCCGCAATGGCCAAAATGGACTGTCGACGCACGGTTTGCACGCTGACCGATTTCCGGAGGCGACGACGAAGGCCGCTTAGCGGGGCAGATTCTGGGGAGCGGCCTGGCGTTCCAAGGGGGCGAAATTCGCGCGCGCGCTGGCCATCAACGCACCGCTGTGAATCTCCCAGGCGCCCAACAATATGAAGGGAACGATCGTGGCTGCGGCCCAAAGCCGCGCGCGGCGCGGGGCCTTTTGTCCGGGATCCCATCGAAACAACTTTTGCGCAATAATCAGAGCGAGCGCGGCACAAACGGAGAGCGAAAGCAATTCCGCTCCGAGATGAAAGACGCTGGTCCCCGAGGCCAGCGCCCGCTCAAACCCCGAGACCAGGTACGTTGCCGGAAGTAACAACGCCAAACCCTGAAGCCAGCTGGGGAAGAGCGGCAAGGGGAACGTCGCGCCGGATAAGAAAAGGAACACCAACCAGAAGGCGTTATTGATGATCTGGGTCTCTTGCGCCGTGCCCGTTACGCTGGCGACGATCAGTCCCAGCGCGGCGAATGTCACGGTGCCGAGCGTCACCATTACGAGCACGCTCGTGAGGTTGCCCCAGGTCGGCAAGTGAAAAATCCAGCGGGCGAGCAGGAATTGCAACACCACGGTCGGCAATGTCAGGAGGTAATTCGAGAGAATGCTGGAGGCGAGCATGGCTCCCGCGCCGATCGGGGCGAGACGAAATCTCCGCAGGATTCCCATTTCGCGGTAGGTCACCAGTTGCAGGCTCAGGCCCCAGAAGCTGCCCATCACGGTCAGGGCGAGAACCGAAGCCAGCAGATAGGGAATCGCCTGCGGCCGGCCGTGGCCGAAGAGTCCGCAGAATATGAACAGGAATGCCAGCGGCATGGCCAGGCTGAAGAAGATAAACGCGGGCGTGCGGAGCGCCAGCCGCATGCGGTTCACCGTTAGCGTCAGAGTGTGCCTCAATCGCGCAACTTTCTTCCTGTGAGCTCGAGGAAAACGTCCTCGAGCGACGGAGAGAAGATTTCCAGGCTGACAAGCTCGTTCCCGTCGATCTCCAATTGTTTTACGAGCGCGACGATCGTGGCAGGCACGTGGGTCGAGTGGAGAACGTAGCGGTCCTCGAGCTGGAACAAGTCCGACACAGCTTCGAGTTTCGCGAGCGCGCCATCTACCGCCTCGCGCGCAAGGCGCACTTCGATGCGGGTCGTGCCGGCCGAGCGCTGTTTCAGCTCGCGGGGCGTGCCGAGTGCGATGACCCGCCCGTAGTCGACGATGGCGACGCGATCGCAGAGACGCTCGGCCTCTTCGATGTAATGCGTCGTGAGCAGGATCGTTTTTTTCTCCTGCTTCAGTTCTTCGATGATGTCGTAGATTTCGCGGCGCACTTGCGGGTCGAGCCCCGCCGTGGGCTCGTCGAGAAACAACACGCGCGGCTCGTTCACGATCGCCAGAGCCAATGCCAACCGCTGCTTCTGCCCGCCGGAAAGCTGGCCGTAGTAGGTGTGCCGCTTTTCTTCCAGACCGAAGCGGCGGAGGAGGTCCGCGAGGTTGCGCCGCCGCCCGTAGAAGCTGGAGAACATCGCGAGCGCCTCGCGAACGCGAATCTTTTCGGGCAGCGCCGTGGACTGCAGCGTCGCGCCGATCTCTTCCTTGAACCGGTGGCCCGCTTCCAAAGAACTGAGTCCACAGACGAGCGCGCGCCCGCTGTCGGCTGAGCGAAGACCCTCCAGGATTTCCACGGCGCTGGTCTTCCCGGCGCCGTTTGGACCCAGAAGCCCAAAGACCTCGCCTTCTTGCACCTCGAAGCTCACGCCCCGAAGCGCTTCCACCGAGCCGTAGCTCTTGATCAGGTTCTCGACTTGGATGACGGGCGAGTTCACGGAGAAAAAGTATCTATAGCACAGTCCTTCCACCGATGCGAATCACGATGCTTGGGTGAGCGGCGCTGGAGGTGACACGAAAGGCTCTGCGCGGAGAGGCGAGTTGGAATCGAGGCGCAACGCGATGTTCGGGACAACCCCCCGCCCTTGCATGCTTCGCAAAGGCGGGGGCCCGCAGTGATTTCGCTACTTCGCCAGTATCAATCTCCGCTGCAGTGAATTGTAAATCGGATCTTCTGCGAAACCGGGTTGGGCGACTCGATATTCAATTCGACCCAGCCGCTGAAGTTCTGAAATTCCGGCGTGTTGGCACCCAACTGCCAGTCGTCGTAGACGGGCACGGACTGGTTCGCGGCCGGCAAGTATGTACTGAGTGGGGTGTTCAAGTGGCCGCCGTCACTTCGTACAAATGTGTAGGTCACCGTCGTCGGCTCGGTGGCGATCACGCCCCAGCCGAATTTTAGAGAAACCGGGCA
>DASPOJ010000050.1:0-27885 GCA_035626055.1 Candidatus Methylomirabilota bacterium | reverse complement strand
GGCGCTTTTTCACGCCCGCCGTCCCAGGTGCCGTGTGGGCCATAGACGTTGTGGAAACGGGCGATGGCGGTCTTCAGGCCGCGTTCGGCCCAGTATTCCTGGCACAACATTTCGCTCATCAATTTCTCCCACCCGTAGCCGCGCTCGGCCATGGCCGGATAAGCGTCAGATTCCTTCAAGGGCCGAACGTTCGGGTCTTGTTGCAACTGCGTGTTGTAGGCGCAGGCGGAACTGGAAAAGAAGTAGCGTCGTGCCCCGCTGCGGTAAGCGGCCTCAATCATGTGGGTGTTGATGAGGATGGAGCGGAGGCATTCGACACGGAACCGTTCGATAAACCCCATGCCCCCCATGTCGGCGGCGAGGTTATAGACTTCCACCGCGCCTTCGCAGACGCGACGGCAGTTCTCCTCCTGGCTCACGTCGAGACAGAAACTCTCGACGCCGGGGACATGCAGATACCACTCGTAAAGCGGTTTTTTGTCCACCGCCCGAATGTTGGTGAAACCCTTCTCTTTGAAATACAGCGCGAGGTTGCCCGCGATGAACCCGCCCGCGCCGGTGATGACGATCGGGTCACCCTTGTCCAGCGGGACGTCTTTTCCCACCATCCGTTTGTTTTCCGACATAAGTGTGCTTTCACTTGATGCGCTTGAGCCTGACCGCAAATGGCTCGCGCCGTCGTCGCAAAGAGAATAAGGCTGGGACAAACCGGCCGGAATGGCTATAGTTGACCCATAGCTGGATATTATTGACTCTATGGTCGTGAAGACTCGGCATTTATTGGCAACCGAAGGTGACGGCCCGCCGGCCTTCTTCTCGCCCGATGTGGCCCGGGCCAGGCGATTTTACCTCGACCTCAATCCACCCAAGCGCCAGAGACTCGCCGTCGTCTGCGGCGGACTTGAGCATTGCGCTACCCACTATGCCATTCACCGCGCCAACTTTCCGTTTTATTCGGTTGAGTATGTAGCGCGCGGCAGCGGCGGATTGAAACTCAACGGACGCACCTACGCCCTGCGGACCGGGCGCGTCTTTTCCTACGGACCGGGTGTGCCGCACGACATCACTGGCGACCCAGGGAACCCGTTTGTCAAGTACTTCGTGGATTTCACAGGCAAGAACGCGGCTCGTTTGCTGCGCTCCTGCGGGCTTCCGCCCGGGAGCCTGAAGCAGGTCTTTCCACCCCACATTCTGTGTCCGCTGTTCGACGAACTCATCGAAGGCGGTCGGAGCGGCGGGCATGGCAATGCGGAATTGTGCGCGAAGCTGCTGGAATGTCTCGCGCTGAAGCTGGCACGGACCAACGTACCCCTGGAAGAAACGGAGACTCTCGCCTTTGCCTCCTACCAGAGATGCCGCCGGCACATAGAACAACACTTCCTCCGTTTGCGAACTCTGGAGGAAGTCGCCGTGGAATGCCACGCCGACAAGGCTTACCTGTGCCGCCTGTTCCGCAGTTACGGCCAGCAGAGTCCCTATCAATACCTGCTGCGCCTGAAAATGGACCACGCCGCTAAAAGCCTGCAAGAACCGGGTGCGCTGGTCAAACAGGTCGCCCAGGAAGTGGGATTTGATGACCCGTTTCACTTCTCTCGCGTGTTCGGCAATGTCCTGGGCATGTCTCCGTCAGCATTTCGCAAATTCCGCTAAGGCTTGAGGTCTTCTTGTGAGAGCTCTTGTTTCACAGAGCAATCGTGATTTCACTTTCGCGATCGTCGCAGTAGCACTGGCGCAAGACGTTCGTTTCGCGGATGAGAAGGCGCGTGGCTCATGGATCGGGGCAGGAGGCGGGTTGCTGGAAGCGCGGCCGCCGCGAAGCCTCCCACCGCCGAAACCGGCTAAACGTGGCATACTAGGGGGTGGCGGGCAGGCCGGGTGATCGCTGGGCCGGCCCCATACTCGGGGCAGGCCGGGAGGAAAGTCCGGACACCGCAGTCCTGGGCCGCAAGGCTGGGGACTGAAGGGCAACGCGCCTGGTAATACCAGGGCGCCGGGCCGCAGTAGTCGGGTGCGCAGAGCGTGCCTGGGCGGCGCGGCGACGGATAGTGCCACAGAGAATATACCGCCGGTGCGGCGTTTCGGTGACGGCCGGGAGGCGAAACCTCCGGGCGGTCTTCCACATGCGGCGCGCATGGCAAGGGTGAAAAGGTGGGGCAAGAGCCCACCGCGTCTCGAGCAATTGAGACGGCATGGCAAACCCCGCGTGGTGCAAGGCCAAATAGGAGGGGAGGGCTGGCCCGGCCCGACCGCGACGGCGTCGCAAGACGCGCCGCACTGACCCTCGGGTAGGCCGCTGGAGTCCCAGCGCGAGCTGGGACCTAGAGGAATGATCGCCGCGACGCGCGCGCCGTTACGGGCCGGGCGCCGCACAGAATCCGGCTTACAGGCCTGTCCGCCAATTATTTTTTCAATAGTTTAGGGACCGAGCTGGCTTCGTTTTGGCAGTGGTGTGGAGCCGGGATCCACTGGGATTCCCGCCCTGATTCTTGAACCGCATTCACACATTAAGAGGAAAGGCTCGGAAGCTTTCTCCAGCGTAAATCCCTGCTTAAACTCGTCCATCCGCAACAGAATAGTCTAACGCTACGCTTCTCTTAGAAGACCATCGCATCTGGTTTCGGAAGCGAGAGAGCTCAAGCGCTGTTTCTGGAGACCGTTTTGCATTTTGGCGGTGGCCACGCTATCTTTGTGTGGATTCCCAGAACGGCGCTGTGGAGGGCGGGCAGTTCGGAGCCTGAATCTAACGGGCCCGAGGGTGTTCGATTCGACTGGACTCCCGTCAATCGGATGAGCCAGAGATGGCTGCGCCGAATGCTTTTGAGTGGAGACCCATGCATCGATACAAGACGGAAGGAAAAAGCTGTTTGTGGTTGGGAACATTCATAGCTTGCCTGCTGATTCTCTCACTCGGCTGTCCGCTCATCGCGCAACAGTCGGAAGCGCCCCATCATGGCTGGATTCAGTTCCGTTCTTTTGAATATCGCGGGGAGGACTCTCTGACGCAACCTGCCAAACTCAACGCGGACGAGTACAGGAATCCCATCCTGGCAGGCTTTTACCCGGATCCCAGCGTCATTCGCGCCGGAGAAGATTATTACCTAGTTAACTCAAGTTTTTCGTGGTATCCGGGAGTTCCCATCTTTCACAGCCGGGATTTGGTCGGCTGGGAACAGATCGGCTATGTGCTCACGAGGCCGGAGCAGTTGTCGTTGAGCGGCGCCGGTGTGTCGGGCGGCATCTTTGCGGCTACGATCCGATATCACAGTGGCCGCTATTACATGATTACGACCAATGTGAGCGGAATCGGCAACTTCTACGTGACGGCTGAAAATCCTGCCGGACCTTGGTCGAATCCTCTTGCACTCCCCGAGATTCAAGGAATCGACCCTTCGTTCTTTTTCGACGACGATGGCAAAGCATACATTGTTCACAACGGCGTTCCACCTGACAATAAGCCTCTGTACCCAGGCCATCGTGCGATCTACCTGCGCCCATTCGATGTGACGACCGGGAAGGTAAGCGGGCCCGGCAAGGTCATCGTGAATGGTGGAACAGACCTGGCGAAAAAGCCGGTGTGGATCGAAGGGCCGCACATTTTCAAACGGAAAGCCTTCTATTACTTGATCGCGGCAGAAGGCGGAACCGGGGAACAACACTCTGAAGTTGTATTTCGCAGTCGATCCGTGGACGGACCTTATGTGTCGTACTCCGGAAATCCGAACCTGACCCAGCGGACGCTGTCTCCATCGAGACCTGACCCTATCACCTCCACAGGACATGCTGATTTTGTAGAGACGCAAAATGGGGAATGGTGGGCTGTGTTTCTAGGTTGCGAGCCGTATGAGGACGACTTCTACAACACAGGACGGGAAACCTTCCTGCTGCCCGTGCGATGGGTGCATGGGTGGCCTGTGATCCTCGACGCCAACAACACCGTCCCACGCGTAGTCAAGCGGCCCAAACTTCCGGCACAGGCTGCGCCGACACAACCAATGACTGGCCCGTTCCATTGGACGGCGGATTTTACGGGCACGCAACTGCCGTATTCGCTGAACACATTGCGTACGCCAACAAGCCAGTGGTGGAGGCTGGATGCGGAAAAGGCGGCGCTGTTTCTTGAGCCCCGCCCGGAGGGCCTGGACTCCCAGCATGACCCGTCGCTGATTGCCCGCCGCCAACAACACGCCAACTTCTCGTCTAGCGTTCAAGTACGCTTCGGAGAAGACGACAAGCCGTCGGACGCGGGCCTCGTTGCATTTCAGAACGAAACGCATTCATTCTTTCTAGGTATACATTTGTCCGCCGGGGGGCAGCGAAGCATATTTTTGGAAAGGCGAAACGGTGGCGTCTCTCAGATTGCTGTCGCGAGTCTTCCCGGCAATGCGCATGATGTCGAGCTGAAAATAGAAGGCGCGGGAGCACGCTACCGCTTTTTCTATCGGGTTGGGAGCGAGGCTTGGACACAACTAGGCAACGATCAGGATGGAACGATTCTCAGCACCAAGAAAGCCGGTGGTTTCGTAGGTACATACATTGGTATGTACGCGCGATCTTTGCCGGATTCGAAATAGTGCGCAGGACGCGGGCCATCGGTGATGGATGGTAAATGGCCGTATTCCCTTCAGTGTGATTCCCGTGGAGTGATAACTGATAAAGGAGATCCTCGCAGGGAGAAAATCAGCCGCAAGTTCGTCGCCACTGTCTCTGCGGCCGCGGACGCCGCACAGAGTCCCGCTTGCAGACCCATCCGCCAGTTATTCGTGCCTTTTTCGACAGCTTAGGAGCTGAGCTGCTTCCGCTGTGGCAGTGGTCTGGCGCCAGGATTAGTCGGCTTCCCGTTGCGTAAAACAGAAACCTCGGTGGTGCGACCGACCGACTTCACTGACAGGTGAAGTTTTGAGCGTCGTTCGTGTCTCCATGCCCCGAGTACTGGGCGTGTTTGGGATACGCGCAAAGTGGCCGGCTTCTGCCAGGAAATGCCTGTCCCGTAGCAATGACTGCATCCGGCGCCACACCTTTTTCCACCCAACTCACCACGGCTCCGAGCATGTCGAATTGGTCGAGCCCCGGCCCTCCTCCGCAGTGGCGCATCCCCGGCACAAGGAACATTCGGCTCCACTCGGCCACCTTCTCTGCACCGCCGTTCGTCGCGGCGAGGGATTGATAGTACTCGAGCGTATCCAGGGGCGAGAACCAGGGATCGCTGTCTCCATGGAAGAAGAGGAGCTTGCCGCCATGCTCGGAAAACGTCGACAGATTAGTCGACGCCGGCTCTACCAGCGGGTCGGAAGCATGCAGAACCTCTTTGTCGACATCGATCTCGGTCGTGGTCGGATACGGACCGAAGATGCCGTTGGTGCCGAGAGCGAGCAGCCCAGGGGGCGGACCGGTTTCCGCGATACCGGCGTCATAGAGAAACCCGGGGTACACCCGTGTTCCGTAGGAGTTCTTTGGCCCCGCAAAAGCTTTCTTGATTGCCGCAATCTTGTTCGGTGCAATGCAGCCTTCCCTCTGGCCGGCCTTGCAGGCCAGCACCGCGGGGTCGAAATCGCAGCCCAACGGGTCGGAGATCATCCCGTCGGCCACGCCGTCCCTTGCGTCGCAGCGATTCATCAGAGCATCCATGAAGAGCTTGCGATCACCATCGGTGAGGAACTTGTCAAGGAGCGGCTTACCCGTCGCATCTTTGGGCGCCGCCTGGTTGTACGCCACCGGAATCCATTTGCTTATGGCGAGATTGGATAGGCCAGTACGCATCGCCGGATCGCCTGCCACCAGTCCGTTGAATACAGTGGGATACCGCTGCGACAGAATCATGGCTTCGCGTCCGCCCGTCGAGCAACCGACAAAGTAAGAATAGGCCGCTGGCTTCGTGTAGTACTGCACGATGATCTTCTTCGCCACCCCCGCCACCTCGGCATTGGCGAGATAAGCGAAATCCAGATACGCCTGCTGGTCGCGCATGAACGAAAAATCAAACGGACCCGTCTTGGCCTTGTGTCCCGTATCGGTGCTGGCCACTGCGAATCCGCGGACTAGAGCAGGTTTGTCGCCGGAGAACGATGCTCCCAGCGGGTAGGCCACGACGCCATTCCCGCCCCCGCCTCCCTGCATCATGAAGTCACCATTCCATGCCGCCGGCTCAGGCAGGGCCAGCGCGAAGCCGATACCGAACTCTTCGCCGTCTACCCCTTTGCGCCGGTTTATCACGCCATCCACGCGGCAGTGCGCAGGCAACGGGCCGATGGCCGGAGCGCCGGGAAACGCAGGCGGAACAGTTGTGCCAGTCGGAATCATGGCCGCCTTCGTGATCTCGACACCCTCAATCCTGAGGTGGGCGAGATCCGCACAGGAGTCTGCCACCTGAGCCCTAGCAACAACGGAAGCACACGTGGCTACCATCAACAGAAACAGGAGCCTGAGGCGAATCATAAGGACCTTCTTTCTATTCTAGTGGTGGGCGGTTGACAGATCGTGGGCAGTGCGCACCAGATTGGTCAGCCGGCTCCCGGCACTTCACGATAACAAATCGTCGCATGAGCTCTAGTATGGGATTTGCCGGGCATTGCAGTGCCGCCTCCTAGGGCTCACCTCGGATCGATGCTCCGCGTTCCAGCCTCAGTCGTCAGATCAGTGAAGGGGCCAGCTATCCTGTCCCCCCTCACCACGCGGCCAAAGAAGTCCGTGTCGATCCCTTTGTAGGCAGCAGCTGGTTTCAAATCGCCTTTCACACTGATTGTCAATTCGAGTTTGTCCGGATCCAGGGCTGCCGTAATGTCCGCCATGGCTCCATTCATGTCCCAGCCGTGCTCTTCACGCCAAGATTTCAGGTTGTGCCACTCCGGCGGTTCCGGCGTCTTCACACGCAGGAATGGCCCGGCGGCAAACAGCGCGAACGGCCCTCCGGCGGGATTTGCATATACGTTGCCGTCTGCTTCGTTGCGGGCGTTGGTGAACTCGATAGCGGACCGGCCCATCCTATAGAAGACGTTGTCGTGGACCATCAGGTTGTGCACGTCGTTGGTGTGCCCGAAGATGGGCCGGGGCCCGTTGATGCCGGAGATAGTGTCGACGCCAACTTCCTTGCAGTTGAGGAAGAGGTTGTAGGCGATGATGACGTTGTTGGTGTCGCGGATGAGTATGCCCCCGGTCAGGTCTGAGAATATATTGTTATCAATCTGATTCAGATCCTCGCTGCCTTCGATGTGCACCGCATGTGGATTGACGTCGCCCGGGATGTCGGCAAAGAGATTGCCGGTAATTCGCACGTTGGCGTTTGCGATGTCGAGCCAGATGCCGTTGGCGTGCCGGATATGCCGAATGATGTTGTTGCGGAAGAGAAGATCCCTGGCCCCGTGCATCTTGGTGGCCCCGGATTCGGACATCATGGCCGCATCCTGCCAGCCAATCCATTCGAAGAGGTTTTTCTCCACCAGCGTGAATTGTGGTCCGCCGGTTCCGCCAAGCCCTTCGATTCCGCAGTAGCGGAAAGTATTTCCGCGAATAACGTCGAAGCCCACCGGCTGCGGCGGCCTGGAAGCCTGCCAATCCTCATTTCCGATGTCGAGGCCCACGCTGTTGGCCCATTCAAAGGTATTGTCTTCAATGATCCAGTGATTGCCGCGGTTGGTTGAAACCATTCCCCGTTGAGGCACGGGAAAGCCATTCCCCGCGTGCTCGAAGGTGATCCCCTTGATGCGGATATACGCCTGATAACGGTCTGCCGGAGCAAACACCTGCTCCTCGGTGGTGATCTCGATGGTGTGATTGGCGGGATCGTCGTCGTTCGCCAAACGGATATGAAGCGTCATCCCGTTAGATTCAATCCACACCTTGCCCGCATAGGGCGAAAACTCCTGAAACAAGGGCGACCAATGCACCTCGCTGAAGAAGTTCATCGAGCGCGGGGATGGTCCGGCAAGTTCGGTGGACAACTCAACCGGCTCCAGCGGCTTGCCATCCACGAATACGAGCCCACGCCGCCGAAAGTAGTTCGACATATTGTCCTTGGCGTAGTCCATCCAGTAGCGGTTGCCGATCACGTTGTCTAGCTGGAAAGGGTTATAGCCGTGGAACAGCGCGGGATCCAGGCGAAGCTCCCAAGCCTTCACAGGCTTCCCCGTCGCTGGATCGAAGCCGTAGTTCCAACCCTCGCCTGGGCGCCAGTCCTTGACTATGGCAGAGCCCTTGATCACAACCTTCGCCCCGGGCGCGGCTTCGTAGCTGATCATCGCCTCCGGACCGCTGCCACCACGAGCCGGCCGGACACACTCGCGATACACGCCCTCTGCAATGACCACACGCTCTCCCGGCTGCAGCACCTGCGCCGCCCGGCCAATGGTGCGGAATGGGCGCTCCTGCGTGCCAGGCCCGTTGTCATCTGCGTTCCGGGCCTGCCCGTCCACGTAGTAGGTCTTGGTGAAATGAAGCGGCTTTTCCCACATCGGAAACTCGCTGCCGTCCGGCAGCGTTGTACCGGATGCCATCGCTGACGTGACGGCAAGAAGAAGGAATACCGCAGATTTCCATACGTGTTTCATCCTCGCACCTCGCATTTCACCGCAGCTCAAGGAAGACCTTACCTGACTCTCAGAAGTTGCACTCATGGCGGAAGGCGATCCCGTCGACTAGGGACCACTCCAACACTCATTGCAAATGAAGGCTCACTTTGATTTCTGTGCCTTCATAGGTCATCTCCCGGTCAGCCTTGGTTGTCACCTCGCCGCCAATGCCGTGGCCCTTTCCGACCAGAACAATCCGGAAGGCGCGCTTTTCGATCATGCCCGGATAGGAGCCTTCGCGCGCGCCAATCGTGAGGACGCCGGTTCGGTCGTTCCATTGGATCGCAATTACGGAATGCTGACCCTTTTCATAGTCGTAGCCGTCGCCTGCATCCTCGTACAGATTGAATTCGCCGTCGGACCCTCGATAAATGCGAAGTTCGATGGGGCCGCCGGGGTCCTGCGTGGCGTATTCGATCTCCGGCCCCATGGGAAGGATGGATCCGGCGCGCACGTAGAGCGGCATACGATCGAGCGGAGCGTCCGCATCGATCTCCTGGCCGCCCGGCACCGAGTCTCCCGTCCAGAAATCGTACCATGCGGGTGAAGGAGGCAGGTACACGGTGCGATGAGTAGCGTTGGCCTTCAGCACCGGATTGACTAGGATCGCGGGTCCAAACATGAACTCGTCGCCGATGTTCCACGTTCTCTCGTCAGTGCGCCAATCCATGACGAGCGGACGCTCGATGGTGTAATCCTCACTCGTGACTTTCCAAGCGAGTGAGTAGATATAGGGCATGAGACGATAGCGGAGCTTGTCGTAGCGGATTAGCGTGGGCTCAACCTTGTCGTAGGTCCACACCTCATTGTTCGGCCGATGACCATGCGTGCGGAAAATAGGACAGAACGCGCCAAATTCAAACCAACGCGCATAAAGTTCCTGATAGGCAGGCTCTTCAGTAGCGCCAGGGTACGGGGGCCAGTAGCCTCCGATATCGGTTGTCCAGTACGGATAGCCGCTGAGCGCGAAATTCAGTCCGGCGGGTATCTGACGCGAGAGCGCCCAATAGTTGGTGTACACATCCCCTGACCATACGGTGGCGCCGACTCGCTGTTGGCCAAGAAACGCAGAGCGCGTGAGCAGAAAGACGCGTTTGCGGTCGGTTTCAGCCCTCCAATGATTCTGCACCCCGAGCGTATGCAACAGCGGGAATACGTTCGTGTACTCCGCTCCATCACCGATGGCCAGCTGCTTGTTGCGAAGGATGGCGTCCCCCATGTGCGGCCAAAATTCTTCCGGCTCGGCGCTATCGAGCCAGAAGGCATCCCATCCCTGCGCAAACAGCTTGCCGGGCAGCCGATTCCAGTAGATATCGCGCGCATCCGGATTGCTGGCGTCATACACATGCGCTCCGGGAATAAGGAGGTGTTGCGCGTCCAACGTCTTGAACGTTTCGGATGCAGGATCGAGCAAACCCCATACGGAAATCATCGTGTGAACATTTTCGTTGCGCAGGGTTTCGAGGTCCTTCGGCACATCGCGGTAGTTGGCGTTGAATACGGGATCGCCCTCCGTCTTCCACCAGAACCAGTCCTGCACGATCGTGTCCAGCGGGATGTGCTCCTGGCGATAGCGCCCCGCGATGCTGAGAATCTCGTCGAGCGATACATAGCGATCCTTCGATTGGAAGAAGCCGTAGGCCCACTTCGGCAGCAGCGGTGTATGTCCGGTCATGGTCCGGTACTCGTGGATGATCGTGTCCATCTCCGGGCCATAGAGAAAATAGTAGTCAATCGACTTACCGGCGATGGAGCTGAGCGACAGTTCGCCCGGGAAGCGATTGTCGAAATAGGTGAGGGCTGCGGTGTTCCACATCAGCGCGTAGCCGCGGGTTGAGACCAGCAGAGGAATCGCCACGTCCGTGTTGTTCTGTCCCAATTCGATGGTTGCGCCGCGGTAGTTGAACATGCCGTTCTGGTGCTGCCCGAGCCCATAAAGCGCCTCCATCGGCGATGGAGAGAACCGATCCGTGATCCGATAAGTACTCTCGCCATTCATTTGCGCCGGCTCATAGGTGCGCGGCACGCTGGCTCCCTCACGCAGCAGAGCATCTCCGTTCGCCGTGCGGAAAGAAACATTGCCGCGCTCAAGTCCGAAGGTTACTTCGAGCTTCTCTGTCTTGAGCGTTGCGGACTTCGCATCTTGCGCGAACTGAAACGGAGCGCCAGCGCAGGATTGGCTCGCATCGAGCATCCAGGGCTGCGGCCCGGTCTGCGCCGACGCATCGGGCTTCGCCAGCACGTGGATCACTGAATCGCCGCAAACCGTGACATCAACAACCTCAGACCCCACCGTGGCGCGCATCCCGTGTTCCGACTGTTGAACCGCAATGGGCGGCAGGGCTGGCCTGTCCTGGCTGGGCATCTGACTCATGGCATTGCGCGCGGTTGAGATGAGGACCAGGATTGAAAAGGTTCGAAAGACGGCAGACAGCACGAAAGACAGAAAACCCTTGGAAGAAGACCGGAACCTCATTGCCGTGCACCTTTCCGTGCGCAAAGAATCCCCAACTTCAGCGTTCGAGAACGCAAAGGGAATTCGCACTCTTCCTTCCAGTGATCCCGCAAGGGCCCGCGCTAGGAGCGCTCTTTGGGATTTTCGATTTGCCAATAAACCGCGTACCGCTGATCGCGAATCTGATACATCGGCATAAGCTCGAAGGTTGCGCCTTCTGCGGCCGCCTTGAAACGAAGCTCCGATCCGGATTCGGTCTGGACCCATTGGTCCGGCCCGGCACCTGGACCGGCGACTGTCTTCGGCAGCGGATCCGGTGAAGGCAGGTGCTCCGGAACTGTGGCCCCGCTGTGGATTACCTTGCTCGGACCGTCAGCCGGCCCCGGTCCCAGGTCGGCAGCCAGCGCGAGAGGGCCATACAAGACCGCAGTGACAGAGTCATCGCCGGGCAGCGCCTCTTGCCGCAATTCCATGGGCAAGCTGATGCTGATGGTGTCGCCGTCCTGCCAGACCCGGCGAATTGCGAGATACGATCCCGGATCTGCAACCGCTTCCAGAGTTTTGCCGTTGACCTTCACCTCGGCAGCATCCGTGGTCCAACCCGGAATCCGCACGTGAATTGTGCGGGCAATCGGACGCGAGGTAGTGAGCTTGAGGGTCGTCCCCTGCTCGTGTGGGAATTGAGTGACCTGGTCGATGCGAAGACCTTCCTCTTTCCACTCGAGGGTTGACGCGATGAACTGATTCACGAAAACATCGCTGCCTCGGCGGAAGAAGATCGTATCGGCGAACTTGGCAAACTCTTCCGCGCCAGTTCCCGTGCAGCACCAGAAGGATTCTTCCGGCGAGTTATAAGCGCGCCAGTAGCCGGCTGCAAGCGGGAAGAAATACTGTTTCAAACCATTCGCGTTTTGCGTCCCGAGCCGGCAGTTGAAGAGCGAACGTTCGTAGGCATCCATCCAGCGTGCGTCCGCGGCCCATCCGAAGACGAGCCGCTGCAGTTTCATCAGGTTGTAGGCTACGCAACATTCCGCGTTCGTCCAGGCGAGGGTTCCCTGGAGTTGTCCCGGCGGTGTCTTCCAATGTTCATCGACGCTGGTGTTCCCGATGACGTAATCGCGCGCGGTGAGCACCTCTTCGAGGAAGTATTCGGCAATCTGCCGGTGCCGGTGATCGCCTGTGACTTCGTACGTGCGGGCAGCGCCGATCATCTTTGGAACATTCGTGTTGGCGTGCAGGCCCTGCAGTTCGTCACGGCGCTCCGCCAGCGGATCGAGAATGTCTGGCTGCTCGAAGAGGCGGGCGGTCTCGAGATATCGGTTCTTCTGTGTCAGCGCCGCCAGGTTCACGAGAACCTCGTTCATTCCGCCGTATTCGGTGCGCAACATATGCTGACGGTGCTCGGCGCTGATTCCCGTGAAGAAGTCGCCCGCCCACTGGGCCATGCCTTCCGCAATCTGAAGCGCATCGGAATTGCCCGCCAGGACGTGCATATCGAGCAGGCCGGCCATAATCTTGTGATACGTGTAGAACGGCGCCCAAACCGGTTTTCCCTGAACCAGGTGCTCGAAGAGATCGGCCGGGAAGGCGCTTAGATATCCGTCTCCTATCTTTTGCTGGCATTGTGCAAGGCCGGAGACCAGCTCATCGCCCTTCCTCTTGAGGACTTCGTTGCCCGAAGTGGCTGAAGCCAGGGCGACGGCTGACAAGAAGTGCCCGCCAGCAAAATGGCCGCGCAATTCAATGGTGGGATCCTCCCACCCCTTGTACGGCACGGCACTCGAAGGGATGCCGGCTGTGACTCGAAACGTATGCAGGAGACGATCGACAGTGAGGGAATCGAGGTAGCCCGCATTGATCTCCGTCTGCTCTTTGAAGATGCCGGGAGCGAGGCGGACCGAACCCAGCGGAAACGGCGTTAGCCTCGCGCTCGCATCAGCAGGCGCATCCATACACAAGAGTTCCGCCGGCGCGAGGTAACGGAAGAGACTGAGGCCAGCGGCGACGGTGCTCGTCTTCAGGAAACTGCGGCGGGAATGATCTATCATTTGAGGCTCTCCTTTGCCGATCTGCCGTGCAACGTCTGTGAAAACGCTTCCCCAGGCCTGTGTCGGACGGCGATAGGGACCGTCACAGGCGAAGGATGCAGGCCATTTGCGGCCACGGAAATCGAACGGACAGTTTACCCCGAACCGTTGACCTGTTCACACGGAGGCGGCTGCGGCTGAGTCACCAACACGTTGTTCGTGTTGAACAGTGAAAATGGACTGCCGTTCGGGCCAGGATCGGTCAGCAGGGATCCCAAAGCCGTGATTCCGGTCGAGCAAATAAACGTTCTGCGATTCATGATCACCTGCAACGAAAACGAATAGTGTCGTCCCGGCACTTCGCGCAGCGTCCGGAACTCGACAGATGCCGGTGTTTATCAGCGGAAGAGTATCGTATATGTCAGTCCGCTTTTCGTGCGGATCGTGCCGTCCTTTCCCGCGACCACCGATTTTCCATTCGAAGTGTGAATGCCGGAAACGGTTTGTCCCTCCGGCGGAATCAACCGGATTGCTCCCTCGCTCTTCGCGTGGAGTTCCAGAGAGATGAGTTTTCCCGCCTTCCATCGCATATCGAGAGTTGCGCCTCCCCGGACGTGAACTCCCTCGACGGATCCCTCCGCCCACTGCTCAGGCAGGGCTGGAAGGAGTTCGACCTCGACAAACTCCGGCGTCCAACGTGACTGGACCAGAGCCTCCAGCATTCCGTTCGCCGCTCCCAGGTTGCCGTCGATCTGGAACAAACCCGGTGGATGCGTATCCATGAGATTTGGAAATGTGGACTGACGGAACATCACCTGCAGGCTATCGTAAGCCTGTTTGCCGTCGTGCAAATGATCCCAGTAGTTCACAACCCAGGCTCGAGACCACCCCGTCTGTCCGCCACCGAAGGAGAGTCGTCTTTCCAGAGACACTCGTGCCGCCCTGGCTAGGTCGGGCGTGTGCTCAAGGGAGATCTGAGTGCCGGGGAAAAGCGCCCAGAGATGCGAGATGTGGCGGTGCCCCGGTTCAGGCTCTTCATAGTCCCTCTGCCACTCCTGCAGTTGACCCAGCTTGCCGATCGCAAACGGGGGCAGCTTACTGCGCGCGTCCTCAACCTGTTTCAGGAAGGCCGCGTCTTCCCCCAGGATTCTCCCCGCATCTAGCGTGCGCGTGAACAGCTCCCGCAGGATCTCGATGTCCATGGTTGGAGCCATTGTCAGAGAGTGCACGGTGCCATCCGGCAAGCGATACGTATTCTCCGGTGAGATCGACGGCCCGGTGGCTAGATGCCCCGAGCCGTCGTCAACCAGATAATCGAGAAAGAACTGGGAAGCATCATGCAGAATCGGCCAGGCTCGATCTCGAAGAAAGCCCTTGTCCAGCGTGAAGGCGTAGTGATCCCACGCATCCAGTGACAGCCACGCGCCGCCCATCGGCCAGATACCCCACTGGTACCCATCGATCGGTTCGGCGTCGCCCCACAGGTCCGTGTTGTGATGAATCACGAAGCCTCTCGCCCCGTAGTACTCCTGCGCAACGCGCATTCCCGTGCCGCTCGCAGGTGTGCGGACCATGTCGATGAGGTTGATCAGAGGCAACATGGTTTCCCCCAACCCGGCGGGTTCAGCGAGCCAGTAATTCATCTCGGCATTGATATTGATCGTCCACTTCGATCCCCACGGATTACTGATGCCCGCGGCCCAGATCCCCTGCAAATTCGCGGGCAGACCGTCGGGTCGCGAGGAGCTGATGAGCAGGTAGCGGGCGAACTGAAAATAAAGTTCCTGCAAGCCGAGGTCGTCCGCCCCTGCGCTGACGCGCTTCACTCGCTCGTCGGTGGGCAGGTCATCGTTTGCGCCAGGCGCCGCTCCAAGATGGAGAGCCATGCTCCGGTACATCGGCTGATACACGGCCTCTTGCCTGGCGAGAATCTCCTCCGCGCTGTGCGTCCGCGCCTGCGCCAAAACGCGCTCGCACAGCGCTTCGGGATCGCCGCCTGCGAATGGCCCGCCCTTAAAATCGGTGGCTGCCACAATCAGGATTGTTACAGAATCTGCATCGGTAACTGCCAGCTCCGATGCGTCCTCTCGGACGCTGCCGCCAGACGGCACAACCAGCGCTTCGCCGGCAAATCGTATTGCGTCATTATGCTCAGGCCCCTCGCGGAGCACGAGGGTATCCTGTCCGCGAGTGTGGACGCTGAAATCCGCGGGCCGGTCCATGCTCATCCGGTAGCTGATTGCGCCTTTCGCGTCGGCGCTAAGCCGCACAACAATCACTTCGTCGGGTACCGAGGCGAACACCTCGCGTGCATAGCGCACGCCGTTCATCGCGTACGTAATCCGCACGACGCCTGTTTCAAGGTCAAGCTGGCGACGGTAATCGCTGATGGCCGCTCTAGTGGATGAGCGCAGGTAGAGATCGCCTAGCGTACTGTAGCCGGGCATACCGGGAGGGATGCCAATCATGTCCTCCTGCGCGAGCATTTCGGCGGCAGAAATCTTGCCGCCATCCAGTCCTTGCGACTCAAGCAGAAGCCTGCGAATCTCAGGCACTGCTTCGTGCGCCCGCGGATTCAGGCGATTCGCACGGCTCCCCTGCCACAACGAGGATTCGTTTAACTGCAGATGTTCATCCTCGCCGGAAGTTTGGGAGCCATCCATCAGGGGATCATTTTGACGGGAGGATTGCAGATCTCCGTTGTTCTGGCCGGAGTTCGCGCCGCCGAAAACCATCGCTCCCAAACGGCCGTTGCCCACAGGAAGAGCATGATCCCAGATAGGAGCCGGAGATCGGTACCAGAGCACCTGGTTTGTGCTTTGCGAAGTCGCCTGCACGCGCAGATCGGAATGTCCGAGAAGGACTAGGATGCCGGCAAGTGCGATCAGTTTCGTGATGCGAATCATCGACATGGATGTGCCAAAGAGTGATGGCATCCGCGATGCCTCTTACGCGCCGTCAGTACGGTCTATGCCCTTCCGTCATACCTGGCCAGGTGTCCGTCCGGAAGGGGCCGGCTGGTAAACCGGCTCCGTTGAACAGGGTCGCAGCCGGATTCGACTGCCAGGCATAGCGGACTTCTTCCGGATTCGGCACCGAAGGCGACGAGACAACCACGGTATCGCCCTCGATGTGTGCCTCGGCCCAATACCATTTCCGGTCCTCTCCGGCGATGGAGAACTCTTCCAACTTCTGTCCTTGCACCACCAGACCGCCGTCCGTGTTTGCGAAGTGCAAGCGGATCGAGCCTGGAAGACGATCGACCGACGTCAAAGTTGGGCCCTCATATACTACTTTCTTGCCGTAGTATTTCGCCAGCGCGCACAGGGCCAAGCGCTCACCCACGGGCTGTTTGTCCTTTGGATGAATGCTGTCTGGGTCGCCTGTGTCGATGGTGACTGCCAAGCAGGAATTGGGAACAGTGGCCGCAGTCAGCGCCTGAGACTCCCGCGTTTCGGCCCAGGTGTCGTCCGCAGGTGTCGCGCTGCGATGCTGGAAGGCCGGCAGGCTGACAATGTAGAAGGGGAAATCGCCCTGTCCGAAGAGCTCTCGCCAGTCTGCGATCATCACCGGAAGAATCTTCCGGTACTGGTAGCCGCGTTCCGAGTTTTGTTCGCCCTGATACCACAGGGCGCCCGCAATTGCCAGAGGCGCAATCGGCCTCAGCATTCCTTCGTAAAGAACGGCCGGCATCACCGGCCAATTCTCGTAGGCAATGGGCAGGGGATGTGGCGGACGAGCGTCCACGCTGAGCATCGCTTTCCACTTGCCCGCCAGCGGAATGCTCGTCTTGTCTCCAAGGAGCATATGCAATTCTTCCGGCTTGCCAAGGAATCCGCCGTCAGGCTTCGTCTTGAGAACACGGATGGCGACGACGTTTCGGCCCGGCTTCAGCACCCCCTCGGGAACGAAATAGACGCGTGGGTTCTCCACCCAGGAGCTGGCGCCGACAAACTGCCCGTTGATGTACACCGAATCCATTCGCTCAATTGAGCCGAGGAACACTAACGCGCGCCCTGCGGGCACCGGGTCCGGCAGAACGATCTCCTTCCTGA
The DNA here is from genome assembly GCA_035626055.1 of Candidatus Methylomirabilota bacterium. Taxonomy (GTDB): domain Bacteria; phylum Acidobacteriota; class Terriglobia; order Acidiferrales; family UBA7541; genus DASPOJ01. The sequence goes on along the minus strand of DASPOJ010000050.1, from coordinate 10,787 downwards.
ACCAAACCACTGCGGGAGTGTCGGGCACGCCCAAGTCAGCGAACCCACCCGGAATGTCCACGGACTTCCAGTTCGAGTCATCCAGTTCGGGAGCCGCCCAGTTTCCTTTGAGCCCGATGTCGTACTCGTCGTACCAGTGCATCACGTAGTCGCCGTATTCCGGCGCGCCCTCGGCGGCCAATCTCTGCAGCTCCGCCAGCGGAATATCGAAATCATGGAGAGGCCGGAGCGCCTCGGCGCTGGTCCACGCTTCCGCGGGCGTTCCGCCGAGCGCGTCCACGACCAGGCCAATGGGAACGTGGATCTCATTCTGGATTTTGCGGGCGAAGTAATACGCGACTGCAGGAACCCGGTCTGCCGTCTCCGGAGAAACAACTTTCCAGGTTCCTTCGATCACGTCGACATGCCGGTATGCAGGATTCCCCTCCACGGTGTAGAAGCGAATCTCCGGGTAGTTGGCCGCCTTCACTTCGTCCTCTCCGTTGCGCGTGAACCGGAGCGGGAGTTGCATATTGGATTGGCCGCCGCACAGCCAGACGTCGCCGACCAGTACGTTTTGCAGTTCTGCATTCTCGTGGCCGGTAATCCGGATGGTGTATGGGCCGCCGGCGGGGGGCGGCTGAATCTTCACTTGCCAGCGACGGTCCTTGCCTGCAACGCCCTTTACGGTCTTGCGTCCGATCTGCACCCGTATATGGTCACCGGGTTCGGACCAGCCCCAGATTGTATTCGGTTTGCCGCGCTGTAAAACCATGTTGTCGCCGAAGATGGGGCTGACGAACGGGAGCGGCTTGGCTGCCGTTTCCGGTACGCCTTGGACCTGAGCGCTGCAATTGAGCGCAAACAGGAGCACTACTGCGGTGGCCACACGACAAACGCATTTGGAAATCATGAGTTTGAGTCCATTTCACCAACCCACTTCAAGTCAATGTATCGAATGCGCCCGCTACTCGGGCAGCATCTTGGTGCCCCTGACACGAAACGTTCCCGTCACCGTCGGCGCTCCCGTGTCCGGTTGACCACCGCCGATGGACACTGAATAGGTCCCTTTCGCAATGATCGGCTCGCCTGCTTCGCTGACCATGCTCAGATCCCGATCCTTAAGTTCGAAGCGCACCTTCTGTGATTCACCAGGCTTCAAGTGCACGCGCTTGAAGCCGCGCAGAGCTCGCCGTGGGGCTCCGGGCACATTCGGGAAGCTGAGGTAGAGCTGCGCTACTTCGTCGCCCTCGCGCCTCCCGGTGTTTGTGACCGTAACCTCCGCCGCAAATGAATCACCCGCGTTGATCGCGTGCTTCGGGAGCGTCAAATGGCTGTACGAGAACGATGTGTAGCTAAGGCCATAGCCAAACGGATACAGCGGCTTGCCCCTGAAGTAGCGATAGGTTCGGTTCTGCATCGAATAGTCTTCGAAGGCCGGCAGCTGTTCCACCCCAGTGTAGAACGTCACCGGCAAGCGGCCCGCGGGATTGTTCTTCCCGGAAAGAGTCTCCGCAATGGCAGCGCCACCCTCCTCGCCCGGATACCAGGACTCGAGAATTGCGTTCACGTGTTCGCTGGCCCAGTTCACCGCGAGCGGGCTTCCGTTCGCGAGCACAAGGATCACGGGTTTTCCGGTCGTCGTCACGGCTTCCAGCAAAGCCTCTTCCGGTTTTGGAAGATCAAGGCTGGTGCGGTCGCCGCCCTCGAATCCCTCCTCATGGACCGGCATTTGTTCCCCTTCGAGGTCGCTGGTAATGCCGAGGACCGCAATGATGACGTCCGCGTCCTTCGCCGCAACTATGGCCTCAGGGCTTGGCTTGGGATCGTACTTTGTCCAGATCAACTGGGCCGCGACAGGCCCGCCTTGCGACAGCCGATAGGTGACATGGATTGCCACTCTCTTGCCTTGCTCAAGGTGGACACGTGCGGTCTTTGCCTGCGATTGCTCGCTGTCCCAGTATTGCATCTCAATTGGTCGACCGTTGACCGCGACCATCGCGAAGTCGCCTTTGCCTCGCATCCCAATGCTGTATTCGCCGGTTTCGTTTGCCGTGAGAAAACCGCTCCACTCGACCGACAGCGGATACTGGCCTAAGGCCTCCGGGGGAATGTCCTCCGATTTCAAATCAAGGTCGCTCACCTGTCGCGTCGCCAGAGTGGTGCCCCCGCCTGGATACACGTTTCCTGTCGAGAACCGGACGGTTAGCCCCGGCTGGCCCTCGGGCGTTGTCAGCGCGGACGCCGGAACCGTGTCTCCGTCGTTGCGCAGATACTGCGTTCCGGGCACAAACGTGATCTGGGCTTCGGGATATTCCTCCCTGAGTCCTTCCAGCACCGACACCGTGTGCGTAGGGCTGCCGTTGTAGTTGCCAAGCAAATATCTCGTCTGGTCTGCCAGCGGCCCCACCAGCGCGATCTTGATTGGGCCCGGTTTCAGCGGCAAGGTGCCGTCATTTTTGAGGAGCACCATCGACTCATTTGCCAGCGAGCGTGCGAGCGCGCGGTGTTCGGCGCTATCGAGCTGTTTCTCATCGATCTTCGAATACGGAACCATCTCGGGCGGATCGAACATGCCCAACTTGATCCGCGCCGTAAACAGGCGAATCAGCGCCGTATCGATCTCGCTCTCCTTCAAAATGCCTTGCTTGTACGCGTCGTAGTACGCCCTGTAATCGTGATCGTCACTTACTTTCGCGAAATCGATGCACTCGTTGTCCATGCCGCGCTGCACGGCCAACGCCGAAGCTTCGGGCTGGGTCTTCGTGAAGTGATGGTCGCGGAAGATGTTAACGACGGCGTCGCAATCCGACACCACATAGCCCTGAAAATTCCATTTGCCCCGTAACTGGTCCTGCAGCAGGAAGTGGTTTACACAGGCAGGCTCGCCATTGACGCTGTTATAGGCGCACATGACAGAACCGGCCTTGCCCTCGGTCACGGCTGCGCGGAACGCCGGCAGGTACGTGTCCAGTTCGTCATGCTTGCTCACATGCACGTCCGCCGTGTGCCGCGTCGGCTCGGGCCCACTGTGCACCGCGAAATGTTTCGGCGTCGAAATGACCAGATAGTATTTGGGATCGTCGCCCTGCATGCCCGTCACAAATGCAACGTCCATGCGACCCGCCAGGAAGGGATCCTCACCGTAGGTCTCCTGCCCGCGCCCCCAGCGGGGATCACGAAAGATGTTGGCGTTAGGCGCCCAAAAGTCGAGACCTTCGAAGACATTGCTATGCCCCTCACGCACCGCTTGGGCGTGCTTGATTCTTCCTTCGATCCCGATGTCCGTGGCCATGAGATGAATTGAATCTGGATCGAAGGTGGCGGCCAGACCGATCGGTTCCGGAAATTCGGTGGCGCCGGGACGCTGCACACCGTGCAACGCCTCGCTCCACCAGTCATATGCTGGAACGTCTAGCCGTGGTATTGCGCGGGACTGATTCACGAGCTGTGAGACTTTTTCTTCCACGGTCATGCGGTGAACCAGATCCGCAGCCCGTTGTTCCGCGGGCAGCGCGGGATTCAAATACGCAGGTTGCTCGGAGCTCTGGGACCCCAACCTGCCCACACAGAGGAAAGCAATTATCGCGATGGAAACTCGGAATCTGGCTTTGCGCACGTCTCTCTTCCTCAGACCAGAGCGGTTGGTACAGATTCAGTGAAACGTCGCGCTTCTAGGACAATTGAATCTAACTCCTGCCGCAAAGACTCAGAGTCTATGGCCTCGAGGAGCCTTGCTGCAAGAGGCTTAGCGCGAGGTCGTTCCGATCAAGACGGCCATGTCTGCCATTCATGCGCCGTGCCAGGCGAAGCTTAGAAGACGTGCCTGATATCCGCCTTCACCAGCGCCCCCCAAAATTCGAGGGATTCCCCACTCGAAGAATGCGCCGTGCTCGTAATCGATTTCTCGCCGTGCCCCCCTGTCCCCTCTGGAGGTCTGCACGGGGTGGCGACGCGAGTTCATCCTAAACTCCGGGAAGGTCGGACGAAAAGTCGCATTTCTGGACCTCATATATCGATTTATTAGATATAATGCCCGCGCATGAAGACGACCCTCGATGAATGGGAAATCCTGCAGGCCGTCGTTCAGTTAGGCGGCTTCGCACAGGCAGCTGAACAGCTCAATCGTTCCCAATCGACAATCAGCTACGCAATCTCTCGTCTGCAGGAACGGCTTGGGGTTAAACTTTTTGAGCAGAGAGGCAGAAAAGCCCACCTGACGGAAACCGGGCGCGCACTGCTGGCAGATGCGGACCCCCACTTGGCCGGATTTCACGAGCTCGAGCAGCGGGCTCACTCACTTGCCTCAGGTGGACAGACGGAAATCCGACTGTCGGTGGACAGCATCTTTCCGAGCGAGCGCCTCTTTGCCGCTCTCGCGGAATTCGCCCGGCGCTTTCCGTATGTCCACCAGAAAGTCTGCCAGGCCACCTTTCTCTCCGCGGATTCCGAGTTTTCTGTACACAACGCTCATCTCTGTGTGGCGGGCCTGATGTCGCGCGAGTATTTCGTCAAACCGATCCTGGATGTCAGGATGCTGGCCGTCGCCCGCCGGGATCATCCGCTCCATTCTCTGAAACGGCGACTCTCCCGAATCGAGATGACGCAACACATGCTCGTGATCATCGAAGGAGCAGGTTCCGGCAACGCCAAGCGCCAACCGCGAAGTCCCGCTCAACGCTTCCTGCAGGTCAGCACGATCGAAGCTGCGATCGATGCTGTTCGGAGCGGGCTGTGTTTCGGCTGGCTGCCGGCGTACCGCATACAACCGCAGTTGGAAACTGGAGAATTCCTTCCTCTCCACATGTCGGTCGGTGGCACGAGGGAGGTTCGGCTTAATCTCGTTTGCAAGGACTCGAATCTTGGCAGCCGCGAGGTATATGCCCTTGCCGGCTTGCTGGGCATGAATCGCGAAACGCAGGTGATTTGAAAACGCCATCCGGGCAGGGCCGCGTCCCGGCGCGTCCGACGATTGTCCGACTCATCGATAGATTCGATGGGAATGAAGCGATTTATTCTTCTTGCTCTCCTTAAAAAGACGTTTGTATAGTTGCGGCGCTTGGAACCTCAGACCATCACCTCGCCGGGATCATGCAGGGACCTCAAGCCGTGGCCTACTACTCGAGCGGGAATCAGACTCTGTTGTGCAAGAACTTACAGACAGAATCTTCTGGAGAACGGTGGAAACATCGTCGAAGGTGTGTTGTCTCATCTTAACGCTTTGGCAGGCAGGGGGCGTGGATTTGACCGCCGGCAAACGCCGGGCCTCAATTGAGCCGATCAACTGACGCGGAGGGAGCCTCTATGTCCAAATCGGATTCTCGCAATGGCGTGGGTCTTAATCGTCGCGACGTCCTGCGGCTTTCAGCGACCGCCGGCCTTGTCCTCGCTGTGGACAAGCCGAGCGTTGCGATGGATAGCACCAAGACCGCAGCGCATCAGGAACCGGGAAACTGCAGCACGCCGCGGACCGCAGTGGCAAACACTCAATATGGTAAGGTGCGCGGATTTGTTGATGGGGGTGTCTTGACGTTCAAGGGAATTCCGTACGGCCAGGACACCAGCGGCGAGAATCGCTGGCTGCCGGCAAAGCCTCCAAAGCCTTGGAAGGACGAATACCCCGCTCTCATCTACGGGGCCAACTGTCCTCAGAACCTGCATAACTACACCGCGATCGAGCAGTCCTTCCTGCAGGACTGGGACGACGGCTACATGAGCGAGGACATGCTCAAGCTGAACATCTGGACACCGAGCTTGACTGGCTCGCGCGCCGTGATGGTGTACTTCCACGGCGGAGGATTCAGTTTCGGCTCTTCGTATGAGCTGCCCTCGCATGAAGGCGCGCAGATGGCGCGTCATCACGACGTCGTGCAGGTCTCAGTGAATCACCGCCTCAATGTCCTGGGGTTTTTCGATGTGTCCGAAGTGGGCGGCTCCGCCTACGAGGACTCGGTCAACGTGGGAATGACCGACCTGGTGGCCTCGCTGCGCTGGGTGCAGGAGAATATCGCGAACTTCGGCGGCGATCCCAACAGGGTGATGATCTACGGCCAGTCCGGCGGGGGATCCAAAGTGACGTGCCTCCTGGGCATGCCGTCGGCGGCAGGATTGATCCATCGCGCATCCGTGCAGTCGGGCGGCGGAGGCAACATTCCAAGCGGCGAGCAGTCAAAGGATTTCGCCAGGCAGGTGATGAAGGAACTTGGGCTTCAACCGAATGACATCGCTTCGCTGCAGAAAATGGAGTGGTCCCGGCTCGTCGCTGCGGGGAATACCGTGGCGACCAGGATCAACCCGCCGATGCGAGGCATGTTTGGACCGGGATCGCCTCCCGGCGCAGTTCCGCGCGTCGGCTGGACGCCGACGCTCGATGGCCGCGTCATTACGGTCCGATCCTTCAACGATGCCGCTCCTGAGCTGTCAAAGAATGTGCCGATGCTGATCGGCTCGGTTACTGAGGAGGGCATGCGCTTCAGTTCCAATCCCACTGAAGACGAGTGGCATCAGACGCTAGCGGGAATGTTGGGAGAGGCCAAGGCCACTGCGCTCATCAGCGCCATGAAGAAGGCGAACCCGGAAAAGAGCATCCGGACTTTGTCTTACGGTGTCGCGGGTTTGGGCGCGCGCAACAACGTGCAACGCATGGTCAAGATGAAGTTCGAACTGGGTGGAGCGCCCGTTTACCAGTATCTGTTCAGCTGGCAATCACCAATGCTTGACGGCGTTGCGGGTGCATGGCATACGGCCGAGCTCGCTTTCTGCTTCGACAACACAAAACGCTGCGAACAAGGCACGGGCAACACCCCTGAGGCACAGGCGCTGGCCAGAAAAATGGCCACTGCATGGGCGAACTTTGCCCGCACCGGGAACCCCAGCCAACCAGGGTTGACGTGGACGCCGAGCGATCCGACCCGTTGCCAAACTATGATCTTCGACAATGAATGCCGCATGGCGGACGATGCTGGAGGCGACGTGCGCCGGATTCTCTTGAGCTGAGTGCAGCTTCCGAAAGGTCTGGCGGGATCGTGCTCAAGGCTGTAGCTTTTCAACGTAGCCACGTGCAGTTGGACGTCCGTCGAAGGACTCGATCGGAATGAAGTGATTTAGTTTTCTTGTTCCGGCTTGCGCGGTTTCTGTATATTTCGGGAGTTTCGGAAGAGGTCCTGAGGTCGGAAGCGGGCCTGAAGTATGACGATGGGATAGCATGGCGAGGGTTTGCCATGCCGTAGTCGAGTTCCTTCGTCAAACCGACTGCCCCGCTTCTGCAAGGAGGCATACGTGGTGCGTCGGCTTCTAGTCGCAACGAGTTTCGTGGCTGTGATCCTGGCTGTGCCGGTCATGGCCGATGAACAAGCTCACCTGTCGATCGACGCGTCCAAGACTGGGGCCAGGATCGACCGCCACATTTTTGGACAGTTCGCTGAAGATCTTGGACACGGCATCAACGAAGGCATTTGGGTGGGGCCGGACTCCAAGATCCCGAACACGCGCGGCATTCGCAACGATGTTGTGTCCGCACTGCGAGAGCTCAAAGTGCCCGATATCCGTTGGCCAGGCGGCTGCTACGCAGACGAGTACCACTGGCGAAACGGCATCGGCCCAGCTGACAAGCGAACCGCAACCCTCAATTCAGTCTGGGGCGGCGTCATCGAGCCCAACACCTTCGGCACGCACGAGTTCATGGACTTTCTCGACCAGATCGGCAGTGAAGCTTACATCTCCATCAACGTTGGCACCGGAACTCCGAAGGAAGCTGCCGATTGGCTGGAATACATGACCGCCCCGCCGGAGACTACATTGGCCAGAGAGCGCGCCGCCAATGGCCATCCCGCTCCCTTCGAGGTCGGATTCATGGGCATTGGCAACGAAAGCTGGGCCTGCGGCGGCAACATGACCGTTGACTACTATCTGAGCCAGCTCGGGATCTACAGCCACTTCGTCAGGAACCTGGATCCGGCTCAGCAGGGCAAGCGGCCGATGCTGCGGATCGCCGTCGGCCCGGGCGGTCCCTCCACCGAGTGGACCGAGACCATCATGAAGGCTTACCAGCATCACGGATGGAGCTGGGACATTGACGGGCTTTCGCTTCACTGGTACACGCTGAGAGGCTGGCCGCCCTCTTCGGTCTCGACGGGATTCGGGGTGGACGAATATGCCGAGACGCTGAAGTCCACACTGGCCATGGACGATCTCCTGCGCAAGCAGGAGGCCGTTATGGACGAGTACGATCCAAAGAAAAACGTTGCACTCGTGGTGGATGAATGGGGCGCCTGGCACGCACCACTGCCCGGCACGAATCCTCAGTTCTTGGTCCAGCAGAACAGCCTGCGCGACGCCATCCTGGCGTCGCTCAACTTAAACATCTTCGCTCGCCATGCCGACCGTGTGCGCATGGCCAACATCGCCCAGATGATCAACGTACTGCAGGCCATGATCCTGACCGACAAGGAGAAGATGGTCCTCACGCCCACCTACTACGTCTTCAAGATGTATGTGCCGTTCCAGGACGCGACCTTTGTCCCAGTCTCCTTTGATGCCGGCACCTACACGCAGGGCAGTGTTAGTCTGCCTCGCCTGGACGCCATCGCCGCGATGGACGTGACCGGCAAACTGTGGCTGGAGATCACCAACCTGGATCCCGTGAAGCCGCTCGAGATCGAGGCCGACCTTTCGGGCATTGTGGCGAAATCGGCAAAGGGAGAGACATTGACAGCGCCCGCGGTGGACAGCATCAACACTTTTGAGGCGCCCGATACCGTCGTGCCGAAGGCCGTTTCAGCTACGGTACATGACGGCAAGCTCACTCTGACATTAGAACCGAAGTCCGTGACCGTTATTTCAGTCCAGAAATGAACAAAAACACGACCCACTTATGTCAGCTGGGCTTTTCTGCGTTTCCATTCCGACAATTCGATCCCCAGCCGTTCCCGAAGCCGAGCGATGGCGTAGCTGACGGTGGATTGAGAGAGATTAAGTTGTTCCGCTACCGGTGCAAAGCCATCAACTGCACGACGCATTGCAGGATTTCCCATTCATCGAGAGTAGCGTCAAGGTGTGCCGGGAGTGAAAACATCGCATCGAACAATTCGATGTATCGGGTCCAAAAAATACGACTTTCACCTCGATATTCCCTGAGCGTAGTATGCGTTGCTTGAGATCAAACGAGCCGGGAGTTGAGTCCTGTTTAGAGGCGGGCTGGCTCGGCCGAGAAAACGATTTCCTAACTTCGCGTACCTGCGTCACAGGCGAGCGCGAAGCCCAGCAGCTTAGCCGTGCGGCGTGGTTGGAATCCCGACGTGGACGAGGAGGCAAGAAATGAAGCTAGTTGGCATCGTTGTGCTTCTATCCGCAACTCTTTGTTTGGCGCAAGCCCCGGACAGTTTTCAGCCGGCTACGACCAACGTGTGGGATGCCGCATATCCCCGCGTTGATAGTGCCGGTAGGGCGCAGTTTCGCGTGAATGCTCCGGATGCCACCAAGGTGCGGCTGAATTTTTGGAGCGGGCCGAAACTGGATATGGAGAAGCAGCCGGACGGATCCTGGACCGTGACAACCCCACCCTTGGTTCCTGGCTTCCACTATTACACGTTGATCATTGACGGCGTTGAGGTCAGCGACCCCGACAGCGGGTCGTATTTCGGTGGGGGTAAGTACGCAAGCGGCATCGAGATTCCGGAACCGGGAACCACGTTCTATTCACCACAGGAAGTGCCTCACGGGCAAGTCCGCGAGATTTGGTACTACTCGAAGGTGACGGGGAGCTGGAGACACGCACTGGTCTACGTTCCACCGGACTATGAGACGCAGACGAAAGCTCGCTATCCGGTCCTCTACCTGCAGCATGGCGGCGGCGAGGACGAAACGGGATGGATCAGGCAAGGTCACGCAAATTTCATTCTCGACAATCTGATCGCGGCTGGGAGCTGCAAGCCCATGATCCTTGTGATGGCGTATGGTTACGCGCGGCGCGCCGGTCAACCCGTCCCCGATTTGACGGGGAAGCCCTTTGGTTCACCAGAAATGATGCGGGCCATGCAGGATATGGCCGCGGCGTTTGAGGATGACCTGACCCAAGTCCTGATCCCATACATCGATTCACACTTCAGGACAATTCCGGATCGCGATCACCGTGCCATGGCAGGCCTTTCGATGGGCGGGATGCAAACGTTCCAGGTCACTTTCGATCACCTGGACGTGTTCTCTTACATCGGCGGGTTCAGCGGAGCAGGCGGGATGCAACTCCTTACGGGTCAGGGCCTGGATGTGAAGACCGCCTACAATGGGGCGCTTGCTGACCCGGCCGCTTTCGCAAAGAGAGTGCATTTGCTCTGGCTGGGCGTCGGGACAGAGGAGCCGGACAGAATGCGTGCCGGGATCGAGGGGCTGCATAAATCGCTGGATGAAGCCAGCATTAAGCATGTCTTTTACGAATCGCCGGGCACGTCGCACGAATGGCAGACCTGGCGTCGCGATCTGAAGGATTTTGCGCCCAGGCTATTCTGACCGAAGGCCTGAACGACAGTGATCAATCGACTCTAGGGCTTCGGGATTGATTTGGTTCATTCGTAAGGCACGCGCGGGGTTTGCAGGCCCTTCATTGCCTGCCGACGTTGACGTTGTGCCCGGGTTCATAACAGGAGGCGCCATACCGTGCATTCGAAAACGAAGAGTTCAACTCTTACTAAGCTGGCTTTGCTGCTGACATTGCTTTTCTGTCCGTCTTTGTCTTTTGCTCAAACTCAATTGGTTCACGCGACCATTGATGCTTCGAAGACCGGAGCCCCAATCTCGAAATACTTGTACGGGCA
>DASPOJ010000049.1:0-5714 GCA_035626055.1 Candidatus Methylomirabilota bacterium | reverse complement strand
TTGTGCCGCAGCGGTTGGCCTACTGGTACGGCGTCGAGATGCAAGCGGAGATTGAGGTGGCTGGCGGGGCCGAGGAATTCACGGCGGGGCAGAAAGTGCGCATCTCGGGCAAATTGGCGGGGAAGATTGTCACGCACACGGTTGTGATCACGGAATGCCAGTGGGGGAAAGTCTTCGAGTGGCGGTTTCTGGATGCTCATGGAGTGCGCGGGACCGAGCGGTGGGAGTTCGAGCCGGTGCAAATTGGGGGCGATGCAGGGACACGAGTGCGGATGATTAACGACTACCAAGTCTCAGGATTCTTGGCCGAGCTCACGGACAAATTGCTGACGCGGCGCTCTCTGGCGCTTCGGAATCGCGACTATCTTGCCCGGCTAAAGCGTCTGGCTGAGCACAGTTCTGAACACAACATGGCGACCTGAAGGTTGCCGCTACGAAACCGCAGCATGAGAAAATCTCCAGCCGCTCACTTTGTGGGTCTTCCTTCCCCCCGGATGCTGTGAGATGTTCATCTGTACGTAGTCCACGCAGCGTTTGCGAATTAGATCGAGAAAAACAGGTTTCGCTCTGTTCGTGCTCGCCACTGGCTAAAGGTATGATTTCTTGCCGCGCAGGCGGCGATAGGCCTCATGGTCATCGGGGAGGGATTGGCTCTTCGAGCCACGCCGCGCGGTCCTCAGCAAGTTCCCGCGTGAGCCGTTCGATGGTTTGGCGATCGTAGCTGCGGTCGCCCATGCGCCACCACGTTTGCGCGTCCACCATCAATTCAACGTTCGAGCCGACGGCCTTGCGTATCAGACGCACAGCCTCCAAATCGCGCTCGGGCCCGAGCGCCGGACGCATTTTATGACCGTGAAAGCCCAGAGCCACGATCGCGGCTGCTTCTTCGGCATATTCTTCAGGCGACATGTACATTCCGGCGCTTCCGTAGAGCCGGATGCGAACGCGGACGCGCCCTCCTAGCAATTCCGGTCATCGCAGCTTGCGACGCTTCCGGTCGTAGATTATAACCACACCGCATTAGTGGGGATGGGAACGTCGGCGGCGTGTTCGCCGTAATCTGGAGGGGCTCTCAAATGGAAAGTTCAGAACAGCACGACAGCGATGCCGCAACAGCACCAGACCAACCCGGACCGCCGTCCAGATGGCGTCTTCTTTTCTTGCGGGCCGACGGCGTGCGAGCAGGCTGGAGACTTATCCTCTTCGGGCTCTTCTTCTTTGTTGCGCTCCAGCTTCTCTTTCTCGCGGCACTCGCCCTGCGTCTTCCCGTGCCTACCTCACACACGGTTCTCACCCCAGCCACAGGGACCACGCAGGAGGGGGTGTCCATCCTGGCCACGTTTGTTGCCGTTCTCTTGATGGCCCGAATCGAGCGCCGCTCGGTTTTTGACTACGGCCTGCCGTTGCGCGGTGCGTTTGGCGGCCGTTTCTGGACAGGAATCGTGTGGGGCCTTGCCGCATTCTCTGTAACCATTCTCTTGATCGCTGCCCTGCATGGCTTTTCGCTCGGCCATGTCGTGCTTTCGGGCCGTGCGCTTATCCGGCAATCCCTTTCGTGGGCTGTGGTCTTCGTGCTGGTGGGCATCTGGGAAGAATCTTTCTTTCGAGGTTACGCACTCATCACGCTCGCCGACGGCATCGGCTTCTGGCCCGCAGCGTCAGTTCTCTCAGCATTTTTCTGTTTCACCCACCTCGTAGGCAATGCGGGTGAAGCCTGGGCCGGAATGCCACAAATCTTCTTGATCTCGATGCTCTTCTGCTTGACCTTACGACGGACGGGAAATCTTTGGTTCGCGGTGGGCATGCACGCGGGATGGGATTACGCCGAGACATATCTCTTTTCCGCGCCCGATAGCGGCACTGTCTCGCCTGGCACGCTGGTTTCTTCTTCGTTCCACGGACCGCGCTGGCTCACGGGCGGTCAGATCGGCCCGGAGGCGAGTGTCTTCGCCGACGTGGTCTTATTAGCGGCGATGCTGCTGTTCGCGCAACTCTATCCGCCTCGCGAAGAAGCTGCCAAGTAAGGAGTTACTCGACCACGATGCGCACGAATCTCCGCTTGCCCAACCGTACCTCGTAGCAGGCATCTACGCCAGTATCTAGCCTAGTCGTCGGGTCCCTAACGATCTTGCCGTTAACCTCAAGGCCCCCTTGCTCGACGAGGCGCGCCGCCTCAGAGATAGATTCTGCCAGGGATAGGTATTTCAACAGCTGGGGCCACTTTGGAGAGGGGTCGACGATTTGCGTAGCCACCGCACGGGTTTGCGTCACTAAGAATCCGTCCGCCCGGCGCTTCAGTCGTATCTCCTGCATTTCCCCGGGCAACTGCCGGTCGCGGAAGACGCGCTGAAACTCTTCGGCCGCTTTCTTTGCCGCTTGGGCGCCGTGGAAACCCGCGATGATCTCCTGCGCCAGGCTCATCTTGACGTCCATCGGATGCGTTGCGCCCAAACTCACCTGCTCGCGCAACTCCGCGAGTTGCGCCTCAGGCCGCTCGGTCAGGAGCTCGAAGTACGGCCACATCTGCTCGTCCGAGATGGACATCAGTTTGCCGAACATGTCTCCCGGCTTCTCCGTGATCCCCACGTAATTTCCCAGGCTCTTCGACATTTTTCGTTGCCCGTCGAGCCCGACGAGAATCGGCATCGTTACCGCCACTTGCTCCGGCTTCCCGTACTCGCGTTGAATCTCGCGGCCCATGAGCAAATTGAATTTCTGCTCGGTCGCACCCAGTTCGACGTCCGCCTCCAGCACTACTGAGTCGTACGCCACCAGCAGCGGGTAGAGAATCTCGTGGATTGAAATCGGCTCGTTCTTATCCAGGCGCGAGCGGAAATCTTCGTGCTCGAGCATTCGCGCGAGGCGGTATTTCGCGCACAGCCGGACCATATCCTGGCTGGTCAGCTTGTCGAGCCACTCCGTGTTGTAGCGGACTTCCGTTTTTTTTGGATCGAGGATTTTGAACACTTGCGCGAGATAGGTCTTCGCATTCGCCTTCACTTGCTCGCGCGAGAGCGGCGGCCGCGTCGCTGTTTGCCCGGTCGGGTCGCCCACCAGCGCCGTGAAATCGCCGACCAGGAAGATTGCGGTGTGCCCGAGGTCTTGGAAATGCTTCAATTTCCGCAGCACGACGGTGTGGCCCAAGTGCAAATCGGGCGCCGTCGGATCCACGCCGAGCTTCACGCGCAGCGGACGCCCCGTCTTCGCCGCGTGCTCCAGCTTGGCGCGCAAATCTTCCTCGCGGATGATCTCAGCCGCGCCGCGCCGCACGTGCGCGAGCTGCTCGTCAACAGGCGGGAATTTTTTCGTGGCGCTCATTTCACCACCGGCCGCGCCGCAGCGTTTCCTCTCACAGCCACGACCCGTCTTCCCTCGATTCGGTATTCGCCGGAGAGCACGAGCCGCACCGCCTCCGTATAGATTCTGTGCTCCTCCGTCAAGATGCGCTCCGCCAGCGTCTCTGGCGTGTCGTCGTCCCGCACCGGCACCACCGCCTGCACCACAATTGGCCCCGCATCCAAGCTTTCGTCCACGAAGTGCACTGTGCAACCGGAAAACTTCACGCCGTGCTCCAGCGCCTGCCGCTGCGCTTCCAGTCCCGGAAACGCCGGCAGCAGCGACGGATGAATGTTCAGGATCTTCTGCGGAAAGGCCTCAACGAAGCAGGGCGAGAGCAGCCGCATGAATCCCGCCAGGCAAACCAGATTCACGCGCGCGTCGTCCAGCGCCGCCACGAGCATCCGGTCGTACACCTCGCGTTCAAGCCCCTTCGACGGAATCACGCGAACCGGAATCCCGCGCGCCTGCGCCCGTGCAATTCCCGGCGCGCCTTCGCGATTGCTGATGACTAGCGCGATTTCAGCGTCCGGAATTCGTCCCGCCGCAATGCTGTCGGCCAGCGCCTCGAAGTTCGAGCCACGTCCCGACAAGAGCACTCCGATGCGTTTCGCCATGACCGCAGCACGTTAGCACATCCCGCGCCCCACCGAAAATACCGCGGGACTTCCGCAGCTTTTCGCGTACACCTCACGCGCTGCCAATCAAGAGGCCCGTCAGAAACACCAGCGCTCCACCGACGGCCATTTGCAGCGCCGCTCGCAACGCGGATGCTTCCATGTACCTGTGCTTCACCCAGGAAATTGTTCCCAGTTCGATTACCACGACGATCATCGCGACGACCATCGCCATCGTGAATCTGGGGATCAAGAAAGGCAGTGTGTGGCCAACGCCACCAATCGCCGTCATGGCTCCGCAGACCACGCCGCGCATCCACGGATGTCCGCGCCCCGTCAAACTCCCGTCGTCCGAAAGGGCCTCGGCGATTCCCATGCTGATGCCAGCCCCAACGGATGCCGCCAAACCCACCAGGAAAGCGTCGCGAGGGCTGCGCGTCGCCAGCGCCGCTGCGAAGACCGGTGCCATCGTTGAGACCGAACCATCTATAAGCCCCACCAGACCCGGTTGCACGATTTGCAGCAGGAAAAGCCTGCGCCCGGCCTCTTCTTCACGTTCTCGCTCGCTCCCTCCCAGATTGTCCCGTTCCAATTCCTCCGCCCGGTCGTAGTGACGCCGCTCCTCCTGCGCCAGGTCGTCCAGCAACTGCCGGATGCTGGCGTCCTGCGTGCGCGCCGCAACGCGCTCGTAGAACCGCCGCGTCTCCATCTCCATCGCGCTCGCCTGGTTCCGAATCTTGTCCAGATTGAGCGGCTGGAGTAGCCACACTGGCTCGCGCTTGACGAATCCGCGAACGTCCTGCCGCCGGATCAGCGGGATGTGCTCACCGAACTTTTGACGGAAGAGTTCCAGCAGCCTGCGCCGGTGGCGTGATTCCTCGATGCGCATCCCGTCGAACACCGCCGCGGAGCCCGGGAAATCCGCTCGCAGTCCCTCGGCCAAGTCCGCGTAGATGCGTTCATCCTCTTCCTCGAGGGAGATGGCCAGTGCCAGGATTTCCTTCTCGGAAAGGCTGTCGAAATCTCGCATCGGAGATACCTCCTGGGTGGGTTGGAACGCAAAAGTTCGAACGGAGGTGTTTCAGTCAGAGCGGCAGCTGGCCTGTGAACGCAACTCGCGGCTTGCTTGGATCGCTCCGCCTCACCGAGCCAATCCGGTAGAACGCTTCGCGCCGCCGCTTCAATTCGCCTTCGACCGCGCGCACGTGCTCCGGCGGCACGATCAGAATCATCCCGACGCCCATGTTGAACGTGCTCAGCAACTCATCGCGCTCCAGCTGTCCCACCGACGCCAGATACTTGAAGACCGGCAGGACCGGCCACGAGCCCAATTCAATCACGGCTTGCGTCCCACGCGGAAGCACTCGCGGCAAATTCCCGGGGATTCCGCCCCCGGTGATGTGCGCCAGACCCGAGAGCCGCTCTTGCGCGACGATCCGTTTGAGCATCGGCCAATAGCATCGGTGCGGCAAGAGGAGTTCGGCGCCGATCTTGTTCCCGATTTCAGCGACGTAGGCATGCGGATCGAGGCCCGCCACTTCAAACACCAGTTTCCGCGCCAGCGAATATCCATTTGTGTGCAGCCCGGTGGACGGCAGCGCCAGCACCACGTCCTCCGGCCTCGGCGGGCGCGCGCGTTTCAACCGGCCGCGCTCCACGGCTCCGACAATGAAACCGGCAAGGTCGTATTCACCGGGGGCGTACATGCCGGGCATTTCCGCCGTCTCGCCGCCGACCAGTGAGCATCCGGCACGGTGGCAC
>DASPOJ010000048.1:0-11867 GCA_035626055.1 Candidatus Methylomirabilota bacterium | reverse complement strand
TTTTTCCAACCGTCGAAGTCCGTCATCGTCACCTGATAATCCCGCTCCCCCTGCAGAATGAACATCGGAAGCGTAGACTGAGCGGCGACGGCGAGGGGGTCATATCCGCGCAGATTAAGCCAGTACGCCCCGTATTCCTGCGAGCCGAGAAACTCCACTTGATCCGATGGTTTCAGATCCGGGCGTTCGATGCCTCTTGCCTCCGCCTCAACGTCTGCGATGTTCTTCTGCGCATCATCCGGAGGATCATGCTCAGCGCCCACGAGGTAGCGAATCATCTCCACGGCCATTTGCTCGATCGGCCGCGTATTTCCCGCGAGCAGGATCAGGCCGGCCACTTGAGTGTCCCCCGCCGCGATGCGCGGTGCGAGGTACGCGCCCAGGCTGTGGCCCAAGACATAGATGTGGTGGGGATCGATTCTCTGCTGGCTCGCCAGGAGCGACACCGCCGCGCGCGCATCATTGATGGTTTCGTCGTCAACCGTCATCTTGGTTGGATCGTCCGCACTCGCGGCGCCATACTGCTTGGTGCGCTTGATGTATCGCAACACGGCGATGCCGTGGTTCGCGAGGCCCCACGCCAAATCCTTGAACGGCTTGTTCGGCCCAATCGTTTCGTCCTGATCCTGCGGACCCGACCCTTGCACGAGCACGACGGCGGGAAACGGCCCCGCACCCACGGGCATGGTCAGCGTGCCGGGCAATTGCCAATGCGAGAACGACACGGTGACGGCCTGCTCCTTGAACGCAGCGGGGCTCGCGTAGGACGGCATCACCCACGCGGCTCCGGATTCGTGCGAGGCAAAATCGATGCCCGCCAATCTGCCGCTCCGGTCAAACGCAAACGAGGTGTCGACTATGGCCTTTTCGAAGGTGCACGTCAGAGTCACCAATTGCAAACCCTGCGCGGGCCTAACATTGGAATCCGCGATGCCCTTGAAGGCGCCCGCTTGCGCAATCAAGCCGTTCCACGCTTCGGCCAGCTTTCCTTTGGGTAGCGCGAACGCCATCTGAGTGGAATACTGTGCTTCGACCACGTCGAAGCGTCCCGCCGCCAGGTCCGCGATGTCCTGCTTCGCCAGCGCTTCGGGATCCAGCGCTGGAGTTTCCGGCGCTTGCGCTTGGAGTGCCGGCGGCGCAAGGACGCTCAAACACGCGAAAATCAACAAGACAGAGTGAACCGTATTCCTCACGGATCCCCCCTTTGAAATCAGATGAGATCAGAACGATTGGCGGAAGTCCGCAGCGGCGCAGCGGGTCTCCACGAAGCGTCCCCCAACACTACACGGCAGGCCGCACGCTTTGTCAACTCTCGCGGACACCTTCCCTGCATTGACACGCTCGTGCGGCCCGCCTATATTGCCACCGGGCCTCTTTTCAGATGGACGAACAGCGCACTCCTGCAACGACCAAGGACAGCTTCGGCGAGCATCTCCGGCGCGAGCGGGAACTCCGCGGCGTGACCCTGGACGAAATCACCGCCGCTACCCGCATCGGGACTCGCTACCTCGAAGCTCTCGAGAATGAACAGTGGGACCGCTTGCCCGGAGGCGTATTCAATCGCGGGTTCATTCGCTCGATCGCCCATTTCCTCGGCCTCGACGAGGAAGACCTCTTGGCCGAATACATGCACGCAACCAACGGGATTGTCAAACCGAGTTCCTGGGCCTCGCAAACGCATCCCGCCGCTGAACCAGACCGCCGTTGGATACCGTTGGTCATTATCCTACTCGTTGTAATCGTTCTGGCCGCTGGCGGGGGATGGCTGGGTTTGCAGCACTATCGCGCCGCAAAGCGCACGCGCGCCGCCGCTGCATCCGCAATCAGTGCCGGCATGCAGGCTCCGGCGGAACCTGCGGCCCTGCGTCCTGCCCCATTTGCCACAACGCCTGCGACGGATGTGCCGGCCGGAACTCCCGCTGGACCGGCCAGAACTGGAACCGCAGCCACGCCCGCCCCTGTTCCGGTTTCGGATCCGACCGCGCCATTGAAGTTGAAGATCGAAGCGGGAAAGACCACGAGCGTGCGCGTGCTCGCCGATGGAGTGCAGCTCTTTGACGGAATGATCCTCGCCGGCAATTCGCAGAAGTTTGAAGCGATCGACAATTTTCAAGTCTCCGCGCGCGACGCGGGCGCGTTGATGCTCCAGCTGAACGGTCAAACCATGCCGCCGATCGGCCCCCCGGGCAATCCAGGAACGATCACGCTCACCTACGATTCTCTGACGAAGACAACGGGAGGGAACCATTAGCACGGCGGTGCGTGACGAAATTCGCTCCGGCCACGCCACCCGGGAGCGAAAACTTGCGGTTTGTGCGGGTACGGCATCGCTTCCCGCAAATGAACGCATCGAGCTTCTCGCGATTCTTGCCGGCGACTCCGACGAACAGATCCGGGAGCGATCCGCTAACGCGCTGATCGAGCAGCCGGTCGAAAATATCCTTAACACCCTGGCCGTCCCCGACCTTGCGCCCCAATTCTTCGCATTCTGCGGGCACTACTTCCTTGAGAAGCCGGGCGTCGCGGACGCGCTGGCAAAACATACGCTCTGTCCTCCCGAGTTGCTCCACGTCGTCGCGCCACGCCTTTCGACGAGCGGCGTGCAGTTCTTGTTCGACCACTTGGAACTGCTGGCCGGCGCCCCGGGTCTGGCGGCCGCGCTCAGTCATTCCACCTCTCTCAATGCCGAACAGCGCCTGCAACTCCAGGAAATCCAAAAGAACTCCCTCGAACCGGAAGCGGCATTCGCCGAAGGCGCCGCGGATGCGGAACCTGATCGCGAAAAGCGAACGACACTTTTGCAGCGGCTGACCCGGATGAACGTCGTCGCGCGCGTGCAACTCGCGCTGAAGGGCGACAAACAGGAACGATCGTTGCTGATTCGCGATCCCTGCAAGGTCGTGCAGCGGGCCGTGCTCCAGTCCCCGCGAATCTCGGAGCAGGAAATCGAGGCGTTCGCGGCGATAAGCACGCTGAGCGAAGAGGTGCTCCGCCAGATTGCGAACAACAAATTTCTACGGAAGAACTACACCATCACACACAATCTGGTGTTCAACGCAAAAACCCCGCTCGATATCACTCTGCACTTGCTGCCCAACTTGACGCTCCCGGATCTGAAGGGGCTGGGCATGAATCGCAATGTTCCCGACACGCTGCGCAAAATGGCGGGGCGGCTGCTCATTCAGCGGAGCGTGAAAAAGAACGCATACGAGGATTGATTGAATCTGCCGCCGGCGGCTGGAGCTCAAGCGCTCGCGCGAATTCCCGTGTCACAGGAACGACGAATCGAACGGCTTCGGAAACAACTGCGACATCCGGAACGTTTCCACTTTCCCCTTCAAATTCGCCAGGATGATTTCCGCATCACCGCAAAATTCCCAGATGATCTGCCGGCACGCCCCGCACGGCGGGGTGAGCATTTCCGTGTCGGCGGCGACGGCAACCGCATCGAATCCCCGCTCGCCCTCGGAAATGGCTTTGAAGATCGCGACGCGCTCGGCGCAAATCGTGAGCCCGTACGTCGCGTTCTCAACGTTGCACCCGGTGAACACTCTCCCCGACGTTGCGCGCACCGCCGCTCCCACGCGAAAGCTCGAGAAGGGCGCGTGCGCGTGTGCCCGCGCCGCGCATGCCGCTGCGATCAAGCCGTCGTGCTCGCTCACGTTGCGTCTCCAATGGCCTTGTTTGGCGCAACCGGCGCGGAAAGCTCCGCCGCAATGCGCGGAATTATGGCGTTCAGCAGCGCGACGAGCTGGCCTTTCACGCGCTCGCCGGTCTCCAGCACTTCCTCGGCGGTGATCGGCTGATCGAGGATTCCCGCCGCCATGTTCGTCACGCAGGAAATCCCCAGCACTCGAATTCCGAGATGCGCCGCCGCAATCACTTCTGGCACGGTGGACATCCCCACCAGATCCGCGCCGATCGAGCGCAAGTAGCGGATCTCGGCGGGCGTCTCGTAGCTCGGCCCGGTCAGCGCCGCATAAACTCCCTGCGAAATCTCCGTGCCGAGCCGCTTCCCCTCCTCGAGCGCGAACCGCTGGTACGTTTTCGAGTACACCTGCGTGAGGTCGGGGAATCGGACGCCGAATCGCGAATCGTTCGCGCCGATCAGCGGGTTGGTGCCCTGCAAATTGATGTGGTCGCGCAGCACGACGAGGTATCCCTGCTTGTATTCGCGATTGATTCCTCCGGCCGCGTTCGTGAGGATCACCGCTCCGATTCCGAGCCGGGCCAGAACGCGCATCGGAAAAATCACTTCGCGCTGCGAATACCCCTCGTAGAAATGCACGCGCCCTTGCATCACGGCGACCGGCACAGCGCCGGCCTTGCCGACTACCAGCCGCCCGGCGTGCCCGATTGCCGTCGAGCGCGGAAAATGCGGGATCTTCGCGTAGTCCAACTGCACGGCCGCGCGCATTCCGACGGCAAAGCCGCCCAGCCCGCTGCCCAGCACGAGCGCAATTTTAGGCCGCAGTTTCGTCCGTGCGCGAATGAACTGCGCCGCGCGTTCGGCGCGCGCGAACTCCTCGCCGGGTTTTGCCTCCGCCGTGCGCTTTGGGCTCATTTCAAGAACATTCCCACAATCGAAGCGGACATCAGATTGGCCATCGTGCCCGCCAGCATCGCGCGGATGCCAAGTTTGGCCAGATCGCCGCGCCGATTGGGCGCAAGCGCGCCGATGCCGCCGATCTGAATGCCGATCGAACTGAAATTCGCGAAACCGCAAAGCGCGAACGTCGCGATCGTGAAGGACCGCGGATCGATCGCAGCTTTCATCGCCCCCAAAGACCCAAAGGCGATGAGTTCGTTCGCGACCATGCGGATTCCCAGAAGATTGCCGATATTCATGCAGTCATGCCACGGTACGCCGATGATCCACGCCACCGGCGCAAACACCCAGCCGAAAATTTGCTGCAAGCTCGACGGAAACCAGGCCATGCCGTGATGCGCGAGAAAATTGTGACTGCCGCCCATGATGCCGTTCGCCAGCGCAATAAGCGCCAGAAATGCGATCAGCATCGCGGCCACATTGATGGCCAGGTGCAAACCGTCGCTCGTCCCTCGCGCGATGGCCGCCAGGAAATTCGTGTCTTTTTCCATCTCGGGCAACTTGACGCTGCCGGCGGTCCTCGGCTGCTCGGTCTCCGGCACAAGCATTTTCGCCATCAACAACGTTCCCGGCGCCGTCAGGATCACCGCCGTGAGGATGTTCTTGGCGACCGTCTGCCGCGCTACCAAATCATTGCCCGCCAGCACGGCGATGTACGCCGCCATGATCCCACCCGAGACGTGCGCCATCCCGCTCGTCATGACCGTCATCAGCTCCGATTGCGTCAGGTCCGGCAGAAATGGACGGATCGTCAGCGGCGCTTCCGTCTGCCCCATGAAAATGCTCGCCGCGACGTTCAGCGATTCCGCCCCGCTCGCGCCCATCACGCGCTGCATGACCCACGCCGCTCCCTTGATGATCACCTGCATGATCCCCAAGTAGTACAGCAGCGCGAAAAGCGAAGCGATAAAGATGATCGTCGGCAACACTTGAAACGCAAAAATCGTCCCCAGCGACGATCCATTCCTCCCGAGTTCGCCGAACACAAACTGCGATCCCGCAAACGAATAGCCGAGAAGCTTATTGACCCCCTTACCCGCTTGTTGAAAGAGCCACTGCCCCCAATTCACCCGCAGGACAAAAATGGCGAGTGCGAACTGCAGCCCGAGCCCCCACAACACCATCTTCAGCTTAATCGCGTGCCGATTGGTCGAAAACAGCCACGCCAGTCCGAGCATGGCCGCCAAGCCGAGGATGCCGGTGAATCGCCCCATCGCTTGCCTCCTTGGAATTCGCCCCGGTGCAGCAATCGCAGCATTCTATGCCAACCTTCGCCGCGCAACAATTTTCCTGTCATTTTGAGCGGAGTCTGCCGGCCGGCAGGCACGCGTTTTGCGCGGCGCTTTATGCCGCGCAGCGCAGCGAAGAATTCAGTGGTTGCGTGGGACTGGCAACGTGCAACCGCTCGGCTGCCCTTGAAAATCAAGAAAATCTTCCGCGGCCGGTCAAACACCAATGACTCGGCTCACCAGAACCGGCAACGTTGCAGGCGGCCGCGGGCCAATCTGATACGCGGTCTCCACCAATCGCCGCGCCTCGTCGAGCCGCGCCTCGGAGTTGTAGCAGATCGTGCAGAGCGGCTCGCCGCGATGCACAGGCGCCCCGACTCTCTTGTGGAACTCGAGCCCCACGCCCGGATCCACCGAATCCTCTTTTTTCTCGCGTCCGCCGCCCAGCACGACGCACGCGATCCCCAGTTGCTCGCACTGCGTCGCCTCGATGTACCCCTCCGATGGACTCACGATCTCCATGCGGTGCGCGGCTTGCGGCAATCGCCGCGGATCGTCCACCACTCTCGTGTCGCCGCCCTGCAAGCGCACAATTTCGCGGAACTTGTCCTTGGCCTTCCCGGATGCGATCAGCCCCGCCGCGATCTTCTTCCCTTCGTCGACGCTGTTCGCCCGTCCGCCGAGCACGAACATCCACGCCGCCAGCACGAGACACAATTCGCGCAGATCTTCCGGCCCGCCGCCGCTCAATACATCGATGGACTCGGCGATCTCATTCGCGTTCCCTGCCATGCGACCAAGCGGCTGGTCCATGTTCGTCAGTAGGGCCACGACCCGCTTCCCCATCCGGCGCCCCGTATCCACCATCAGCCGCGCCAAGAACGCCGCGTCTTCTTCCTTCTTCATGAACGCGCCCGATCCGGTCTTGACGTCCAACACGAGCGCGTCAATCCCCTCGGCCATCTTCTTGCTCATGATCGAGGCGCAGATCAGCGAGGGATGCTCCACTGTTCCCGTAACGTCACGCAGCGCATAGATCTTCTTGTCCGCCGGCGCAATCTCCGCCGTCTGACCGATCAGCGCACAGCCGCACTCGTGCAGCACGCGCCGGAATTCCGCCAGCGACAAATTGACGTTGAATTTGGGAATGGATTCCAGTTTGTCCAGTGTCCCGCCCGTATGCCCCAGCCCGCGCCCGCTGATCATGGGGACGCGCAGGCCGCCCGCGGCCGCAATCGGCGCGACGATGATCGAGGTCTTGTCTCCGACACCGCCGGTCGAATGCTTGTCCACCTTCCGCCCGGGCATGTCCGAAAAATCCAGCACTTGCCCGGAGTGCAGCATGGCCTCGGTCAGGGCCGCCGTCTCGGCGCGGTTCAACCCGCGCAGAAACGCCGCCATCAAGAATGCGGACATCTGGTAATCGGGGATATCGCCGCGCGTGTAGCCGTCGATAAGCGCGCCAATCTCTTCGCGGGAAAGACCCTGCGAATCCCTCTTCCGACGAATCAGGTCAACGACGCGCATTTGTCTTGGGAATCAGTTTGCCGCCAGAGACGGGCCGCTGGGCAACAATTCGATGTGCGGAATCTCCGCTGGGCAGCGCAGACGCCAAGGCAACACAATCGTCCCCAGACCCCGGCTCACGTAAATCTGCGTGTCCGCCAGGCGGTCCCAGCCGACCTTATAACGCAGCCGCTCGGGGGAGCACCCATAGGCGAAGCTACCGATCAACGGAAAATTGAGTTGTCCGCCGTGCGTGTGGCCCGACAGCACCAGGTCCGCGCCATAGCGTGCCGCACCCCTGATGATGCTCGGATTGTGCGCCAGGAGGATTTTCGGCGTCTTCGCCGGAATTCCGCCGAACGCGCGCCGCAAATCGGCGCCATAGCCGTGATCGTCAACCCCAGCCAGCGCCAATTCTTCGCCGCGGAAGCAGAGCCGCAAATTCCGGTTTCGCAGGACTTCGATGCCCTGCCGGTCCAGCGCCTTGGTAATCCCCTCCGCGCCGACCCTGAAATCGTGGTTGCCCAGCACCGCCAGCACGCCGTATCGCGCGCGCAGCATCCCCAGAACCTCAGCGACCGGCTCGACGCACGCCCTTGAGTAACTGACGAAATCGCCCGTCAGCGCCACTAGATCGGGATTCAGCGCGTTCGCCAGCGCGACCGCCCGCGTCGCCGCCTCCAATGGATAGTATTTCCCGTGGTGAATGTCGCTCAGTTGGACGATTCGAAGCCCAGAGAAAGTCTCTGGGAGGCCATCCAGCCAAATACGCTGTTCGCTGATCTCGATTCTGGAACCCAGCGTCCAGATGGACCGCTTGGCCCTTGTGGCCCGCAAAGGGTAGTTTTCGATCCCGCCCTGCTGCCAGCGGCTTCGCCAGCGGCTGAACCGCACGCTCAGCCCCGCGTCATCGGGGGTCGGGAATGTCCAAGTGTGGCTCATTCGGCCTCAGGCAATGCAAAGGGCAGGCTAGCACCCACCCCTAGGCCCGTCAATCAAACCATGCCCAACTGTTCCCTATTGATTGCCATTCCCACTTTGGAATGCCGCTGGGGAGGGATACCCGATGCCAGGCTACGGCAGCGGCCGCGGATTCGCGGCATTCGCGTTGGCGACTTCCTGCATCTCCGAGTGAATCAGCTTGTTGGTGGCAAGGATTTCCGGGTCGCCGGGAGCATAAGGTTTGCCCGAAAAGCGCGTCGCCATGCCGCCGGCTTCGCGCACCAGCAAGACTCCCGCCGCCGTGTCCCAGGAACGCAACCCAAACTCCCAGAACGCCTCGAAGCGCCCGCAGGCTACGGCCGCCAGATCGAGCGCCGCTGAACCGTCCCGGCGCACGCCATGCGAACGCAGCGTGAACTCCCAATAGAAGCGGATGTTTCGCTCCTGCGAGCGCTCGCCGGGAGGAAATCCGGTGCACACCAGGCTCGTCCCCAGCTTCTCTATTCTGGAAACGTGAATTCGCTTCTGGTTGAGGTACGCGCCTTCCCCGCGCGCCGCCGTGAACATTTCCTGCGTCACGGGATTGTAAACGACGCCCGCGATCATGTCGTCCGCCTCTTCGAGGCCGATGGAAACGGCAAAGCACGGGTAGCCGTGCGCGAAATTCGTCGTGCCATCGAGCGGGTCCACGAACCAGCGGAAGGGAGAGTCCGTCTCCTGGCCGCCTCCCTCCTCAGCCACGATTGCGTGCTTTGGAAAATGCGTCCGCAGGCGCGAGACAATCGCCTGCTCGGATTTCTGGTCCGCCTGCGTCACAAGATCCACGACGCCCTTGTAGCGGATCTGTCGGGGACGGTCGAACTCGGCCAGCAGGATCGCCCCCGCCTCCTGGGCGGCTTCGACGGCGAGTTCGAGATAGGTGTTCGTGCTCAACTGGGAATCGAGTTCGCGAGTCTTGACGACACCATCATGCCAGAAATCGCACGCGATTTGCTCGGCTTCAGCCCAGGAGAGCTTATTGCGTCAGGCCGCCGGTGTAGTAGAGCTTGCGGGAGTGCACGATGTAGCCATTGGGAACGCGCACCTCGATCGCCCGGTAGGCACCTTGCGGGGGCCGGGGCTGCGGGTAAAAGCCGATCCGGTATTGCGTGCGCAGTTCGCGATTAATGCGGTTGAAGGTGGGAGTCAGCTCGTTGATATTGTCGAGGTAATAGATCGCGCCGCCCGTGGAATCTCCAATTGTTTCCAGGGCGTGCTCCCCGGCGGTGTTGCGTCCGCCTTCGTTTTGGACTGCGCGGATGACAATCGTGTAGAGCAGCGTATCCGCACGGATAGCGGCGCGACGGGCGGTCTCGAAGTCGGCGCGGCTGGTCGTCTCGCCCGCATCGGTGACCAGCACGAGCACCCGCCGCCGCTCCGGCGGGCCGTGGCTGAGCGCCTGCGAACCCAGGTAAACAGCGTCGTACAACGCGGTTCCGGCGCCGGGCTCGAGCCGCTTCAAAGAGGCCTGGAGATCAGCCACATTCGACGAGAAACTCGCCAGTTGCTCGACGTTGTCGGAGAATTGATAAACGCCCAACCGGTCACCGGGACGCACGACTTGCGCGATGAAACCCGCGGCCGCCTGTCGTTCAAACTCGAGTTCCATCGTTTCGCTCATGCTCACATCAATCATGAGTGCGAGGTCGAGCGGCAATTGCGTATCCGGCTCGAAGACTTCGATCTTCTGCTTGACTCCCTCGTCGTAAACCTCGAATTGGTCCTGCGTCAGGTCCGGGGCAGGCCGGTGGTCCTTGTCGAGAACGCTGGCGATCACGGTCACCAGATTCACTTGCACTCGAATCTCGCCGCGCGAGTCGGTGTGAGGCTGAACGGGACGCGTGGGCGGACCCGACTGGCCCTGTAGGGCGGTTGGTGCCGGGGCCGCCGCGAGCGCGAGGCCGCCAGCCAGGATCAGAAAAGCAATTGGAGAGAGCGGCCTCGTAAGGCCGTGTGTGGCGCACAGATGAGGGCTCAAGGGCAAACGGCTCCCACAATCGGTCTAAGGAATAGATTCGCCGGTGCCGGAAAAGGATTGTTCGGGCCGGACACCTTCCGCCCAAACGGCCCCGTCCTGAAAATACTCCTTTTTCCAGATGGGCACGATTCTCTTGAGCGTATCGATGCCGAAGCGGCAGGCGTCCAGGGGGGCGGCGCGATGCGCGGAGCAGACGGCGATGAGCACGCTCGTCTCGCCGATTTCCAGCCGGCCCAGCCGATGCACCAGCGCCACACGGCGCACCTCGAATCGCCGTAACATTTCCGCGGCGATTTCACGCATTTTGTTGAGGGCCATCGGCTCGTATGCGAAATACTCGAGATACAGCGTGGCCCGTCCGCCGGAATGATTTCGCACGATGCCCTCGAAGAAGGCAGCCGCGCCGTCCTCGGGCGCCTTGAGTTGCGCGACAATCTCCGCCGTGCGGATCGGTGCGCGAACCAGCTCACAATGCGCGGCAGCGCCCCCCGGCGCATCGCCGCCGCTGACCGGGGGCAAAAACGCCACTTCGTCTCCGGCGGAAAGCGGCGTGCCAAATTCCGCGAACTGCTGGTTCACCGCGGCGACGACCGAACTGCGGAAGCCGGCAAACTCAGGATGCCGCCGTCCGTAGCGCAGAAAGAGATCTTCCACGCGCGCGCCTTCGGAAACTTCGGCTGCTTCCTCGGCGCAGCCGACGATCTCTTTCAAACGGCCGAAGAAAAGAACGCGCACTCGCATCCTGCTATATTAGCGGCTGTCCGCCAGCAAAGCCAATACGGTGAGGCCCCCACGCGCTGCAGCGGAGCCATCGCTTGACGGCGGCCTCTAGTGGCGGAAACGCGATGACGCGGAACTTCGCACAGTTCACTTTAGGAGGCCGGAGCTTCGTCTCCGGCGTAAAGCGTAGAAAGCAGGAAACGGGCTTTAGCCCTAGGAGCGGGAACAATTCTGATACTCATTTGCGGCCCGCAACACTAACATGTCGCCAGGGGAAACATCCAATGCGGATTCTGATCTCCGGCTCCAGCGGACTCATCGGCACGGCTATCGCCGCTGCCCTCGCGCCCGATGGCCATACGATCCAAAGACTTGTGCGCCCCGGAACCAAGAGCCAGCCGAGAACTGGCGACGTTCGATGGGACCCTACTTCAGGAGAGCTTGACGCCGGAGCCGCCGAGGGCGCGGACGCCGTGGTCAATCTGGCGGGAGCTTCCATCGGCGAGGGACGCTGGACGGCGGCGCGCAAAGAGTTGCTGCGCGCAAGCCGGATCGATTCGACACGCCATCTGGTCCGCGCGCTGGGGAAATTGCAAAAGCCGCCTCGCGCATTTCTATCGGCTTCGGCGGTGGGCTATTTCGGCGATCGCGGCGACGAGGAATTGACAGAGGAGAGCCCAGCAGGCGGCGACTTTCTGGCCACGCTCTGCAAGGATTGGGAAGCTGAAGCGGCCGCCGCTGCGAATTTCGGCGCGCGCACGGCGTGCATGCGGTTCGGCATCGTGCTCGCGTGCGATGGCGGCGCGCTTCCACGAATGGTGTTGCCCTTCAAATTCGGCGCCGG
>DASPOJ010000047.1:0-13109 GCA_035626055.1 Candidatus Methylomirabilota bacterium | reverse complement strand
CGCACTTCGTCCTCGCCCCCAGCGAGCCTTCCGATGGCGTTGCCTCCCAGTTCCGGGTCATGATGCAAGCGATAAACTTCCCGGCCGATCAGCCATCCCAGCACTCCGCTGACGACGACATCGGAGGGAAAGTGTTCATTCCCCATTACACGGGACGCGCTCACAGCCGTAGCCATTCCGTAGGCCGCTAGCTGCGTCAAAGGGCCCGGGTATTCGTGCGCAAATACGCTTGCGATAGACCAAGCCAGAGCAGAATGATCGGAAGGGAAGGAGGTTCCGCCGGCGAAGAAATGGCCGCGGCCTTGATTCAGATAAGGCCGCTCGCGTCCAAGCGAGTACGCAAGCACATTGTTTACTGCGAAGCTGTCCACGGCGGCCTCCGCCGCGAGGAAGCCCGTCTCCGTCTGCCGATCATTGTGGGAGATCTTGCCCCAAACGTAGAGACCTCCAGCGGCGCTGGCCAGAGAGGCAAGTCCGTAATTCGAAAAGCTGCGATAACGATTGAAATCGCCGAATCCTGTCGTTACGGCCTTTGCTGTCGCGCGATCTGTGGCGAAGAAGCCCCCTGATGCGGCCGCGATGGGGAAGAGCCAAGCGCCGTCCTCCCAGCGGAGAGTGCGCGGGCTGCTCCAAATGGACACTTGGTCGGACCACAGATTGTTCAAGAGCTGTAACCCCATCACGTTTTGCCCATCCCCTGCAAAGCTCCAATCAACCTTTGCGTGTCGCTCCGGCGCCGGAGTGGCCGCCACCGTGTCCGGCGGAGCCTGTTCGTTCCCCATGTCGGTGGTCGCTGTCTTCGCCGGAGGGTCTCGCTGCGAATCCTGAGGTTCCGCATGACCCAGTGCTTCAAAACTGAGCGAGGCCAGCAGCAGGAGAGCCCTTAGCATCCAGTGCGTGTGCCTCCGCCGCATTCTTCCTCCGCCCTAATATCGCAGTGCGATATAGACGGTGCTGGCGACCGAAGCCGCGACTTGCGCCGACAACAGCACGTTCTGCCACTGGACGTTCTTGCCGAGCGCCTTCTCGGGCACGACGACTGTGTCTCCCGGCTGCAACGCTGCACTCAAGGTATCGCCCGTCCACAGTCCTCTTCTGGCGCCCACCACCGAACCGTCCGCGCGAATCACGAATATCCCCTTCTTGTATGCGAGTTGGGTGGGCCCGCCGGCTTGGCTGAGGTACCAATTGGCGCTTCGGCCGGGGCGGTAGCTGAGCGCCGTGGGATTGAACACTTGGCCCGCCACCATCACGTAACCCGGTCTCTTCGGAACGAAGAATGTGTCGCCGTCTTGCAGTGCGATGTCCGTCGGCGTGTTCTTCCAACGTTGCAACTCCGATGAGATGTGAACCGCGACGCGTCCCACCGGTGGATTTGCATTGAGTTGGTCAAGACTCGATTGCCATTGCGCGATTGCCATGTCTCTGGCGATCTTCAGCTTCGGGTCCGTGTCCGGCTGCAGCGCCAGATTCTGCTGGACTTCCCGGACGCGAACGATCATGTCGTCCTGCTGTTTCGCTTCCAGATCACGCACCTGCCCTCTCTCCAATACAACGCCGTAGGGGTAGGCATCCGGCAGGAAGCCGCCGGCTCTTTCGAGGACGGAACTCAGAGGCTCGCCGGGGCGGATGCCGTAAGTTCCGGGATGCGCCACTTCGCCGCTGATGGTGATCGACGCTTGAAGATCTTCCCATCCGGGGACCTCGCGAATGTTGAGCACATCGCCATCGCGCAAGGTCAAGTCCATCTCAGGATCGCCGGCCATCGCTGCGCGCAAGTTCACGCTGATGTGCTCCGCGACGACTGGCGCATTGTCGGAGGTGATGAAGTCCATCAAGTCCGCGGTGTCCCCCTCCGCGCTGCGTTTCAGGCCGCCCGCAAGCCGCACCAAATCGGAGACGCGCAAGTTCGCCGTCAGGGGGTAACGGCCCGGATTCACGACCTCACCGCCAATTCGGACTGAGGCCGGGTCCGCGCGTGAAATATTTTCTTTGATCAGAATGCGATCGCGTGGCTCAAGCAGCAGGTCATCTGCCGTGTCTCCACCGAGTGCCGCCTTCAGTTTCACGCTCAGGACCTTGAGTGAGCTGTCCGGAAGCATGCGCACTATTTGGGCGGATTCGGTGTCTGCATCTGGAGTCAGTCCGCCCGCAAGTTGGATAGCGTCGCGAACACGGATCTGCCCGGATGTTTGATAGGTTCCGGGGTGTCGCACCGCGCCGCCCACCGACACCGTTGGTGGGTTCTCGAAATCGAACCGGCTGAAGATCTGGATCGTGTCCAAAGGCTGCAGTGTCGGCGCGGCTTGCGGATTTTGCAGGGCCGCGGCGAGGTCGAAGCTTTCCACACTCGGATGGTAGTCGGGTGCATTGAGGCGGATGATTTCCGCATACCGCGTAGCGGGTTCCGGCAACAGATCCTGATACGAAGAAATCAAATCCGTGAGCTTCATTCCCGGCTTGTAGGAGTAGCGCCCGGCGCGCAAAACGTGACCCTCCAAATACACTGCGTCTTGGTTGAACATCGCGATGGGGAAGATGTGCACCTCATCGTGGTCCTGCACTTGAAACGCCGCGAGTTTCGCCCGGATCTCGGCGGGGTCAGTTGCTCCGGACACATCCAGGCTCAGCATCGTGTGCTTCTGGTGCGCCTCCAGCCGTTGCACTTCGATGTGGCTCAGAGCCGCTGTGGGCAGGATTCCCCCTGCGAGATCCAGCACTTGCATAAGATTTGCTTCGCCGTTCAATTCGTAAGTCGCCGGCCTGCGCACCATCCCGCTGACCTGCACCTGTTCCCTCACTGGTGGAACCAGTAGCGTGTCCCCGGGTTCCAGGCGCCTCACATCCGTGCGTATCCCGCGCAGAAGCAAATCGTAGAGGTCCACCCGTTGAATGAGTGCATCGCCTCGATAATGCTCGATGACCCGCATGGATCCTTTTGTGCTCGGCCCGCCGGCAGCCAATAGCGCATTCAGTGGTGTGGAAAGGGAACTCACGTCATAGGGGCCGGGATGATTCACCTCGCCCACGACGTACACCCGCACCGCACGAACTCGAGAAAGAGAAACGTCGGCGGATGCATCGCGGAACTGGGTTCGCAGCTCGCTTTGCACAGCCTGTTGAACATTCGCCAAAGTCTGTCCGTTGACTTCCAGCGGGCCCAATTCCGGAAGATCGATGCGCCCTTCATGGTCTACGGTGAGATAAAGCCGCTGGGAAATTCCGCCCCAAATATCGATCGTCAAGCCGTCTCCGGGGCCAAGAACGTAGTCTGGAGAAGCGGGAAAATCGATGGGAAAGGTGCCGGCCGATGGAGGAGCATTCTTGAAAATCGCCTCGCCAAATCGCTCCATTGAATTGCTTGAAGCGCCCGCATGCGCGTACATGTCGTAAATCGATGGAATGTTGGAATAGGGAGACCATCGCACCTCCGGGGATGGCGGCCCGGCCTCTGCTAGCTTCTCGATCGCATAGCTCTCCCCATTCGACGAACCCTCCGCGCCGCCTGGCGCTGCTGGCGGTATCGAGGATTGGGGAGACGTTTGCAGAAGCTCAACATCCGGACCGGACGTGGCCGAGTTCAATGTCTCAAGCAGGGTCGAATCCGATGTTAAGCCCTGGCTTAAACTCACGCTCATCGTGCCTTCTCCCTGGGTGGAATCGAGCGCGGTGCTCTGCAGGGACGCACCTCCGCGAGCGGGTACGGGGTTGATCATCATGTGGTTTGTAGTGCGATCTCGCGGCTCCTCCGGAGGAACGCTGACTCCGGGGGGAGGCGCGCTCGTCGTTGGGGTCTGTTCGGTTTGTATCTGGCAGTCGGGGGCGCTTGCCGTGCTGCCGGGTTGACAGGCGCTGCGGCTGGCGTTGACCTGTTCGGCATGTCGCGCCGCTTCATCCGCCACAAGTTGCCTGATGCGTTCTTGCTCGAGCGCTGCTTGCTCCCGTCCTAATTGAGAGTCAACGTTCACTTTCGGAAGCAGGTATCCGTAACTCTGAAGCAGACGCGTGGCGGCCGCCCGGAATTTCTGATCTTGGCCCAGCCGCAACATGACGGCGGAGTCTTCCAAATCCGACTCTTGTAGAATTTGCCCCCGGTCCGCCGCGTCCTTGGCCATCCAGCGCTTCAGCTCTACGAGAAGTCCCGGATTCTGCCGCAACACGGCACTGATCTCGGATTGGGAGGCCGCCACCAGGTTCAAATTGTCTTCAGTCAGGGCGGATTCATGACTGGGGGGAAGCGCATCAGGGGCATTCTGCGCCAATAGCGGACTTCCAGAGAGCAGGGCCGCGAAACAAGCCGCAAGCAATGCGGACTCTTTCACTGCGCATGAATATCGCTTCCAAGCCGGGGCCACTTCATTTAAGACGCTCATCATTCTTTGCCTTTCATCGCGCGCGAAATGCTGCGAAGCGCATCCAGGATTCCTGCCTCGGAAGCTTCCACGGCAGTCGCCTGGATTTCCAACGACGCTTGATAGAAAACGCTCCAATTCCCGTCTGTGGCCAGGGCAAGGATCTTCATCTCTGGATGGATCCGTAGCAGGGAATCGCAAAGTGCCGGGCGTTCACTCCGGGAATCTGCCGCCAAAACCAGAAATTCAGGCAACGTTTCTTCGACGATTCGAGGGATCTCGGATTCGTTCTCAATCTCCGCCACGATCTCTATGTCGGGCTGATCCGCCATGGTTGCGAGAATCAGGTCTCTCATCAGGCGAGGACGATTGGCAACCGCAACTCGAATGTTTCCGCTCAATAGAGTTCGCGCCGTGCTCGAACGAACCTAGCAGCACAATGCGAAGGAGGGAACGTTCAAAAGAAGCTCAATCGAGTACCGCTGAAGTACTACTCATTATGAGAACCGAATTAGGCAGTACCAGTACGCCCCAGGTACTCCAAATGGGACCGAACTTGGTACGTCTGCGAGAGGATTGGTTCGGTCAGCCTGTGAGTACACGCCGGGAATCTGGACTCGCTCCACAACTTGCAACCGATGCGTTGCTTGCGATCTGTTTTGCTTGTTCGACTTTCATTTTTCCTGTCTTCCTGTTTCGGGGAGTCCTCGCTCCCTTCACTTACGGCCGGGGGAGCAAGGACGCGATTTTCTTCCACTGCGTCTCGGTCGGCACGGGGCCGAACGCGCCATCGGCCCTCCCCCGGCGCTGCTGACCTTGCTTATCCCCGATTTCGCCAAACGTAACCATTAGCTTCTCAGTGGGTTGTGTTAGGTTATGCACCAGCTTCCATAATACCGAGGGGATTTGGGGCGCTCTCAATCGCGGGCAGGGAGGGGAAGCTTTTACTTCTCTGCAGCAGGCGCGTCGTCCAGGAGTTCCAACTCAGGGGGACTGTTCAAGACTTCCAGGCTATCGGTAGCGACGGCGATGTCTAATCCGGTGTTCCTCTCAAGTTTTCTCTGTGCGCGGCGCTCGGCCTTCAAGCGCGCCTTTTCGAGCCGCTTCATTTCCTTCTGGCGCTTCTGAAACGTGATTCTGGCCATAGGTCCTCCTTTAGATCGCATCGAGAGGGCGGGTGGGGCGGCCGGCCCGGGGAATCAATGTCAGGGAATCTTGCGCGGTCTCGCGGGAGCAATGAGTTCCTGCGCGAGCAATTTTAGAATGAGCCCAGAAGACCGCGCCACATTCCGGCCGGTTACTTTGGTTCCGCTACGAGCGCCGTGACGGGCGCCGCAACGATGGCCTTCTTCTTTCGCTTCGCCCGAGGCCGCTTGGGCGGCGTTCCTTCGGCCGGTTCCACGACCATGATGCTGGTGACGAATTTTTTCGCGCCGTGGAGATCGAAGTCAATCGAAGTGCGTTCCGCATCCGACTCCGTGACGACGCCCAATCCATATTGGAAATGCTTGATATAAGCGCCTGCTTGGAGTGCTTTCAAGGAGCTACCCCCTTTGGGAATCCCGCATTGCGAAGAAAGGGCGGACCAGCGTTTTCACTGGCCCGCCCCCTCAAGAGTTACAGACTGGAGACGTTCGATGCCTGCAGGCCCTTGGGGCCCGTGGTGACCTCGAATTCAACCGCCTGGCCTTCGTTCAGCGTCTTGTACCCTTCCGCCTGAATGGCGGAAAAGTGCACGAAAACATCCTCGCCGGACTGGCGCTGGATGAACCCGAAGCCCTTACTGGCATTGAACCACTTCACGATTCCTTGTTCTCTACTCACAACTTTTCTCTTTTCTTTTTTGAGCTATTTGGTGCTTCTCGAACTGCCTCCAGCCGAAAAAAAAGGGCGGCAAGTGTCTACTTGCAGCCCCTTCAACGAATCTAAAGGTTTTACAAGAGCAACAAACGCAAAGGCAACATACCACATTCCGGTTGAAAAAGCTAGCGCAGTTCCAACTTTCTTAGCGAAGCATGGGCAGGCTTCCCTGCATCATCTGCGTCGTTGGCCGCGTCTCAGAAACTCGCTACAACAAGTTGGCACGGCACTAGAGGCAATCTTGCTGTTCAGAGAAAGGGTGTGCGCACGCGCCAAGAGGGAGAGGATGCCGCACGAAATCGCTTATGAATTCGCGGCTAGCCGCGAATTCATAAGCACTCAAACTGCCGGAGACTCACTCTCGGTTGGTGCGGAAAAGGGAGACCGCTCACACAAGGGAGTGTCGTATGATCGACTGCGCGGAAAATGGGGGCAGGTCACACTCACTCTTTCGCGCCCGCTCTCACCAATAAAGCTTCGACCTCGGCGTTCGGTGCCAATTTCAGCGCTGTCCAGCCATGGCTCTTCTCCTTGGCATTGACATCGGCTCCTTTGGCCAGCAGCGCCTCCACCACCGAAAGGTAGCCACACGAAGAAGCTGTCATCAACGCTGTCCAGCCATCGTTCGCCTTTTCATTCACATCGGCCCCATTGGCGAGCAGCGTCTGCACCACCGCAAGGCGGTTGCTCCCACAGGCATACATCAGCGCGGTCGTGCCGCTTTTGTGGTAATCCTCGGCATTCACCTCGGCCTTGGCGGCGAGCAGCACTAGCACCACATCAAGGTGGCCATTCCTCGAAGCGTTCATCAGCGCGGTCATGCCCCCGTCGTCCCTGGCGTTGACGTCAACCCCACTGGCGATCAAAGCCTTGACGCGAGGCAAATCCCCCTTTTTCGCTGCGTTGATGAGATCGTTCCCTTGCGCGGAGGCCCGGGTGGCTGCTAAAACGCAGGCCAACAGCACCAGAATGCCCAAAATCAACGAGCGCTTTCGTGAGCGTGTCATGCATGTTCTCCTTCCCGAGGACCACGCGGTTCGGCCTGCAACCACGCCGACGGGTGGCGGAGTCTTTCCGCATGACCTGTATTTTGCTTTCGGCACGCGCGGATGATACCACCGCTAGTTTTCATCGTGGGGTAACATGCGGTGAGTCTAGAGGGCGGCGCAAAGCGTTGCCCGGGGCGGTCTGTTTCACCTTCATGCCCAAGAACCTCAAGCGCTACTACGGCCACTAACACCTGGATTCTCTTACCTGCAGGCGTTATCGGCTGCTCCTGCGGCGCGCCAAGACCCGCTTTTAGAACTTTGCGGTGCCGAAAGTGTCAGGCAAGAAGAGCTGCTCGCTGAGGCCGGTGTTGAAGTGGGCTTCGTCAATTGTGAGGACCGTTCGCGTGCCGTCGGGCACGGTTTGGACTTCGATGTGGCGCGCGCCCCAAATGCCCGAGGCCCGTTTCAGGCCGCTTGCGTGCAATGTGCGAAGGAGATGGCCGTCCTGGCCGTACATCTCTTCGTGCAAAATGACGGAGATGTCCCGCGCGATCCAGCAGTAGATGTACTTGTACTGCGAGCGAGTGGGGTCCACGGGGTCCATTTCAATCTTATAGGTTTCGTGGCCTTCCATTAGGTCCGAAGCGCTCAGCGTCCGGTAATTGAAATCGTCGAGCACAGGCTCCGCAATGTCCTCGTACGTGAAATCGCTGCCGACGAACCGCTCGGCGCGCTCCCGCGGAGCGACGGGGCGCACGCGCTGCTGGGCCGGGATGTAAATGAACTGGCAATCGGTCACACCGCTTTGATTGATTGACAGCAGCGTCACGCCGCGAATATCAGCGGGATCGGTGAAGCGGACCAGCGTCTTGCTGTCGCCGAGCCCGCCGACGCGCAGGAGCATGAATTTCTTGCGGCGCGACTGCCCTGTTTTGTCGAAGACGTCCATAGTGGCGCGCAGAGTGCGGTCGTGACTGGTGTCCTGGCGATAGACGCTCGCCATGATTGCTTTTGGGTCCGCCGGCTGAGACGGACCCGGCGCCTGCGCGTCGGCCAAGAATGCAAGTGCCAGGGCGAACGCCAACAGGACGGCCTGCTGGGCACCATCTCGAAACACTTTTCTCCGCCGGCTTCCCATTGAACGGCTATTCATATCCGATCGCCTCGATCACTTCCGTGCGAGCCGCGCGCCGCGCCGGGAGCCATCCCGCCAGCAAGGACGCCGCCGCGACGACTGGCACCGACACCAAGATCAAGCGCCAGGGAGTACTGAACGGAATACTGTAACCCGCGAGGATGATCGAAATCGTGTGGGACATGAACAGCGTGTTGAGTGCGCCCGCCAGAGCCCCGATGAAGACTCCCACGACGGAAATGGCGAGGGCTTCCAGCAACACGAGTTTGCGAATCTGAGACCGCAAGCCGCCGATGGCGCGGATAATTCCGATCTCGCGGCGGCGATCCGAAACGGAAATAATCAGGGTATTCACGATTCCCAGTACGGCGATCAGAACGGCCACCACCAACTGCATGTAGTTCAGCGCAAAAAACTGATCCACAAGCCCCGAGATCCACGACCGAAACTCCGCATTTGTGTACACAAACGCGTGCAAAGAACTCTCCGTCATCTGCTCGATCTGGCGCTTCACCATGAAAGGATCCACGCCAGGTTTCAGATCGACGTCCAAGAAGTCCACGGCGCTGTCGTTCCAGTATTGCTTGTAAAGCGTGCGATCCATGAAGATCGTGCCTTTCTCAGACCGGTAATCGTCCACGATTCCGAGAATCGGGCGGTCGAGCGGGCCCGCCGGCGTCTCCAGTTGCACGGAGTCGCCGATGCCGAATCCCCAGCGATTCGCGAAATTACGCGAGACGATGAAACCCTCGCCCCTTGGCAATTCCCGCTGCAGCGTGCGCGCATTCCCGCCTTCAATCGCATCTGGTGCGCGGGAAAGGAATCCCTCCATATCATTGGCGATAACAGCCGCGGCATCGTCCTTGTAGGGCACCGCCGTGAAACGTACGCTCTCGCTCCGGCGCACCCCAGGAATCGAGGCGATGCGCCCACTCAGATCCTCAGTGAAGTGATCGGTAGGCGAGCGCAGCAGCGCCGAAGCCGAAACGACCAAATCGGCGTTGATCATCTGTCTCGTCCAGCGATCGATGATGCGGCGATAACTCTGGATGTATGCGGCCGTCGAAAAGACGAACATCAGGCCGACCATGAGCGCTCCCACCGTGGCTGAAGTGCGGCGCGGGGCCTGAATCATCGAATCCACGGCGAGTGCGCCTTCCGAACCGCCCAGGTAATTCATCGCGGGGCGCAAGACCTGCGCGGAACAGCGAACGAATTTGGGCAGCACCAAAGTCAAGCCGATCAGGATCACCGCCGCGTAGAAAAACTGGATCGAGGCGCCGTAGCGAGCGGACGACCGGAGAACCAGAAGAAGGCCGGCAAGAATCAAGATCATGCCTGTCCCCACGCGGCCCCAGCCCAAGACCGCTTCACGGGCGCGGGCCTCAACGTTGTGCAGGGACAGCGCAGGATCCAGCTGCGACGCAGCGCGTGACGGAAACCAGGCGCCGGCGAGGGAAGCGATGACCCCCAGCGCAACGGAGGCGGCGCAGAGATCCGTGCGCAGCGGGGAACGGCCCGGCGAGGAAACAAGCCCGTACACCGACGCCGCAATGCTTCCCATGAGCTTCTCCGCCAGTGCCGCGAGATAATATCCTCCGACGACCCCGATCGCCGAACCCAGCACACCCATGCCGAACGCCTCGATGAGAAACATCCGGCGAATATTCCAGCGTTCGACACCGGCGGCGCGAAGGACGCCGATTTGCTTCCAACGCTGGTTCACGGCAATGGTGAACGAATTGAAGATGATGTACACGCCGACCAGCAGCGCCACGAAGCTCGTGATCAACATCCCAATTCGCATGGCGGTGACGGTGTTCTCCAGGGCCTGGCCTCGCGCTTCGGGGCGCATGACTTGCAGGCCCGAAGGAAGCTGGGCGCGCAATCGCTGTTGCACCGTTTCCACGGAGACATCGGGAGAATTCATCAGGTCGACGCGATCGAAGTTGCGCCCGCGATTGAAGACGACTTGCGCCGAATAGACATCCATTACGGCGATGTTTCCGCCGAAAATCTCGCCGATGCCGATCGGTTTGAACAGGCCCTGCACAGTGAACCTTTGCCGGCCCTGCGAAGTGAACAGATCGAAAGTGTCGCCGATCTTCAGCGAATGTCTCTCCGCGAACGCGCGAGAAACCATGAGCGAATTCGGCTGCGCCAGATAGACGAGCGGATCGGCGACCTCGGTCTGCGAGCGGTCGAATTCGTAGTCGCGCATGGACTCATCGCCCGTCGTGTCCACGCCGAGCACGAGAAGGCTTCCTTCATCGGTGAACGACGTCTGCGCCATTACTTCAATGACGGGCTCGGCAACCTGGACTCCCGGCGTCGAACGGACAGTATCCAGCACGCGCTCGGGGAAACCTGCTTCCCCGGCGGCCACTTCGAGCGTGGCCTTTCCCGCCATTTTCTCCACAGTTTCCTGGAGTGAGTTGAGCAGAGAGGCGTTGGCGGTGCGCACGGCAAAGAAGACGGCCACTCCGAGTGCGATGCCCATCGTGGTCAGCGTCACGCGAAGCCGGTGCACGCGCCATTCCCGCAAGCTGACCATCCAGAGGGCCCGGAGCATCAAGCCTCCCCGCGCTGATCGGGAGTGGCTCTATCTTCTCGAACGATGCTGCCGTCGTGGAGGGTCAGAATGCGATCGCAATGGTGGGCGGCCAGTACGTTGTGGGTGACCAGAAGAATCGTGCAGTTGAATTCCCGGTGCAGGTCATCGAGAAGGTGGAGGATCTCCTCGCCCGTGTTCGAATCGAGGTTGCCGGTGGGCTCGTCACAGAGAAGCAAGGGCGGAGTGAAGATAAGCGCTCTCGCGATGGCAACGCGCTGGCGTTCGCCACCGGAGAGCGCATCGGGCAAATGAGAAGCCCGGTTTCTCAATCCCACTCGCTCTAGCATGCCGACGGCGCGCTGTTCACTTTCGCGGCGCCGCAAACCCTGCAAGCGAAGTGGCAAGGCCACGTTCTCCACGGCCGTCAGGGTGGACAATAAATTGAATGTCTGGAAGATCATCCCGATTTTCTCGCGGCGCATGCGAGTTCTGGCGTCGTCGCCCAGCGCGGAAAGTTCCACACCATCGATCTGAACAGCGCCGGACGTGGGCCGGTCCAGCCCGCAGATCAAATTGAGCAGCGTGGATTTTCCCGAACCCGACGGACCCATCACCGCCACCCGCTCTCCCCGGTCCACGCGCAGATTGATGTCATTGAGCGCATGGACGCACTCCCCGTCGCCGTAGTTCTTGCAGAGGTTGGTGAGATGAATCATCCCGTAGGTGCCAGAATAACCGTCAATTGCCTGAAATTTCGGAGAGGACCAGCGCGAAGTTTAATGGAGAAGCGCCGAAAGTGCAAAACACAAGGCACGTGCTATTGGCCCTCGAGGACCACGAAACGCGCGATGGGGTACGCCAGAGCTGCGCCTAGGAAGACATCCGACGGAAAATGAGACTGCAAGCTGATGCGTGAGAAAGAAATGACTCCGGCCATTCCGTAAGCGACCCACGGAACCCAGCGATGGTCGCGATAGCGGCGCGCGAAAATGGCGGCGACGGAGAACGCAGCCATGGCGTGCGCCGAAGGGAAACTCCCGTTCAGCAGCGATGCGTTGCTGCGAAAAAAGGTGTCGGAGAAACTGCCCGTCGGAGCGATCTGCGACGGCCGGAGCCGGCGGCTGGCCATTTTCAGGACGAGGTTGAGGGCCAGACTGTCCGCGACAGCTTCTCCAGCGAGCAGAGCCGTCTTCTCTGAATACGAGTCGTTTCGGAGCAGCCCGGCTGCATAGAACGACGCGGGCACCAGCGCGATTTCCGAAGCCGTGATCGAACCGCTAAATCCACGATTGAATCCTTGGAAGCTCATAGTCTTCCGAAAATAGGGGGCGTCATGAGAGTCCGCGAATAACAGGCTTGTCGTCGCGCCAAGCACACAGACTGTCGGCAACCAGTGACGTCCGTGCGCGAGCTGAATCGGAAACAACCAGATGTTCTTCTGGTCCACAAGAAAATTGAGGGGCAACTTCTCCCAGGAGGCATCCCGCTGCGCAGAGCCCGTCTGCGCGGTTTGTCCCGGGTTCGCCCCCGCGCCCTGGGCCTGCAGAGAGGCGACGGGGAGGCGTAGCCAACAGACGGCGAGGAGAACGAGGATCTTCTTTGCTGACGCCCGGCGCGGCATTGCACCACGGATAGCAAGCGCTCGCTTCCATAGCACCAAAGTGCCGTGTTGATGCACCATATTTGCAATCTGATGCATAAAACAGGGGCGGAGTGAACCACGATTGACGCGATTTTAGACCGGCAGAGTTCTAGTACCACAACCACTCCCCCGTATTCAGGGTTGTAGTCTAGGGGTCATTTCCGTGGTAATCTTCGCCCCAGAGTTGAGCTTACTCGAAGAATGCAGCATCTAACTTCACCAAGGGCATGGAAACAAGTAAGCCATATCGCTGTTTCACATTCGACTTCGGCCGACTCCCAGTCCCTGCGAAGTTCGGTTGGCGCTTAGGCGACAGTAGTACAAAAGTCCTATTCGGTTACCCGATGCGGCCCAGTACGCTCGTACCGTACGGGGCCGCCCAGTCTTAGCCCAGGTACCACATTGGAAGGGAGACGTAACCGCACATTCTTTCGGAGCGGAATCTTCATTAGGCGATCAAAAAATGAGCACGATGTTCTTTGATGCACGCCAGACGAATCTCCCGAACCGCTTCACCCCTTCGGTCCCTGGTTCTCAAAAGGACGCCTGGAAAGAGAAGGTGGGGAAGAAGCAGGTT
>DASPOJ010000046.1:0-20390 GCA_035626055.1 Candidatus Methylomirabilota bacterium | reverse complement strand
CACTCAAGAATATTTCGTTGATGCTTCTCAGTCCACTTCCTCCGGAGATTTCAGCTATCTCCCGCCGATGGGCTCACGGGACATGGGCACACACGCGTGCAGCGCATGCAGGAATCATGCGGGAAAATGCGTGTCGTGAGGAATTCCCGCTGCGGGACTAGCTGTCCCGTTTCAGGATGGAACGGGGGTCGCGCGCGAGAGACCGCCAAGGAAGCAAATCTCCAAGTAATTGCAAAATCAAGGTTTACAAGAATGGAAAAAGTGCCGCAATTGGCGCGACGCGTGCACCTTTCTCGCGACGGGCGCATTCCGATGACGATCTTCACAAATCTGCGAGCGAGGGGGAAGGGGCTTGCTCAAGGGTTTGTGCTGATTGTTCCCACCTGCCTCTGAGAGGGAAGCTAGGATGGATGACCCCACGCCCCGGTCACAAAAAGACCGGGAAACGGAATGTGCCCTCTGGGGCCCTTGATCCCAAGCAAGGGCCCCAATATTTCTTTCGTGTCGCAAGCGTTGTCCGCGCACAGCTTCAGCCTGATTGTTTTTCCCACTCTGGAAAATGGCGAGTTGAAACCCGCCGCTACGACATGCAAGCCATAACTGAATTCTAAGCTCCGACAAGCCCCGGCACAGCCGGCTGCGCACGGTCGAGAATGGCGATCTTCGCGCCGCGGAGGACGTGAATCACTTCGGTTGGCTTGAGCCGCGAGGCATCGTACTCGAAGCGCAGTTTGCGACCGTCGTCTTCGACGCGGAACCTGCGCAAGCCGTACGTGTTGGAAAACTCGCCCAGCGCGCGCAACTGCGTAGACGTGAGCGGCGCCTGGAGTTCGTAGGTCACTTCCACGAGAGTCATACTTCCATTCTAACAGGCAGCGCAGCTTTACATAGGGGTAGGGGGTATGTTACATACC
The DNA here is from genome assembly GCA_035626055.1 of Candidatus Methylomirabilota bacterium. Lineage (GTDB taxonomy): Bacteria > Acidobacteriota > Terriglobia > Acidiferrales > UBA7541 > DASPOJ01. Next base: position 19,476 of record DASPOJ010000046.1, on the reverse strand, counting down.
CTGCTAAGGTATACGGAGGTTCGTCGATGAACAGGCAATCTAAGGGACTCGCGGTCTGCGGTTGCCAGACGCACCACCGCATGGCGGTGGGCGTGGATCCGCGAATTAAGTCGTCGAATCTCAAGCGGCTCCGGCGGATCGCGGGGCAAGTGCGCGGCCTCGAGCGCATGGTCGGAGAAGACCGTTATTGCGCCGACATTCTCGTGCAGCTCGCTTCCGTACAGCAGGCGCTTCGCGGCGTGGGGCGCGCCTTGATGGGCAATCATCTCCGCCATTGCGTATCGGACGCGATTCGCACGGGGACGCCGCGCCGGGCGGAAGCCACCTACGACGAATTGTTGGCGCTGATCTACAAGTACTCGCGCTGAGGAGCAGAGCGAGGCCCGATCGATGCAAAGAGATCCAGTCTGCGGAATGATGGTGGACCCATCCAAGGCACGGGCCACCTTCGAGCACGCGGGACATGCTTATTTCTTCTGCTGCGCCGGTTGCAAGGATAAGTTCAGCGCGGCCCCGGCTCGCTACTTGAATTCACCCAAACTCGTCGGAATCGCCGCGGCGCCGGCGGCGGTGGCGGCTGCGCCGATTCGGATTGCGCCGGCTCCGGCGCATCTCTACGCAAATTCGAAATCAACGCACCCGGCGGCGACTACGGTCGCGCCCAGCGCGTCGGTGGAATACACGTGTCCGATGCATCCAGAGATCTTGCGCGGCGCCGTGGGCGATTGTCCGATTTGCGGCATGGCCCTCGAGCCGCGCAGCGTGATGCGCGAAGAGAAGCCCAGCCTGGAATTGCGCGCGATGACGGGGCGGTTTTGGACGAGTGTGGCATTCACCGCGCCGGTCCTCGCCCTGGCGATGGGCGAACCCTTCCCCGCATTTCGCGGCATAGTCTCGACGCACGCACGCGGTTGGATCGAGTTTGTGCTCGCCACGCCGGTTGTGCTTTGGGGCGGCTGGCCGTTTTTTCAGCGCGGCTGGAGTTCGATCGTTCACCGGCGCTTGAATATGTTCACGCTGATCGCGGTTGGCACGGGCACGGCTTATGTGTACAGCGTCTTGGCAATTTTGGCGCCGGGGATTTTTCCTCCGTCGTTCCGCGGGCCGGGGGGCGAAGTTGCCGTTTACTTTGAGGCCGCGGCGGTTATCACGACGCTTGTGCTTCTCGGACAGGTGCTTGAATTGCGGGCGCGTCAGCGCACTTCAGCGGCGCTGCGTGAGCTCCTGGGGTTTGCGCCGAAAACGACTCGCCGGTTAACTGTGGATGGAGCGGAAACGGATGTCGCGGTGGAAGACGTGGAGGTCGGCGACCGTCTGCGCGTTCGGCCAGGCGAGCGGATTCCCGTGGACGGTGTTGTGCTCGAAGGAGCGAGCAGCGTCGACGAGTCCATGGTGACCGGCGAGCCGTTGCCGGTCGAGAAGGTTTCCGGGGCGAGAGTCACGGGAGGAACGCTCAATGGCACCGGGAGTTTTGTCATGCGCGCAGAGCGCGTCGGAGATCAAACTCTGCTCGCGCAAATCGTGCGCATGGTTTCGGAGGCGCAGCGCAGCCGCGCGCCGATTCAGCGAGTGGCGGACAGCGTGGCCGCATGGTTCGTGCCCGGCGTAGTGCTGGTCGCGGCGATTACGTTCGTCGTGTGGACCAGGATCGGACCGCAGCCACGGCTCGCCTACGCGCTCGTATACGCCGTATCTGTGCTCATCATCGCGTGTCCCTGCGCGCTGGGCCTGGCAACGCCGATGTCCATCATGGTGGGGGTGGGGCGCGGGGCGACGGCCGGCGTGCTGATTCGCGATGCGGAAGCGCTCGAAGCGCTCGAAAGAGTGGACACGCTCGTCGTGGACAAGACCGGCACTCTGACGGAGGGCAAGCCGGCAGTCGTGCGGGTCATTGCTAATGGCGGGACTCCAAACGGTTCGCCAGGCCGCACGGAAGACGAAATTCTTCGCCTGGCGGCCAGCCTCGAGCGCGCGAGTGAACACCCGCTCGCCGGAGCGATTCTCGCTGCGGCAGCGGAAAGAAAACTCGCGCTGGCGGAGCCGGAAGATTTTCGCGTGGGTGCCGGCAAGGGAATCACCGCAATAATTTCCGGCACGCGGCTCGCGCTCGGGAATGCGGCGCTCTTTGAGGATTTGGGAATTTCAATCGCCACGCTGATCGAGCAGGCTGAGCCCCTTCGGCGCGCGGGAGCGACCGTGGTGTTTCTTGCGATTGATGGCCGAGCCGCTGGACTCATTGCTGTTGCCGATCCTGTGAAAGCGACTGCGCTCGAGGCCATCCGCTCGCTCCACGCGGAAGGACTGCGCATTGTCATGCTCACGGGCGACAGCCGGGCGACGGCGGAGGCGGTCGCGCGCCATGTTGGGATTGACGAAATCGAAGCCGAGGTCTTGCCGCAGCGAAAAGGCGAAGTGGTCCAGCGCCTCGAAGCCGAAGGACGCGTCGTGGCCATGGCGGGAGACGGCATCAATGACGCGGTCGCGCTGGCCGCGGCCCGCGTCGGAATCGCGATGGGCACGGGAGCGGACGTGGCGATGGAAAGTGCGGGTGTCACGCTGTTGAAGGGCGATTTGCGCGGCATCGTCCGTGCGCGCCGCCTCTCTCAAGAAACGATGCGCAACATCCGGCAGAATCTCTCTTTCGCCTTTCTCTACAACGCCCTGGGCATCCCGCTCGCGGCGGGCGTGTTGTTTCCCCTGTTCGGACTGCGGCTCAATCCCATGATCGCGAGCGCCGCGATGAGCTTCAGCTCTGTTTCGGTCGTCACGAATGCGCTGCGCCTCAGGCGCCTTGTGTTGTAAACGGGAATTTCACTGCCCAGCCGCCTGGCGCGTCCGCTACTTCTCGCGAAGCACCGCTTCGATGGACTCGACCAAGTGCGGGTCCTGCCAGTCCTGCTCGCCGACGATCTTGCGAGCGATACGCCCGTCTCGGCCGATCACGTACGTCTCCGGGTACATCGATGTTCCGTACGTCCCGGGTATCTTCGTCGATGTGTCGTCGTATGTGGGAAAGATCACGTTCTGCTGCTGGAGGAATTTCGCGTAAGCCGCCGGGTCTTGGTCCTCGCTGATGCCGAGGACCATTCCGCCCTGCGGCGTGATGGCCTGCTGGAGCCGGTTGAGCGAGGGAGTTTCGTCAACGCAAGGCGGGCACCACGTGGCCCAGAAATTCAGCACCACCACTTGCCCGCGCAAATCGGACAAATGGATCTCGCGGCCGTTGAGCTGTAAGGCGAAATCGGGAGCCTTCTTGCCCGCGATGCTCGCTTCACCCTGACGGTAACTGGGCGCGGCGAAAACATAGATGACCGCTGCCGCTGCCAGCAGCGCCGCTGCAGTAAGTATTTTCCTCTTCATGGGTTCTTTCGCTGCTGCGTATAATACACCACCCCGCACCAATGAACGCTTCCGTCAGCGTTTCCGCGATTGTTCCCGCGCGCAACGAAGAGCAGACCATCGCACGCGCCGTGCGGTCGCTCGCCCGGCAGCCTGAAATCGGGGAGATCCTCGTCGTCAACGACAAATCCACCGATGGCACCGCGGCCGAGCTTTCGCGGCTCGCTGGGGAGACTCCGTCGCTGCGCGTTCTCGAAACGCGCGAGCTGCCTCAGGGCTGGGTGGGGAAGAATTATGCCGTTTCGCTCGGCGCGGCCGAGGCGCGCGGCGAATGGCTGCTCTTCACCGATGCCGACGCCGAGCACCTGCCTGGCTCTACGGCCGCCGCACTTGCCGACGCCGCGGCCACAGGCGCCGCACTGATCTCTTATTCTCCCGAGCAGGAAACGCTCACATGGTGGGAGCGTGCGATGATTCCGTTCGTTTACGTGCGCCTGGGACAACTTTTTCCCTTCGATGCGGTGAATGATCCCGATTCCCCCGCGGCCGCTGCGAACGGCCAATACCTCCTGATTCGGCGCGACGCTTACGATCGTATTGGTGGACACGCGGCGGTCGCAGGAGAATTGCTCGAAGATATCGCACTGGCGCGTCTTGCGAAGCGCGCCGGCGTGCACATCCATTTCACGCGGGGCTCAGGCCGTGTTCGCGTGCGGATGTATCGCAGTTTCCGCGCGATGTGGCAGGGCTGGACGAAGAATCTCTATCCGCTCGTCGGCGGCACCGGATGGGCTGCCACGCGTGAGCTCCTACAGGTGGTTCCTTGGATACCGCTCGGTCTGATCTTGCTCACGCCCGTCCGCGCGTGGCTCGGTGTGCTCGGTTTAGTGCTGCTCGCAGGGCGTTTCGCTGCCTATGCGGCCGCGCTCCGGCGCAATCGTTTTCCGGTCGTATATGGCCTATACTACCTGCCGGGGATCGCGATTTACGTCGCTGCGCTTTCAGCGTCGGAGTGGCATTACATGCGGGGCACGATCCAATGGAAGGGCCGCGAGTACTCCGTGGGGGAGCGAAAGTAGCAGCCTTGGGCGAGCAGCCGGCCCGACGGACTCGCCGGCCTTTGGCGCGCTAACATCCTTTGTTTCAGTAGTATGCGAGGATTCGCCGCTGAGGGCGTCACTTGGCGGAATCGCGGGAAGAGCAGGCTCCTCACCCTGGTTTGTCCGCACCGGCAGGAATGACCCGAGCATCGAATAGTTGGGCTATGCCAATTGTCTCCATCACGCGCAAGGTTGAGTTCTCGGCCTCGCATTTCTATCACAATCCGGCCTTTACGCCGGAGAAGAACCGGCTCGTCTTTGGCAAGTGCAACAATCCTCACGGGCACGGCCACAATTACGTCCTCGAGGTGACGGTCAAGGGAGAGCCTGACCCGGCGACGGGCATGGTGCTCGACCTGAAGGAATTGAAGCAGATCCTCCAGGAGGAAATCATCGAGCGGATGGACCATCGCTTCCTGAATTACGAAGTCGCCGAGCTTTCGGGCCAAATCCCGACTTGCGAAAACATTGCGAGCGTGATTTGGCGTTTGCTCGAGCCCAGGATCACGCGCGGCTGTCTTGATCGTGTCCGGCTTTACGAGACGCCGGACCTCTTCGTGGATTGCTACGGCGACGCCGAATCCGGCTCCAGCGGGCGGGGTGCGCGGTGAAACTGCATCTCACGCGCCGCTACAGCTTCGCGGCCTCTCACCGCCTGCACAGTTCCGCCCTCACCGAGGACGAGAACTGGCGTGCGTACGGCAAGTGCAACAATCCCCGCGGCCACGGCCACAATTACGTTCTCGAAGTCGCCGTGTCGGGCCCGGTCGATCCCGCCACGGGGATGATCGCGAATCTCGCCGATCTTGATTCGTTCGTCGAGCGCGCAGTGATCGAGCCATTCGATCGCGTCTATTTGAACGAAGAGGTAGCCGCGTTTCGCGAGCGCGTCCCGACCACCGAGAACGTGTGCATCGAGATTTACGAACGGTTGCGCGGCTTCCCGCGCGCAAAGCTCGAGCGTGTCCGGTTGGAAGAGACGAGCTTGAACAGTTTTGAATACACGGGCGATTCCGGATCAGACCCCCGGGAGGAACAACGATGAGCGACGTCAAGCGAGTGACATCCGCCAAGTCGACACAGGAACTCATTCTCGACGAAGCGCGGGGGAGTGGGGAGACGATCGCGCAATTGATGCGCAACGTGATTCGTCTCCTCGGCGAAGATCCCCGCCGCGAAGGACTTCGCGACACGCCGGGGCGCATCGAAAAAGCGCTGCGCTTTCTCACCAGCGGCTACCAGCAGGATCCCGCGAAGGTGCTCAACGGCGCGGTGTTCAGCGTCTGCTACGACGAAATGGTCGTCGTCAAGGACATCGAGCTGTTCAGCCTGTGCGAGCACCACTTGCTGCCGTTCTTCGGCAAGTGCCACGTGGCCTACCTTCCGGACAAGAAAGTCGTCGGCCTGTCGAAGATTCCGCGAATCGTCAATCTCTTCGCGCGCCGCCTTCAGATACAGGAGCGCCTGACGAAACAAATCGCCCAAGCCATCCAACAGAGCGTCCAACCGCTTGGTGTCGGCGTGGTGATCGAGGCGCGACACATGTGCATGACCATGCGCGGCGTGGAAAAGCAGCACTCGCAGGCCGTCACTAGCGCCATGCTGGGCGCCTTCCGCGAGAATCAACAGACGCGCGAAGAATTTCTCGCACTCATCCTGCAGAAATAATTTCGCAGCCTGGCTGGCTGCAACGCCTCTGCGGCCGCTTTCATCTGGACACGCCCGCACGTCGTGGTACTCTTTTGCGCGCTCGCTTGCCGCGAAGGAGGCATCCGGACATGCCCGACGATTTACAGGAGTTGCAAGAGCGCGCGGAGGAGGCCGCGCATCACGCAAGCCTCGTTCCCGTGACGATCAGGATGGCGATCCTGGCCGTGCTGGTCGCGGCCGTATCGTTGCTGGGCCACCGCGCCACCACCGAAGAGCTGCTCAGCCAAACCAAGGCCACCGACCAGTGGGCCTACTACCAGTCCAAGGACATTCGCCGCCGCAGCTACGAAGTGCTGCTCGACGAGCTCGGCGTCTTCGCGCTTCAGAGTCCCGCCCAGGCCGAACAGACGAAAACGAAGTATGAGAAGCAGATCGACAAATACAAAGATGAGCAGGCCGAGATCGAAATCGAGGCGAAGAAGCTGGAAGAAGATGTGAAGACGCTCGAGCGCCGCGCCGATCGCTTCGATCTCGCCGAAGTGCTGCTGGAAGCCGCGCTCGTTGTCTGTTCCATCACGCTGCTGACGCGCAAACGCATATTCTGGCTCGTGGGCACGGTCGCGGCGCTGGCCGCCCTCGGCATTGCGGCCAGCGGTTTCCTCATCCACTGAGCGTTCGCGGCCGGCGCGAGGCGGCCCACGCGCGAAAATTGTTTTTGCCTGTGTTCGCCCGGCTGTGATAGGCTGAATTCGTCGAAGAGAAGACGAAAAAAACGCTTTGCAGGGTCCGACAAAGAGGGCGACTTGAGAGACGCAAAGTCAGCGTTGATTGAACTCTACCACACGCATCCGAAGGACACGGGCTCGCCGGAAGTCCAGATCGCATTGTTGAGCGAGCGCATCAACTATCTGACTACGCATCTGAAGTTGCATGTGAAGGATCACGAGTCGCGCCGGGGGCTCATCATGATGGTCAATAAGCGCCGGCGCCTGCTCGATTACCTCAACCGTCGCGACCCGGACCGGTATCGCGAGATTGTCGATCGCCTCAGTTTGCGCAAGTAAAGGCCGGGGACGCGCGGCTCGCGGCTGGCCCGAAATCTCGGAACACCCTCGCCGTTCCTTGCATCCGTTGCGTCGTCTGCTCGCTGTTGACCGCGCACTCTGCGGCTGAGCGTCGGCAGCGGTGCTGCGGGCTCGTCTTCCTTCGCAATTGAAGTGGATTCTGACCCAACTGTAAATGCGGCATCCGCCCGCCCTAGCGCCTTTGCGGGCGGACCGCGAAAGGACAACGGGAGTATGCCTCAATCTGCGCCTCATCACGTCTCCGTCGAGATCGGCGGACGCTCGCTCGTGTTGGAAACCGGAAAAATCGCGAAACAAGCCAATGGCTCCATCACGGCGCGCTACGGCGATACGATCGTTCTCGTTACCGCTTGCATGGACCCGAAAGCCAATGAAAAAGATTTTCTGCCGCTCACGGTGGATTACCGCGAATACACCTATTCCGCGGGGAAAATACCCGGCGGATTTTTCAAACGGGAGGGCCGTCCTTCCGAGCGCGAAATCCTGACGTCGCGCCTGATCGATCGTCCGTTGCGGCCGCTGTTCCCCGAAGCCTGGCGCAACGAGACGCAAATCGTCGCCATGGTGCTGTCCGCGGACAGCGAGAATGATCCCGACGTCATCGCGGTGACGTCCGCGTCCGCTGCGGCCTTCATTTCCGATCTCCCGTTCGAGAAGCCCATCGCCGCCGTGCGCGTCGGCCTGCTCGATGGCAAGCTCGTCGCAAATCCCACCGTCGCGGAGCAGAAGACGAGCCTGCTCAATATCGTCGTCGCAGGCAGCGACGATGCCCTCGTCATGGTCGAAGCCGGCGGGCTGGAAGTCTCCGAGGATACGGTCGCCGAGGCGCTGCAATTCGGGCACGATCAGGTGAAGCGGATCATCGCCGCGATTCGCGAGTTGCACGCCAAGGTGAATCCCGTCAAGGTCGTCGTTCCGCCGCTGGAGTTTGACGAAGTGCTGGCGAAGGAAATTGAGCAGAAGCACGGCGCGCGCCTCCACGAGGCGCTCGACACCGCGAAATATCCGAAGAAAGAGAGCTACCAGCTGGTCAGCGAGCTCCGGAAGGAAATCGTCGAAGCGATTTTCGAGGAAGAAGACGACAAGCGCAGGCTCGCCGCCCGTGCCTTCGAGCGCTTGCGCGAACGCTACTTCCGCGAGGACATTCTCCTCCGCCACCGGCGTCCGGACGGGCGCGCCTTCGATGAAATCCGTCAGATCACGTGCGAGGTCGGGATTCTCCCGCGCGCGCACGGCTCGGCGCTATTCACTCGCGGCGAGACGCAGGCGCTCGCCACGCTCACCCTCGGTACCAAAGAAGACAAACAGCGGCTCGATTTGCTTTTCGAGGAGGAAGCGTTCAAGCGCTTCATGCTGCATTACAACTTCCCGCCGTTCTCCGTCGGCGAAGTGAAATTCCTCCGCGGCCCCGGTCGGCGCGAAATCGGCCACGGCGCGCTGGCGGAGCGCGCTCTGGTGAATCTGCTTCCTCCTGAAGCGGATTTCCCGTACGCGATGCGCCTGGTGTCTGACATTCTCGAATCGAACGGCTCATCCTCGATGGCGACGGTCTGCGGCGGCTCGCTCGCTCTCATGGATGCCGGCGTTCCCATTCGTTCCGCCTGCGCCGGAATCGCGATGGGACTCGTCGTCGAAGGCGATCGCTTCGCCATCCTCACCGACATCGCCGGCGCCGAAGACCACTATGGCGACATGGACTTCAAAGTGGCCGGCACGCGCGCCGGAATCACCGCCCTCCAGATGGACATCAAAGTCGCCGGCCTCAGCGTCTCCGTGTTGCGCCAAGCCCTCGAGCAGGCGCGCAAGGGGCGCCTCCAAATCCTGGACACCATGGACGGCACGCTCGCGGCGCCCCGCGAGAAAATGTCCACGTACGCGCCGCGGCTCTATCTGCTTTCGATTCCGACCGACAAGATCCGCGACCTCATCGGACCCGGCGGCAAGAAGATCCGTTCGATCATCGAAGCCACGGGCGTAAAAATCGACGTCATGGACGACGGCAAGGTCCACGTTTTCGCCGGCAACGGCCACGCCGCCGATCAGGCGCTGCAAATGATCCGCGACGTCACTGCCTCCGCCGAAATCGGCAAGACGTACCTCGGCAAGGTCGTCCGGCTCGCGGAATTTGGCGCCTTCGTCGAATTGTTTCCCGGCACCGACGGCCTGCTTCACATCAGCGAAATCGCCGAACAGCGCATCCGCGACGTCCGCGACGAACTGAAGGTGGGCGACCAGGTCTTGGTGAAGGTCCTGGCCATCGAGGGAAACAAGATTCGCCTCTCGCGCAAGGCCGTCTTGCGCGAACAGCGCGAAAAGCAGAAACCCGAAGCAAACCAGCCGCAGTAATCCTAGCGCGCCGCCTGCGCTGCGAATCCTGCGCAGACGCAGTCCGTTCCGAGGGCCCCGTTCTGATCGGGGCCCTGTCCGCATTTTTGAGTTCTGTCCGCGGCCGCTGCGGCCGGAACAACCCATCCTTCTCGAGGCGTGGTCTGGAGTTTCCTGATAGTTGTAGTTATGCATCGCGCATAAGAGTAGTAGTATATGTCCGGTTCTCATTCTGCGCCCAAGGGGGGCTGCCATGCTCATTGGCTACCGCTTGAAAATCCTGCGGGAAGAAAGAAAACTCCAACAAGTTGAGCTGGGCAAGCGGACCGGGCTCCATCAATGCTACATTTCTCGCGTGGAAACCGGTCGCACGGTTCCGTCGCTCGAAACCCTCGAAAAACTGGCTCGGGGTCTTGAAATCCCTCTCTACCGGATCTTCTACGAAGGCGCAAATCCGAAGGCGCATGAGATATTCATGAAGGGCAAGAACGGCCAAGCCGCCTGGAGCGGCGGTGAAGACCCCCTTCTATTGTCGGATTTCCGGAGGATGCTGAAAAGGATCAGGGAGAGGGATCGTTCTCTTCTTCTTGCCATCGCCGGGAGGATGGCCAGCCAGGCGGAGCGTCGAAAGAGAATAGCGCGCTCAGTTTCTGCCCCCGCGAGCTCGCCGACGTCGTAGAAGTGTTCTTCCGCTTGCTAGCCTGGAGTGCGCACCCTCTCGATGCGCGCGCCCACCGAAGCGAGTTTCCGTTCGATCCCCTCATACCCGCGATCGATGTGATACACGCGATCGACAATTGTGCTTCCCGCCGCCACGAGCCCCGCCAGCACCAGCGACGCGCTCGCTCGCAGGTCGGACGCGATGACGTTCGTCCCGGTGAGCGCCGACGGCCCGCGCACAATGGCGCGCCGTCCTTCGATCGAGATATTGGCGCCCATGCGCATCATTTCGCTCGCGTGCATGAAGCGGTTCTCGAAAATCGTTTCCGTGATGACTGCAACTCCATCCGCCTGGGTGACGAGCGCCATGAATTGCGCCTGCATGTCCGTGGCAAAACCCGGATACTCCTCGGTAATCAAACTGGCCGCCGTGAGTTTCCCGGGGACGCGCACGCGTAACTCTCCGGGGCCTTCGTTCCGGATTTCGACTCCGGTCTCTTCCATTTTCGCGATCACCGCACCGAGGTGCTCCGGGGCGCAATGCGTCAGCACCAGTTCGCCGCCCGTGATTGCGCCCGCAGCGAGAAACGTCCCGGTCTCGATGCGGTCGGGAATAATAATGTGAGAAGCGCCGCCAAGCCGTCTGACGCCCTGCACGACCAGTGTAGAGCTGCCGATTCCTTCGATGCGCGCGCCCATCTTCATCAGCAATTCCGCAAGGTCGGTCACTTCGGGCTCACGCGCGGCATTCTCGATGCGCGATTCGCCTTCGGCCAGCGACGCCGCCATCAGTGCGTTTTCCGTGCCCGTAACCGTTATTCTCTCGAAGAGGATCTCCGCGCCGTGCAGCCTTCCCTTGCCCGGCACGCGCGCCTCGATATAACCGTGCTCCGTGCTGATCTCGGCGCCCATCTTTTCGAGCGCCTTCAAATGCAAATCCACGGGGCGCGCGCCGATCGCGCAGCCGCCCGGCAGCGAGACGCGCGCGTAGCCCGTCCGCGCCACGAGCGGCCCGAGCGTGAGAATCGAAGCGCGCATCGTGCGCACCAGCTCGTAGGGCGCCTCTGCATGCGTGACGCGCCCCGCCTCGATCGTCACCGCCGCGGACGCTGTCTTTGGGAACTCGACGTGCACGTCCATATGCCCGAGCAGTTGCCCCATCGTCATGATGTCGCGCACGCGGGGCACATTGTCGAGGCGCACCGCATCGGCGGTCAGCAGCGCCGCGGCCATTGCCGGCAGAGCTGCGTTCTTGGCTCCGCTGATCCGGATCGTCCCTTCAAGCCGATTCCCGCCTTGGATGAGAAAATTGTCCATGTGCTTCGCGAACCCGCCCGCTATTTCTCGCCGAGCGCCCGGCGGAGTTCTCCGCGTGCGCGCGTCAATCTCCTGCGCGCTTCCCCGGCATTCACTCCCGCTTTCAGCATAATTAGCGCAACGCGCAGGTCGTGTCCGGACTGACGCAGCGCATGTGCCGCCTGAGACACTTCCGCGCCGCTCGCTTCTCTCAAAATTCGCAGCCCGCGCGCCTGCAACTTGTGATTCGTCAGCGCCACGCCGATCATCCAATTGTCGTAAACCCTCCCCAGCCGCACCATCACTGCGGTTGAAAGCAGGTTGAGGACCATCTTTTGTGCCGTCCCCGCCTTGAGCCGCGTTGAGCCCGTCACCGCTTCGGGGCCTGTCTGTAAGACAATCGCAATGCGTGCGAGCCGTCCGACCGTCGAGCCGCGATTCGACGTCACACCGATCGTCAGCGCGCCACGCCGCTTCGCGTATTGGATCGCGCCCACCACGTAGGGCGTCTCGCCGCTCGCCGTAATCCCAGCGACCACATCGCGCCGGGACACTCCGCGCCGCGCCATGTCCCGCGCTCCATTCTTGGCGGAGTCTTCCTCGCCTTCGACCGCGCCCGTCAGCGCCCGGTTGCCCCCGGCAAGCACGGCCTGCACTTTTTTCGGCGATGTGCCGAACGTCGGCGGGCACTCGGCCGCGTCAAGAGCCGCAAGCCGGCCACTGGTGCCCGCGCCCAGGTAGAACAGCCGCCCGCCATGCCGGAGCGCGCTCGCGGCAGCGTCCACGGCGCGCGCGATCGCGGGCAATGCTCGCCGCACCGCTCCTGCGACGCTCGCATCCTCTCGATTCATAGCGCGCAACACGGCTGGCGTGCTCATTTTGTCCAATCCGCGCGTGTGAGGATTTCGGCGCTCGGTGGGGCGAAGAGGAAGAGAATATGGCTCGCGTTTCACTGTTCCGATTATAACCATGCCCGGCCCTGGCCGTTCGTACAGGGTGTTTCAGTCCTGGAATTGCCCTTCAGTCCAGTAGGCATTCTCTTGCACATTATCGGAAAATTTTGCCTTGGAAGAGTGCGGCGGCGGGGTAAAATACGCCCCCCTGTCGTTGAGTGGCAAAGCGCCGAAGGGTGTGGCTGAAGTGAGACGGCTGACCCAGCCCCGATTGTTCTCGCTGGCCGTGGTGCTCGTGGTTGTGTGCTTTCCTGCGTTTGCTCGCACGGTCCGCGCGCCGCACCGCCCGGTTCACGCCGGCCAGCATCGCTCGCGCGTTCATCGCGTCCTCTGGACGCCGATGTTCCGCCCGACGCGCGAATCCATGGTGATCCAGAACGAAGAAGTGGACCGCCTGCAGTTGCCGCGCATCCAGAATGAAGAACAGCTTGAAGAGCTGGTTGCAGACGGCGAGCTCGTGCCGATCGTTCCGAACCAGACTCTGCGCATTGAGCCGCGACTCGATCCCCATCGCCGCTATTGCCGTCCCTGGACGAGGGATTTTGTCAACGATCTGAGCGCCGATTATTACCGGCAGTTTCACGACCAGATTCAAATCAATTCCGCCGTGCGTACAGCCGAAGTCCAGAGGAAGCTCCGCCGCCACAATCCGAACGCCGCGGCCGAAAGCGGTGATCTCGCCTCTTCCCATCTGGCCGGAGTTTCCGTGGACTTCCAGCGTTTCGGCATGACCCGGGAAGAAATCCGCTGGGTCGAGCAGTACATGCTTCCTCTGAAGGAACAGGGCCTCATTGAGCCGGAAGAAGAGCGCCACGAACGATGCTTTCACGTCATGGTCTCCGACCGTTACGATGACTGGCGCAATTCACAGGCTGCGGCTGGCTCCACCCACGGCGGCTCGGGCGCTCCTGACACGACGGCCGTTAATTCGACCGACGCCCGCCTTCGATAGCCCCGCCGAGCCTCTCCCCCCGGGAAATCTCCGAGAACTACAAACAAACTGTGCATGGCGCGATTCCCGGCCGGCGTTCGCGCTCACTTCTTGGAGGGTTCGAGGGCCTGAACGACGGCGTCGTGGACGGCGGGCCGCACCTGGGCGATCTTTTCGTTGTCTCGCGTCGGATAGACGCGATTGGTGAGCAGAACCACAAAAAGCTCGCGGCTCGGATCGATCCAAATGGACGCGCCGGTGAAACCGAGATGCCCAAAGCTGTCCGCGGCGAAGAAATGTCCGCTCGCGGAGTTTTCTGTCGGCAGCATCCACCCCAGTGTCCGCGTTCCTTGGCCGAGCGTTGAAGGCGCGGTGAATTGATTCAGCGTCGCGCGCGCGAGCAGCCGCTTGTGCTCGTAAATTCCGCCGTTCAGCACCATTTGGCAGAAGGCGGCCAGATCCGGCGCGGTCGCAAACATTCCCGCGTGTCCCGCAACGCCGCCCATCGCGAACGCGTTCTCGTCGTGCACCTCGCCGCGGATCAGCCGCTTGCGCCAAGTCGTGTCCATTTCGGTCGGCGCAATTCGCTTTCGCAACGCCGCGCCCGGATTGAAGGTGGTGCTCTCCATCCCGAGCGGCGCGAAAATGCGCTCGCGCGCGAGCTGATCGAGCGGGCGTCCCGTCACGCGTTGGAGAATTTCGCCCAGCAGAATGAACCCGAGATCGGAATAGACGGATTGCGTTCCCGGCTCGTACGCCAGCGGCTCGGCGCAGATTTGCGCGATCATCTCTTGCTGCGTCTTGATCGTCTTGTAGAAGTCTTCGTGCGCGGGCAGGCCTGAGGTGTGCGTCAATAGGTGGCGAATCGTCACGCGGCTGCGCCAATCGGGATTCGGGCCGCCGGCCCATTCGGGAATGTAGTGCGCCACGGTCGCGTCGAGATCAATCTGCCCGGCTTCCACTTGCATGGCCACCAACGTCGTAGTGACCACGGATTTGGTGAGCGACGCCGCGTCGTACATTGTCTCCGGCGTGATCGCGGGCGAATTTACATCGTACGTTTGTCGGCCGAACGCATGCATCGCCAGCGTATTGTGATAGCCGACGGCCAGCACCCCTCCGGGGAACGCGTGATCCGCTACGCCGCGGTCAAGCACGTCATACGCGGGCTGAAGTTCCGCCTGCATCGCGGCATCCGCGGGAGCGAGGATCATCGGATTCGCTGCGAGATCGAGTCCTGCGTTCACGGCCGCAACGCCCGGAATCGTTACCGGCAGCCTCCCCCCGATGGCAATCTGCCCGAACAACGCGCGGCCCACCGCATGTTGTGAGACGTCCGCGGTGCTGAACGCCGCAATCCATGTTTTCGCTTGCGGGAAGCGCTCCGCCAGATACGGGCTTCCGAAGCAAGCGACAATCACCGGTTTCCCCGTTGACAATACTTCGTTCACGATCGCCGCTTCATCGTCCGGCAGGCCCACCGAGCCTTTGCGATCAGCCACACGAACCAGAACGGCGGCGATCGCGACGTCGTAGGAATCGGGCGATGGCAGCTTGAGCGTGTCTGCGCGCACGAATTGCGTGTCCGCGCGCACGGCCTGCAACGATCCCACCCGCCAGCGGATCTCCTGCTCGAGATCCCCGCCCGGGTACGTGTCCGGATCACCCGAGAGCGCCACCAGCAGAACGCGCAGCGGCCGCGTCGCGTCAAGCGGCAGGAGATGCGGCTCGTCCTTCAGCAGCGTGACGCCGCGATCTGCGATGTCCTGCGCCGTGCGGAGGAATTCAAGTCTCCCCACCGTCTGCGAGATCGCCGCGAGGTTCACCTGGTTGCTCTTTTCCAGGCCGAGCTTCGCCTTTGCGCGTAGCACGCGCGTCACGGCGTCATCAATGCGCGAAATTGGGATGCGCCCGGAAGCAACGGCCTCGCGCAATGCCGCGATCGCCGCGTCGGGCACCGGCGGAAGCAACAGCACGTCCGTACCCGCCAGAATCGCGCGCACGGCCGCTTCGCCGGGCGGATAGCGCGACGTCACGCCGCCCATGTCCAGCGCGTCCGTCACGACGAGCCCGTGGAAACCAAGCTCGCCGCGCAGCAAATCCGTCACGATGGCGGGCGAAAGGGAAGATGGCACGTCGGGATCGGGCTCGAGCGCGGGTATGGAGAGATGCGCCGTCATAATTGTGCTTACGCCCGCCGCAATCGCCGCACGGAAGGGCGCCAGCGCGACGCTCTCGATCTGTGCGCGGTTTTCCGGCACGCCAGGCAATCCGAGATGCGAATCGGTGCTCGTATCGCCGTGCCCCGGAAAATGTTTGGCCGAAGCCAGCGCGCCGTTTTCCTCGACGCCGTGCACGTAGGCCGCCACGAACTCCGCCACCCGCTGCGGATCCTCCCCAAACGAGCGCGTATTGATGATCGGATTGTCGGGATTATTGTTGACGTCGGCGACCGGAGCCAGTACCCAGTTCACGCCGATGGCGCGCGCCTCGAGCGCCGTGACTTTGCCCATCGCGTACGCGTCTTCCGGGCGTCCCGTCGCGGCCACCGCCATCTGGTGCGGAAACGATGTGCCGTCTTCCAGGCGATACGCGGTCCCGCGCTCGAAATCCGCGGCAACCAGCAGGGGAATTTTCGCGCGGCGCTGGAGTTCGTTCGCTAGCGCAGCGGTCGGATAGGCCTGGCTGCGATCGAGCCCCGTCGGCGTCGAAAGCGTTTGCAGTATGAATCCGCCGACGTGCCGTTGCTCGACGTCGTGCACCAGCGTCTGATATTCCGGGCTTTCCGTCGACGTCAGCCCGCCGAAGTAATAGACGACGAGCAGTTGCCCCAGCTTCTCGTCGAGCGTCATCCCCTTGAGTGTTTGCCGCACCCAGCGCTCGGACGCGTCGCCGGACGACCGTCCCTGCGTCGTGCGGGATTGCGAAGGTTTGGCGGTGCCCGCGGTGCGTGCCATCAGAAGGAGAGCGAAAATCAGGAGCCAGTAGTTCGCTTTCACATCAGTGCCTGGCGAGCGAAGTGGACCCCTGCATGCGCTGGCAGTATATAGCACGCCCTTCGCCGCGTACAATGAAGCGGCTGCGGGCCGCGCTCGAAGCGTCACCGTGCCCCGCAGCGGGTTGAGGGATCGGTCGCGAGGATGTGGTGAAAATAGCGAGACACACGCGGGCTTTGCTTTCGATTCTCTGCATCCTGGGTTTGTCGGCGCCCGGCGTTTCGCGCGCCCAAGCGGATCCGGCGGTTGGGCAGACGCTCGTGGGCATTGATGTTTTCGAAGCCGAAAATTTCGCCCCGCTCGTCGGCAAACGAATCGGCTTGATCACGAATCAGACCGGCCGCGATCGCGCGGGCAACAGCACGATTGACGTTCTGGCGCACGCGCCCGGCATCAAGCTGGTTGCGTTGTTCAGTCCCGAACATGGAATTCGCGGCACGGAAGACGAAAAGGTTTCCTCCTCGACCGACGCGCAAACCGGCCTGCCCATTTATAGCCTCTATGGCGAAACGACGCGGCCCAGCGGCCAAATGCTCGCAGGCATCGACGCCCTCGTCTTCGACATTCAAGACGCCGGCGTGCGCTTCTTCACCTACATCACAACGATGGGTTACGCGATGGAGGCGGCTGCGCAGCACCACATCGCCTTTTATGTTCTGGACCGGCCCGATCCGCTCGGTGGCGTTCGCGTCGAAGGACCCATGCTGGATCGCGACAAAACCAGCTTCGTCGGCTATTTCCCGATGCCCCTGCAACCGGGCATGACCATCGGCGAAATGGGTCGCATGTTCAACGCCGAAAACCACATCGGCTGCGACTTGCACGTCATCGCCATGAAAAATTGGGATCGCAGCGAATGGCTCGACCAGACAGGCTTGCCGTGGGTCAATCCATCCCCGAATCTTCGTTCGTTTACGGAGGAGCTGCTCTATCCAGGCATCGAAATCCTCCAGGCTGGCGGAGTCTCGGTTGGCCGCGGCACGGACAAGCCGTTCGAGCAGTTCGGCGCGCCGTGGATTCACGCCGCAGACTTGGTTGCCGAACTCAACCGCCGCGGCATCTCCGGCGTCCGCTTTTCTCCCGCGCGCTTCACGCCGCAATCCGGACTGTACGCGGGGCAACAGTGCGAAGGCGTCGCAATCGAAATCACAGATCGCAGCGCGCTCGATCCCATTCGGGTGGGCTTCGAAGCCGCCTCTGCGCTCCGAAAGCTCTATCCCGCGCATTTCGACGTGGCGAAGATGATTTTCCTGGTCGGTAACGCCCGAACGATTGCGCGTCTCGAACGTGGCGATTCACCAGGCGAAATCATCGCCGCCTGGAAGAGTGATCTCGACGCCTTCCGCCGCATTCGCGCAAAATACCTGCTGTATCCGTGAGGAAATCGATGTCGCGACGCAGACTGTGGCTTTCGTGGAGCAGCGGCGAGTTTCACACGTTTGCGTTCGCGGAGCCGATGTTTCGACAACCGCTCGCCGTGCGCGCCGGCGAAGTCGTCATCCGCGATGGTTTCGTGTTCGCGGATGTACTTCCGGAGGCGGCTGCAGCCGCTGCGGCGGCATTATGAGAGAATGCTGCCGTGCGCGTGGTATCGCTGATTGCTTCGGCCACGGGAATTCCGTTCGCGCCCGGGCTCGACGCCTGGTGGTCGGCATCGAAATTCTGGCGCGCATCCTGCATCCCGAAAGCGTCGTAACTCTGCCAGCGCCTCCGCAATTGCATTTCACGGCGCAAATAATCGGCACAACGCTCGCCTCACATACCTCTACTTCTTGACGAGCCGTCGGTTATGGTTCACTGGATTCTCTGACCCCTGTAAAGCGCCACCTGTAGCCAAGTACCTCTCTGAATTGCCTTGCCGCGAACGTGGTCGAGCGGAACACAACCAAAACTCGGCTGGCGGCTATCAAAACTGTGCTCGCGGTTGTCTCCCATGACAAAGAAGCAGTTCGGCGGAATGCGTATTGGCCCAAAAGTTTCCTCGGGGAAACCCTCGCTCGATTTGTCCCCCTGCCCAAAGCGCGCGCTAAACGTATACGGCTCATAGAGTTCGCGGCCATTAACGATGGTGTTATCAGGTGTGCCGGAGATCGTGTCTCCGCCGATCGCGATGACTCGTTTCAAGGAAATGGCGCTGCCGTTCGGCACCAGAAACGTGACAAGGTCGCCCCTCTGCGGTGAATGAGTCGCATACGCGTCCAATTGCACCAAGACGTCTTCACCTTCGTGCACCGTTGGCTCCATAGATTCGGACCCAATTCGGAAGATTCGGGCATGTTTATTGCCGTAGTTAGCCGCCAACAGAATATAGAGCGAGAAGAGAACCACCAGGGCTCCCAGGCAAACGCTGACCGTGACCCCGGGTCTCCTGACCCAATAAGGTTCTTGCGGCTCGGGAGTAGCGTTCGTTTGATTCGTAGCCTTCATGAAAGTGGCTGTATTGTGGCACAATCCATGCGGCATCTGTAACTCTTGGTCACGGGAGAAACGATGCGATATCGAAAGCTTGGCCGGACCAGCGCCGACGTCAGTGACATCGGCTACGGACTCTGGGGAATGAGCGGCTGGACAGGCTCGGACGACCGTGAATCGCTCGAATCCCTCCAGGCGTCCGTGGATTCGGGCTGCACTTTTTTCGACACGGCGTGGGCTTATGGCAATGGCAACAGTGATGGCCTGCTCGGTGAGATCATGGCGCGTAACCGCGGCAAGCGCTTGTACGCAGCGTCCAAAATCCCGCCGAAAAATTGGAAGTGGCCTGCGTCGCCGGACGACAAGTACGGCGAAGTTTTTCCGCCCGACCACGTCTTCGATTACGCGCGCCGCATCCGCGAAAAACTTCGCGTGGAAACGATTGACCTCCTGCAGTTCCACGTCTGGGATGACGGCTGGACCGCCCATCCGGATTTTCGCAAGACCGTCGAAGAACTCAAGCGGCGCGGCTGGATTCGCTGGTTTGGGCTGAGTGTCAACCGCTGGCAGCCGGAGAACGGCCTCGCCGCCATCGAGACCGGCCTCGTGGATGTCGTCCAGGTGATCTACAACATTTTCGATCAGGCGCCCGAGGACAAGCTCTTTCCGCTGTGCCAAAAACTGAACATCGGCGTCATCGCCCGCGTGCCCCTCGATGAAGGCAGCCTC